>RFGS01000110.1 GCA_003695905.1 Zetaproteobacteria bacterium | reverse complement strand
CGTCTGCGTCTGCAAGCGGAGATCAGACATGATCGGCTTCGCATGCGCCAGTTGCTTGAGGACTTGAAACGCTGGGCGGAGAGCCCTAATGAGGACCAGACCGACCTGTTTGTCAGCGGCCAGCGTCATTTGCTTGATCTGCCCGAGCTTGCGGTTGTCGATACGATTCGCTCGTTGGTGGCCGCATTCGAAGACAAGGAGCAGCTGCTGCGTCTGGTCAGACAGGTCGAGGGAGAAACCACGGGCGTGAAGGTCTTCATCGGGAGCGAGCATGCGCTGGCCGATATGGATCAGGTGGCTTTGGTGCTGTCCCGTTACGAGGGCCCGTCGGATGTGGCTGGGACCTTGGGCGTCATTGGTCCCAAGCGCATGCAATATGAACATGTGATGCCGATTGTGGACGGGGCGGCTCGATGGGTGAGCAAGATGTTAGGAGGCATGTAGTGAGCGGAAAGAAAAAGAAGAAGGAATCCGCAGAGCAGGAAAAACAGGAAGTCGGCAGAGGACAGGAAGTC
Source organism: Zetaproteobacteria bacterium (assembly GCA_003695905.1). Lineage (GTDB taxonomy): Bacteria > Pseudomonadota > Zetaproteobacteria > Mariprofundales > Mariprofundaceae > J005. The sequence continues at coordinate 9,085 of RFGS01000110.1, read as the reverse complement.
GAGTCTGCAGCGGGCGGAGAATCCATCGAAGAGCAGTTGGCGGCCGCCCAGCAGGAGCTTGCAGAGCTCAAGGACAAGCTGTTGCGCGCTTACGCCGAAATGGACAATCTGCGCAAGCGTACGCAAAGGGAAATCGAGGAGTCACGCAAGTATGCCATTGAAAGGTTTGCCGTGGCCTTGCTCGATGTCATTGATAATCTGGAGCGAGCCCTAGATGCCCCCGAAGGCAATGAGGAAGCCGTCCGTGAAGGGGTTCGGCTGACACTGAACCAATGGCACGATGTCATGAAACGCTTCTCCATCGAGCGTATCGATGCCCTGGGCAAGGAATTTGATCCTCACCACCATGAAGCCCTTTCACAGATGCCGAGTGAGGAGCCGGAGGGCAAGGTCATCGCCCAGCACGTGGCTGGCTATTTGCTCAATGGCCGCCTGATCCGTCCGGCCAAGGTGCTTGTATCCAGTGGGCCGCCTGCACCCGCGACGGAGAAGACGGATCAAAGCAACCGCGAGGAGGGATGCGAGACTTGAATCGGTCCGCAGGAAGCCCCATAGAGTTCGCAACTGAAGTATTGAACGCGAAAAATTCTGAGCAGGAGTACAAGAAAAATGGGTAAGGTCATTGGTATAGATTTGGGAACGACAAACTCGTGCGTTGCCATCATGGAAGGAGACAAGGCCAAGGTGATTCCCAACAGCGAGGGAGACAATACCACTCCTTCTGTTGTTGCATTCACGGATAGTGGGGAGCGCCTGGTTGGCGCTCCGGCCAAGCGGCAGATGGTGACCAATGCGAAGAGAACATTTTATGCCGTCAAGCGATTGATTGGGCGAAAGTACGATTCCGAGGAAGCCAAGCATCATCGGAGTTTGGTGTCATATCCCGTGGTGAAGGCAGACAATGGCGATGCTTGGGTCGAGCTTGATGGCAAGAAGATGAGCCCTCAGGAGATCAGTGCCATCGTGCTGCAGAAGATGAAGCAGACGGCCGAGGACTACCTGGGGGAAGAGGTCAAGGATGCCGTGATTACGGTACCGGCCTACTTCAATGATGCTCAGCGTCAGGCTACCAAGGATGCTGGCGCCATTGCGGGCCTGAATGTTCTGCGCATCATCAACGAGCCGACAGCTGCGGCACTGGCATATGGTCTCGACAAGACCGAGGAGAACCACCTGATCGCTGTGTACGACTTGGGTGGTGGGACGTTCGATATCTCGATTCTTGAGATCGGTGATGGTGTTTTCGAGGTCAAGTCCACGAATGGGGATACGTTCCTTGGTGGTGAGGATTTCGATCAGGCTCTCATCAAATATCTTGCCGAGGAATTTAAGAAGGAGAACGGTGTTGATCTGACCCAGGATCCTTTGGCGCTGCAGCGTTTGAAAGAGGCAGCCGAGAAGGCGAAGATCGAGCTCTCGTCAAGTCAGCAGACCGAGGTGAACCTGCCCTTCATCACCGCGGATGCATCTGGCCCGAAGCATCTGCTGATCAAGGTGACCCGGGCGAAATTCGAGAGCCTTGTTGCGGATCTGGTCGAGCGTTCGCTCGAGCCGTGCCGTCAGGCCCTGAAGGATGCAGGTGTGAAGGCTTCGGACATCCATGAGGTCGTGCTTGTCGGCGGTCAGACACGCATGCCGTTGGTTCAGAAGAAGGTGGCCGAGTTTTTCGGCAAGGAGCCGCACAAGGGTGTAAATCCGGATGAGGTGGTGGCCATTGGCGCGGCTATCCAGGGTGCCGTGCTGACCGGTGATGTGAAGGATGTTCTGTTGCTGGATGTGACGCCGCTCAGCCTTGGCATCGAGGTTGAAGGGGGGCTGTTCAACCGCATTATCGAGAAGAACACCACGATTCCGACCAAGAAGAGCCAGATCTACACGACTGCAACAGATAATCAGACGGCCGTGACGATCAAGGTGGCCCAGGGTGAACGCGAAATCTTTTCCGAGAATAAGCTGCTTGGCGTGTTCAACCTGGAAGGGATTGCTCCCGCTCCCCGGGGCGTGCCGCAGATCGAGGTGACGTTTGATATCGATGCGAATGGTATTCTTCATGTGCATGCCAAGGACAAGGGTACAGGCAAGGAAGCATCTATTCGAATCGAGGCCGGTTCAGGTTTGACTGAAGAGGAAATCGAGCGCATGAGAAAGGATGCCGAGGCCCATGCGGAAGAAGACCGGCGCCGTAAGGAGCTGATCGAGGCACGGAATCATGCCGATGCTTTGGTCTACTCGACGGAGAAGTCGCTCAAGGAATATGGCGACAAGGTCGATGAGGGCACACGCAAGGGCATCGAAGAGGCCATCGCGGAGCTGAAGAAGGTCATGGAAGGTGATGACAAGGATGCGATTGTCGCTGCTGAGAAGAAGCTTGCCGAGCGCTCGCAGAAGCTGGGTGAGGTGATCTACCAGCAGACGCAGCAGCAAGCGCAATCCAGCCAATCCTCTTCGTCTGATGAGGCGGCTAAGGATGCCGAGGTCGTCGATGCCGAGGTTGTTGATGACACCGACAAGAAGTAAGGTGCATGCGGCCTAGCGCGGGGAGCAGCGTGTTCTGGCGCTGCTCCCCGTTTCATTGGATGACGGAGCGAATGAAGAGGATTGAGGAACGGTTGTGAGCAAACGGGATTATTACGAGATTCTTGGTGTTCCGCGCGATGCGGACGAGCAGACCATCAAGCGGGCCTACCGGAAGCTGGCCATGAAGTATCATCCGGATCGCAATCCGAACGATGACGCAGCAGCGGAGAAATTTCGCGAGGCCACGGAAGCTTATGAGGTTTTGTCTGACAAGGAGAAACGGGCTCGCTATGATCAGTTCGGCCATGCCGGCGTGGATGAACAGATGCATGATTTCTGGGGGCGCGGTGGCTTCCAGGAGTCTCACGCCTTCAAGGATTTTGGAGACATTTTCGGGGATGTTTTTGGTGATCTGTTCGGTTTCGGCTCGACTGGTGGGGCCAGCAACCGAGGATCTGACCTGCGATATACGCTGTCGCTGAGTCTGGAAGAGGCCGCCCATGGCAAGGAAGTGGAACTGAAGATTCCCCGGCATGTTAGTTGCGATGCCTGCGGTGGCAGCGGGGCCCGGGCCGGTACGCATCCGGTCCCATGTTCCACCTGTGGTGGACATGGACAAGTACAGATTTCGCAGGGCTTTTTTAGCGTCCGGCGCACATGTCCGGCCTGTCAGGGCTCTGGAAGAAGGATCGAATCGCCATGTCCGAGATGCGGGGGCAGTGGCAGAGTGCGCGTTGAGAAGAAGGTGCGGGTGAAGATTCCTGCAGGTGTCTACGATGGCGCGCAAGTGCGTGTTCCGGGTGAGGGTGAGGCTGGATTGCACGGCGGCCCGAACGGCGACCTGTACATCAACATATCGCTCAAGCCGCATCCGATTTTCGAGCGTGACGGAGCTGATCTGCATTGCGTGATGCCCATTACCTTTCCACAGGCCGCCCTGGGAGCGGAAGTGGAGGCGCCGACGCTGGAAGGCAAGGTCAAGGTCCGGATTCCTCCCGGCACGCAGGGAGGCCGCATCTTCCGGCTGCGGGGCTATGGAGTTCCTGATGTGCGGACGCATCAGAAGGGCGATCTCTATGTCAAGGTGCAGATCGCCGTTCCGACGAAACTGTCGCCCAGACAGGAACAGTTGCTGCGCGAATTTGCCAATGCAACCGGTGATGATGTCTATCCTGAGCGGTCCTCGTTTCTGGACAAGGTGAAGAAGTTCTGGGATGACCTGGCGGGGGAATGAGGCATGACCATGGATGAATTGGGAATCATTGTTGTTGGTGCATCTGGTCGCATGGGCCGAATGCTGGTGAAGACGATCGCCGATGCAGCTGGATGCAGGTTGACTGGAGCCACCGAACGGCAGGGCTCGCCGTTTCTTGGCCGGGATGCAGGCGAGCTGGCCGGTGTTGGAACACAAGGCGTTCGCATCGTCGATGATCTCGCACAGTGTCCGCCAGCAGATGTCATCATCGACTTTACAGCCCCCCAGGCTACGCTGGCCCATGCAGAGCATGCGGCGTCGCGAGGCATGGCCATGGTTATCGGCACGACGGGATTTGATGCCAATCAGTTGACCAGGCTCAGGGAGATCCTTTTGCCCGTGCCCACGGTCATGGCCGCCAATTATTCCGTGGGTGTCAATCTGATGCTGGAACTGGTGCGGCGTGCGTCGAGCATCCTGGGCAATGATTATGATGCAGAGATCTTCGAGGCGCATCACAGACACAAGGTAGATGCACCAAGCGGAACGGCTCTGGCCATTGGCCGAGCCTTGGCAGAAGGCCGTGGTGTTGCACTGGATGATGTCGCTGTATTTGCTCGCGAAGGCATCACGGGGGAGCGCAAGACGGGGAGCATTGGTTTTTCGGTCGTGCGTGGAGGCAATATCATTGGCGAGCACAAAGCCATGTTCATTGCCGAGGAGGAACGCCTTGAGATCAATCATGTCGCAGCCGATCGCGGTGTTTTTGCCAAGGGCGCGGTACGTGCCGCTACATGGCTTAGAGGCCGCCGGCCGGGTTGGTATTCGATGCGTGATGTGCTTGGGCTATCCGAGGTCTGATCGGGGCGTTTTGGCCTTCTGTCAAGATCTTTTTGCTCATGATTTTCTGTAACTTTCTGGCAAGATTCCAGGTTGTCATGTGGAGCTGCTTGCGTCGAGGAGGAAACCCCAGTGATTCGTATCTTGCATGAAGGGGATCCGGGCCGGAAGGAAAGCGAGGCTTTCATCCGCGACGTTTTTCGGCGCAGCTACGGGGCAAATATCGAAACATTCATGCCTCATCTGATAGAGGTCAGGGACAGGCAGGGCGAGATCAGTGCCGTTGTTGGCTATCGCGATGCCGAGCATCACCCTTTGTTTCTTGAGGTTTATCTGGATGAACCTGTCGAGCAGGCCTTGTCCAACTATCTCGGCCATCAAGTGGAACGCGCCTCGATCGTGGAGGTGGGCAATCTTGCCGAAGCCAAGCCCGGTGATGCACGCATGGCCATCATTGCTGCCACTGCCTATCTGCGAGAGGCCGGTTACGACTGGGTCGTTTTTACGGGCGTGATCAAGCTGCGCAATGCCTTCCGAAAACTGGGGCTGGTGCCCAAGGAACTGCAGGAGGCTGATATTCATCGTCTCCCGCAGCAGGAGCGAGAACGCTGGGGCACTTACTACGGGGACAGGCCTGTCGTCTGCTTTGGGGATATCCGCAACGGTTATGACAGCCTTCAGGAACTCTGGGCCATGTTGCGCGATACCTGGGCGGAAGCAGTCGAAGCCGGTCAGCGCCAGCGGCTGCTTCGTCAAAGGGGCGCATCGTGAGTAAGGTTCTTGCTGCACTGGACCAGCATGCCAGCCGAATGCCATCAAGCATGGCTGTGGAAGGGCGATCGGAGCGATGGACCTATGCTGAACTGGCGCGGGTAGTGGAGGAGCTTGGTCAAAGGCTTGGGCACTTGAACATCCGCAGCGCGGCGCTGCTTTGCGACAATACGCCGACCTGGATTGCTGCGGATCTTGCCTGCATTCAAGCGGGCCTCACGCTGACTCCAGTGCCTCATTTCTTCTCCCCTTCACAGATCCATCATCTGTTGAGCCGTTCGGCAACACGTTTGCTGCTCACCGATCGTCCCGAACATCTTGAACATCTGCTTGATCGCATGGGCATAAGCTATGATGCCCGGGTTTTCGAGGCATGTGGTCTTGTTGCTTTCAGTATGCACATCGAGACTGAGCCAGCCGAGCTGCCGAAAGCGACAGCCAAGATCACCTTTACATCCGGTTCGACCGGAGAGCCCAAAGGCGTGTGCCTGTCACAGGAAGCCATGGAAACCGTGGCTCATTCATTGTTGGAGGCCACGGAGGCCGGCAAAGGCGATCGTCACCTTGCCCTGCTCCCCTATGCCACGTTGCTTGAGAACATCGGCGGTATTTATGCTCCTTTGCTGGCCGGTGCGGTCATCATTGCGCCGGGGATGGCGGAGGTGGGTCTGGGCGGAGCAAGCGCGCTGGATGTACGCCGTTTTGTAAGCGCGATCACGGAAAGCCAGGCCACGACCTGCATCATGATCCCGCAAATGCTCCAGGGTTTGGTAGCGGGTTTGGCGCAGGGATTGTCAAGGCCACAATCCCTGCGTTATGTCGCTGTCGGGGGGGCGCCGGTTGCGCGGAAGCTGCTGGACCAAGCTGCGGCGTTGGGGGTTCCGGCCTATGAAGGCTATGGTCTATCTGAGGCAGCAAGCGTTGTGGCCGTCAATACGCCTTCGGCAAACAAGCCGGGCTCGGTCGGCCGGCCGCTGCCTCATGTGGAATTGCGATTCGCTGAGGATGGCGAGATCCTGGTCCGAGGCAGCCTGTTTGAGGGCTATCTGGGCGAGAGCATCACGCTTGATCACGGATTTTGGCCAACGGGGGATATCGGATACCTGGATGAGGAGGGCTTTCTGCACCTGAGCGGACGAAAGAAGCATATCTTCATTACTGCCTTTGGTCGCAATGTTTCACCTGAATGGGTTGAAAGTGAGCTGATGATTGAACCAGCCATTGCGCAGTGCTGTGTGTTCGGGGAGGCCCGTCCCTTCAATGTTGCCGTGATCGTGCCCCGTTCTTCTTGCGATGCCGCTCAGGTGGCGGCCGCTGTCCAGGCCGCAAACGAAAGGTTGCCCGATTATGCGCGGGTGAGAAGGTTTGTCCTGGCAGCAGAACCATTCACGGTGGATAATGGCTTGTGGACCGGAACGGGTAGGCCCAGGCGAAGGCAAATTCTGACCGCATATGCGGACAAGATTGAAAGATTGTACAAGGAGTAAGAAAGCATGGCATTCTATCAAGACTTGCTGGCTGCAACCGAGCAGGAACGCAATGATCTTCTTTCCATACCGTTCATTCAGATGGGTGCGGCCGGACAACTGTCGCTGCAGAGCTATCTGGCCTTTCTGGGTCAGGCCTATCACCATGTTAAACATACCGTTCCGCTGTTGATGGCCACAGGAGCGCGTCTTCCCGAGCGTCTGGAATGGTTGCGCGAGGCCATTGGCGAATACATTGAAGAGGAAATGGGTCATCAAGAATGGATATTGAACGATATCGAGGCCTGTGGTGGCGACAAGGAGAGCGTGCGACGCGCGACACCGCTGCCAGCGACCGAGTTGATGGTGGCTTATGCCTATGACACGGTCAACCGCCTCAATCCTGTTGGCTTTTTTGGAATGGTTCTCGTGCTTGAGGGAACGAGCGTGGCATTGGCCACAAAAGCAGCCGAAAACATTCAGCAAAGCCTGAATCTACCCAAATCCGCCTTTTCCTATCTAACTTCTCACGGTTCTTTGGATGTCGGTCATGTCGATTTCTACGAGAACCTGGTAAACCGGCTGGATTGTGAAGAAGACCGCAAGGCTGTCGTGCATTGTGCAAAGATGTTTTACAAGCTTTATGGTGATATTTTCCGCTCCTTGCCGCTTGTGCCCCTGAAAAAGGAGGACTGACATGGAAGTAAGCAACAAGCGCATCATTCTTACCGGAGCGGCCGGTGGCATGGGAAGCATTCTAGCCAGGGAGCTTGCCCGCCGTGGGGGGCGTCTGGTGTTGGTGGATGCGAATGAGCAGGCCTTGAACGAGCTTGCCAGCGAACTGGATGCTGTGGCTTTGCCGGGCAACCTTGCTTCGCGTGAGGACTGTCAGCAGGTGGCAGAGTTGGCGTTGAAGGCCCTGGATGGCGGGGTCGATTTGCTGATCAATCTGGCGGGCATCAATTCCTTTGCTGCGTTTGAAGATGAGGATCCGGCCAAGCTTGAGCTCATGATGCATGTGAATGTACTGGCACCCATGTGGCTTACGCGCGCGCTGCTGCCTACGCTGCAGAAGCAGGGGTCCGGGCGTATCGTGAATGTCGGCTCCATCTTCGGTTCGATCGGATTTGCATATTTCACAGCCTATTCCGCAAGCAAGTTTGCCCTGCGGGGCTTTTCGGAGGCCCTGCGCAGGGAGTTACTGGATACCGGCATCAAGGTAACCTATATCGCACCGCGGGCAGTGAAGACCCCCATGAATACGGACAAGGTTATGCGCATGGGCGAGGCCACGAAGATGAACATGGATTCGCCCGAGGATGTGGTCAAGAAGATCATCAAGGCCATCAACAATGATCGCAAGGACATCTATTTTGGATTCCCGGAATCGCTTTTTGTGCGCATCAACGTGATGTTTCCGCGCCTTGTCGATCGTGCTCTGGCGGCACAGAATCGCATTGCTAGGAGATTTGCCAAATCAGATGAACAAGGGAGCAATTCATGAAGCGTATGCTTATCATCATGGCCGGGGCATGGTTGGCCCTGGCGCCGCAGGCCACTTTTGCGGAACCAGAGGAACCATCGCCTTCGGCTGAAGAGGTCAAGCAGGATCTTGCCCTGCAGCTTGCCCAACGTTGGGATCAACTGAAATACAACACGCCGGACAAGCAAGCACGCGTGGCCGGATTCAAGAAGCTGGCCGAGGATGCCAAGGCACTTGCCCAGGCACATCCGGACGATCCTGCTCCGAAGGTTTGGGGTGGCATCGCCCTGGCCACCCTGGCTGGCGAGGATGGCGGTCTGGGTGCCCTGGGGCTGGTCAAGGAGGCGAAGGCTTTGCTAGAGGCTGCCTTGGCGCAGCATCCCAATAAGGAACTTGAGACTTCGATTCATACGACTCTGGGCAGTCTGTATTACCAAGTGCCCGGCTGGCCGATCGGTTTTGGTGATGAAGACAAGGCCGTTGAGCATCTGAAGAAGGCGCTTGAGCTCTCACCCGATAGCCTGGATGCGAACTTCTGGATGGCCTCATACCTCTGGGATGAGACACGTCGCTATAAGGAAGCAGCCGAATACTTCCGGCGCGCTCTTGCCGCGCCAGCGCGACCTGGGCGTGAGATTGCCGATGCGGGTAGAAAGGCGGAGGCGCGTGCATTGCTGGCCAAGGTTGAGAAAAAGCTGCACTGATGGATCATGGCGTCAGCCAGAAAAAGGGGCAGCCCAATTGGGCTGCCCCTTTTCGTTTCCAAGGAGGAGGAATGCTGACGGATTGATCAGTGGTTTGTTGGCTGATCTG
>RFGS01000109.1 GCA_003695905.1 Zetaproteobacteria bacterium | reverse complement strand
TCGGTGTGTCCCGCCCGTCGAAATCCCTCTAGCCGAAAATGACAGGAGTCGCAGTGCCCGCAGGGCATGCCATCTGGCAGCGGATCATAGCAGGAGCGTGTCAGGCTGTAGTCCAGGCCAAGCTCAAGTCCCAGTTTGATGATCTGATACTTGTGTAGATGAAGCAAGGGCGCCTCGATGCTCAAGGGCTTTCCCTCTACACCTGCTTTGGTTCCAAGGCGCGCACACTGTTCGAAGGCTTCGAGGAACGCAGGACGACAATCCGGGTAGCCGGAATAGTCAACGATATTGGCCCCGATGACGATGTGGCTTGCATGCACACTTTCGGCCAGCCCCGCAGCCAGGGAAAGGAATACAAGGTTCCTGGCCGGGACATAGGTGACGGGAATGCCGGACTCTTTATGGCTGTCCTTGGGTACTTCCATGTCATCCGTGAGTGCGGATCCACCAATGGTTCTCAGATCGACTCGGATGACCCGGTGGTCTCGAACACCCAGGGAACGGGCCACGCTGGAGGCTGCATCAAGTTCGATTTTGTGACGCTGGCCATAATCGAAAGCGAGCGTATGACATGTCCATCCCTGGCGCCTGACAGCCCAGGCCAGGGCCGTGCTGGAGTCCAGACCACCCGACAGGAGTACGACTGCGTGGCTCATACCTTTCTTGCCTCTGCCCCCCAGACGTATTTGTGCATTTGAAGCTGCAACCTGACATTGAGATGATCGTCGAGGATCCATTGAGCAACATCCTTGGGATCAAGCAGCCCCCAGCAGGGGGAAAGAAGTACCGGGATGGCACTGGTATCGATGGCGTGTCTTTTCAGGCAATCCATCATCCATTCGTAATCGGCACGATCCGTGAGTACGAATTTCAGCTCATCTCCCTTGCGCAGATCCTGTAAATTGGACCATCGGTTGCGCGAGCATTCTCCGCTGCCAGGTGTCTTGATGTCCAGAATGCGGCGTACTGGTGGGCCAACCGGATGAACGTCGTAGGCTCCGGAAGTCTCAAGCTGAACGATGGCTGGCTGACCACTCAGGGCCTTAAGAAGTTCGAAGATACCCCGCTGAGCCAGTGGTTCACCTCCGGTGACCAGCACCAGAGGACGCTGGGACGTTCTCACCCGTTGCATGATGTCGTCAAGCTCCATCATTTGTCCGCTCTGAACCGGAATGGCCTCCGGCGTATCGCAATAAGAGCATCGGAGCGGGCAGCCAGCCAGCCGGATCAATGTGCAGGGCATGCCCACAAGCGTGCTTTCGCCCTGTATGGCGTCATAGATTTCGAAAATGCGTAAACGGGTCATGGTCGACTTTTCATGAATCCGGCTTTTCCGATAGGTCTTTTTCCAGTTTGAGCAACAGGGCCTTGGCATTGGCTGCGCTATCTGTGCCTGGATGCTCTCGCAATAGGCGCTCAAGCAAGGCCTTAGCTTCATCGATCTTGCCCTCATGCCGGTAGAGCAGGGCAACCTTCAGAAGTGCCGCTGCATGCTTGACGCTGTGCGGATAGTCGGCTGCAACGATATGATAGGCCTGAAGCGCTTCCTTCCATTTTTTCTGATTGTATAGGCTTTCACCGAGCCAGAACCACGCCTGATCAGAATAGGCGCTGTTTGGGTAATGTTTCAGAAAGGCGCGGAATGCTTTTGTCGCTTCATCAAAGTGCAGACTTTTCAGGGACAGATAGGCAGCCGTGTAGGCATCCTTGATGGCCTCGCTGTCCGCAGGGGGTTCTGGCGATTGGGTAGTGTCCTTGACTGTCTTGCTGACAGGGGTCTGCACACCGGTCTTTTTATCTTCGGAAGCCTTTGGCCGTCGCGATCGATCCAGGATGTTGGAAAGAGCAGCGATCTGAGCCCGTTGTACGGCAATCATCTGCAAATTGCGGTCAATGCGCTCCTCGAGCTTTTCGAGCTGAATGCGCATGCGCGCTTGCTCTTGGCGGATGTCGTCCAGCGTGCTCATGACGGCTGGCTTGGCATTTTGCCAGTGTTCGACCTGCTCGTCCTTTTTGCCTGCGCAGGAGCTCAGCAGTAGCGTACAAACACAAAGCGCGGCCACCGGCAGGGCCGGTGACCGCGAATGGAAATAACAGCTTGAAAGGTGCTTACTTGATGTCTGCACGCCGGTTTTGTGCCCAGCAGGCTTCGCCATGGCTGGTGCACACGGGCCGTTCTTCTCCGTAGGAGACCGTTCCAATCTGGCCGGCAGGTACCCCATGGGCGATCAGGTAATCACGCACGCTGTCTGCACGGCGCTGACCTAGGGCCAGGTTGTATTCGCGGCTGCCACGCTCGTCACAGTTGCCCTCGACGGTCACATTGGTTCCGGTTGCCTTAAGCCACTCGGCGATCGCGTCTAGCGTAGCCTGTGCAGAAGCGTCCAGCTCCGAACTGTCGAAAGCGAAATAGACGGACATTTCGGCTGGCTTGGCCGGGGTTGCCGGCTCGCTCACGGCACTGACAGCTGCCGAGCTCTCGCTGCCGCTTGTTTCAACGACTTCCTTCTTGGCGCAGCCAGCAAATAGCATGCTTGCTGCAGCCAACGATACCAGAGCTAGTTTGATGTTCGATTTCATTTGATCCTCCCAAGATTCTTCAGTTGCGCACTAGCGCCACCATCACGAATTGCTAGCCCTGTCGATAAGAAAAAGCAATGATCTGCATCACATATCGTACTATTTGATCATGGAAAAACGTTGTTGCGCGACCAGGCGGGATCCGATGCATCTATGTTGGGAGGCGTGATGGCTTCCGGTTTTCCTCCCCATGACGGGATGCGGTAAAGGCGCCGGATATGATGCTCTTCTGCCGAGTAGATGATCATTTGACCGTTTGGTGACCACGCCGGTGATTCGACGCGGTCTCCCGTGGCGAGGTAGCGGATGTCACTGCCGTCTGTGCGGACCGTTGCAATGGCATAGCTCCAGTTCTTCAATGTCACGAGAGCGATGCGATCCCCTTGGGGCGACCAGGCCGGCGAGGTGTTGTAGTTCCCGGTGTGGGTCACAAGCGTGGCCTTGCCCCCCGCGACTGGCTTGATATAGATCTGTGGGTGCCCTGAACGGTTGCTGACAAATGCAATTTTCGTTCCATCCGGTGACCAGGTCGGTGTCGTATCAATGCCCGGATGGAAGGTGAATTGCCGCCAAGTCCTCGTCTTCAGGTCGTAGATGTGGATCTCCGAGTTGCCCGTGTGTGAGAGTGTTGCGGCAACGAAACGCCCATCGGGGGAAAATTCGGGCGTGCTGTTCAGACCTGGAAAGTCGCCGAAAGTCGTGCGGTGTCCGGTGCGCAGATCAAAGAACTCAAGCCTGGGATGATTGCCGACATAGGTGTTCAGCGCAACCTGATGGCCGTCCGGTGACCAGTCGGGGGATAAGAGCAGGGTGAATCGCCGCCCGACAGTCTGGCGGTTTGCCGTGTCCTGATCCATGTAGACCAGGTCAGCATAGTTGCCGTGCTTTTGCACGAAGAGTAGATGGCTGTTGAAGTATCCTGGCAGGTTCAACACGGCTTTATAGATGAAGTCGGCTACTGCATGGGCATGCCGGCGAAGACTTGGGTTCGGGCTGGTCACTTCGGTTTCAGCCAACAGCTTTTCCTGGAACGGACTGTATACCCGCACCCGGCTGGTCCAGCCCTCATTGTTTCGCTTCAGCGTGCATAGTGCCAAGGTGTCCGTGCCGATGACCCGCCAGTCGCCATAGTCGATGGATTGCCATGTCTCCTTCGCTTCAGCCAGAAAGCTCAACGGGTTCATGGCTACAAAGGACTGGCTGGATGCCAGGTCATTGCGAACGATATTGTCGAAGCTTGCCTGCTGGGCCTTGATGTCGGCACTGGCATCCGTGAGAACAGCCAGCTTCAAGGGTTTGTAATCGGACTGATAGATTTCGAATTCCGCAGCCGAGCCTAATAGGGGAACAAGGAGAATGCTGAGAAGAAACCATGCACGCATGGCCGTGTTTCTATCCTGTTACCCGTCCATGCACAAGGGCCCGTGCTGGTTCCATTGTCGGCAACAAATAGACTTGTCCGGTTTTGTAGCACATGAGTCCGCACATTGCGCCGGGCCGTTTCCAGCCCGCCGTACAGTAGTCAAACAACAAATCGAAATTTCACGCGATACTGTGGACTCAGCCTATATCGGTCAGACTTTCGGGACCAAGAGCACAATATCGATACGTCGATTCTTCTTGCGCCCGTCGGCCGTTTCATTGTTGGCGATGGGGCGTTCCTCGCCATAGCCGACAGCGGTCACTGTCTGCCCCGTGTCGCCAAGTCGCTGAACCAGATATTCTCTGACCGCGTTGGCGCGCCGCTCAGACAAGGCCTGATTGTATTTGTTCGAGCCGATGAAATCGGTATGGCCTTCCACGCGCACCGAGCGATCGGGGAAGATCTCGATTGACTTGATGATGTTGTCCAACAGGGCGTAGGCATTTGGCGGGATCACCGCACTTCCGCTGCGGAAGTTCAGGGTTTTCATGCGCAAGATCACATTGGCATCGGGGGTAAGCAGAATCTCGACGTCATTTGGGTTGAACAGCTTGGTTAGGCGCTTGATTTTGGCCTCGGCCTCGCGCCTGATCTGTAGTTTGCGGCGGACCTCGGCCATGTTTGACAGTTCCCCCTCATACTTGGCGAGTTGAGCATTGGCATCGTTCAGGCGGGCCTCATAATTGCTCTTCATGTCTACGATTGCCTGGCGCAGCACTTCAAGCTGTTGCTGAGTCGGTTGTTCGCGATCGATCTGAATGCCGAGTTCCTTTCCCAGCATTGCCAGATGCGAATGCGCTGTATCTATCCAGGCTTCCAGTGATTGAGGATTCCGAGCAAAACCGGATCCAAGACTGGAGATGTGCATGGCTCGTTTGGCAGAGGCTTGGCCATCTTGGGAGAGTGCATAAGCCTTGCTTTGTGCGTCCGGGTTGTCCTTGATCAGCTTCTCCAGCTCTCGCTGTTTGGCGAGTGCATCCATAAAGGCCTTGGGGGCATAATCGCGGGCCTTCATGCGTCGGGCATTGGCAACGGCCGAGGCTACGGGGCTCACATACTGTTTTCTGGCAGCTACGATTTGGGCTGCGTGAATGGTATCGAGCGCATGCTCGGCTTCTCGATGGGCCTTGCTCAAGTTGCCGTTCTCGGCTGCTTCTACCACTTTAGCGAACTCCTTCTCTGAGCGCTCGGCCAAGTCCTTGCGGATGTATTCTTCCCCAGCCAGCTGAAGCCGGTCGCGCGATTCCACGAGTCCAGGGAAGGTTTCAGCGAATTTCTGCGCAATCGTGCTGGCCTGCCCGGCCTGGATTGCGGCCTTGTCGAGCAGCACCACGATTTCCTTGGTACTACCATGGGCCGATAGCATCGCCTTGGCTTCCTTCAAACTCTCGATGGCGGCTCGGTAATGCACCGGTGCGAATTCTGCAGCGCGTAACTGTTCGGCCTCGGCAATAGCAGTTTCGACGCTATCAAGCGAGTCGGCGTTTGCCGACAGGCTGAACAGCAGCATAGCGGGAAGCAACATCAGGATTCGCATCATCACGGGATCTCCTTTCCAGAAAAACAGCGTGAGAGACTACGTCTTTTCGAGGCTGGAAAAGTGACCTAGCGCACGCGAGTTCCTCGTTGAGAAATTCTGTAAATAACGCGGCCAATTCCTTCAGTCATAGCTTGTTCAGTGATTCAATGTTCACATGAGGTTGAGCCAAGCCCGTGACCCTTTGGCTTTATGGGCTCATCAATCCAGCGGATGGAAGCGAATGCGATTCACGCGAAACGCTTCGAACTGTGCCTTGGGCAGCGTGAAGGGAGCGGCCTTTCTGATGGCCAGGATCAGGGAATCATCCATGGCGGGATTGCCGGAGGATTCCAGGATTCTGATGCTCTCAATGCTGCCATCTGGATGCAGGTGTACTTCGACGAGAGGATGCCGTTCGACTTTCATGTTGGCTGGCACTTTCCAATGTTTCTGCACGGCTGCCTGCATCATCGCGACATAGCGATCGAGCTCTTGTTTGGAAAGTTGTTTGCTGATCATGTTGGCCAGCTGTGGACTTGATGATTTTGGTTTTTTATGGACATCGCTTTTGGACTCAATGGGCGCAAAGGGATCGAAGGCCGGTTCCTGTTTCTTCCTTTTCTTACTACCGGGCACTGGCAGTGAAGACTTTGGTTTTGGTTTCGGAGCGGGTTTGGGTTCAGGTTTAGATTTGGTTGATGTTTTCGCCTTGCGCTGGGGTTTGGGCTGCGGACTGGGCAGGGGAGCAGGCTTTTCCCGCTTGGCTGGTTCCGGTTTGGGTTTGCTTGGTGCGGGAGTTATTGAGGTCAGCGGTTTAGCCTTTGATGTTTTTGGCTTGGAACGTGCGGCCTGTTGCATTCTGGCCAGGTCTGCAGCGGAAATCATGCTTACCTCGATACGCTTGAGCGGTTCGGGTCTATGAACCGGATACCAAAGGTTCAGTGAGATCAGGATAGTGGCCACGAGGATGTGCAGGACGATGGCCACAGTGATATCGCCTGTCGTCAGGGATGCCGGATCATGGGCTGGTGGCTTTCGTTTCATGGTATCGCTCGGAGCGAATCCTCATCGGTTGGCTGGCTCGGTCACCAGACCGACCTTGCGCACACCTGATCTTTCCAGTAGTCCCATGACCCGGGCCACGTTTTCATAGGGCGTTTTGGCATCGCCACGAATGAACACCGGCAGTTCCGGCTTCTGTTCCCTCATGGCCTTGATTCGTTCGGGCAACTGTTCGAGCTCGACGGGATGCTTCTGCAGGTAGATGCTGCCATCGCGCTGAATCGTGATCACGAGAGGTTCTACGTTCTGCTGCATCGGTGGCGCCTTGGTATCCGGAAGATCCACATTGACTCCCTGGGTCAGCAGAGGTGCCGTGACCATGAAGATGATCAGCAAGACCAGCATGACGTCGACCAAGGGGGTGACGTTGATCTCTCCCATTGGCTCGGTGTCCTTGTCCCATTTGCTACTTCCGGCCCACATACTTTCGCCCCCTAATGCTTGAGATGGCGGGCAATGATGTTCAGGAACTCGCTGGAAAACTGCTCCATGTTTGCCGCCATGCGCTTGAGGTCGGCTGTGAACTTGTTGTATGCAATGACGGCCGGAATGGCAGCCACGAGGCCGAAGGCCGTGGCGACCAGAGCCTCGGCTATGCCCGGGGCAACGGATGGCAGCGAGGTGTTATGCGTAAGCCCGATATTCTGAAAAGCATTCATGATGCCCCAGACCGTTCCAAACAGGCCGATGAACGGCGATGTGGAGCCGACTGTGGCGAGAAAGGCCAGATGGCGTGAAAGCCTTTCTAATTCTCTCGAGAAGGCTGCATCCAGGGCCCGCCGTACTCCTTCCAGGCCGATGCCTGCAGTGATCTTCTCTCCGGAACGCTCGGCGGTTTCGGCTCGTTGGCGCATGAATTCTCTGTACCCGGCCTGAAAGATGTTTGGCAGGGAACTGTTGGGAAACTGCTGGGGAATGGCGGCCAGGATGGAATCCATGTCCGAGCCTCCCCAGAACATCTGGGTAAAGGCTTCGATTTCTCGGCGTGTTCGGCCATAGAACCGCCACTTGCCGATGATGATGGCCCATGATCCGATGGACAGCAGGAGCAACAGCAGCAGTACGCCCTGAACGACGATATCGGCGTTGAGGATCAGATGGATGACGGAAAGCTCCTGCTTCATGTGGCCTCCTTGCTGATGTCGGCATGTTTCTGGAAAAAGGCGCGCAATTCCTCCGGCAGTCGGCGAACCTTGCCCGCGCGAGTGATGCTTGCCACGTGGATCTGGGCATCCACCAGCAGTCTTTCGTCCGGAAGATGAAGCGCCTGCTGGTGAAACAGGATGCGCGCACCACGGACCTTTGCGATGCGTGTTTCGATGCGGATCAGATCGTTGAAGCGCGCGGGCTTCAAGTAGCGCAGGTGCGCCTCGGTGACGGCAAACATGATGTCATACTCATCTTCAATGCGATCCTGTTCGAAGCCTCCTGTCCTTAGCAACTCGGTTCGGGCCCGTTCCATGAACTTCAGATAATTGGCGTAATACACGACGCCACCGTGATCTGTGTCCTCGTAATAGATGCGTATGTCCAGTGTGTGGATGAATCCGGTCATAGCAAGCTCTCCTGTCGTTCATTGCCGGGAAGGTCACGGTTTAGGTGGCTATAGGCAAGGGGGGTTGCGATGCGACCGCGGGGTGTTCTGGCGATCAGGCCTTCCTGCATCAGGTAAGGCTCGATGACATCCTCAATGGTATCTTTTTCTTCCGAGATTGTGGCGGCCAGCGTGTCGATGCCGACGGGTCCTCCGTTGAACTTGTCAATCAGGGCGGCAAGGAACTGTCTGTCCTGGGCATCCAATCCCAGGCTATCGACCTCAAGACGCCGCAGCGCCAGATCAGCCACTTCGCGCGTGATGATGCCATTGTGCATGATCTCCGCGAAATCACGGACTCGACGCAACAACCGGTTGGCAATACGGGGGGTGCCCCGCGAACGGCGCGCGATTTCAAGGGCTCCCTCAGGCTCACTATCGATGTTCAGCAGACGAGCGGAGCGGCTGACAATCTTGGCTAGCTCCTCATGGCTGTAGAACTCGAGTCGCTCCACGATGCCGAATCGGTCACGCAGCGGGTTGGTGAGTAGGCCCGCTCGCGTGGTGGCCCCGACCAGGGTGAAGCGGGGCAGGTCCATCTTGATGGAGCGGGCAGCAGGCCCCTGTCCGATGACAAGGTCAAGTTGAAAGTCTTCCATGGCTGGATAGAGGATCTCCTCCACCTGTGGGCTCAGGCGATGGATTTCATCGATGAACAGCACGTCTCCTGGCTCGATATTGGTCAGCATGGCTGCCAGGTCACCGGGCCGCTCGATTACCGGTCCCGAGGTACTCTTGATATTGACGCCCATTTCTTGAGCGATGATGTTGGCCAGTGTCGTCTTGCCCAGTCCGGGAGGGCCGAACAGCAGCACATGATCCAGGCTTTCTCCCCGGGCCCTGGCCGCTTGGATATAAACGGATAAATTGTCACGGATTTTTTGCTGGCCGATGTATTCGCTGAGCCGACTTGGACGCAGGGCCGCATCCCAGGCATCATCGGGGCCGCCCCGGGGGTTGATCAGTCGATCATCATGCATGCTTGGCTATCCGCTCACGCCAAATGCTTGAGAGCTTGACGTAGCAAGGTTTCAAAATCCCCCGCATTGATCTTCTCCAGCACCTTGTCCACTTGCTGGGCCTTGTATCCAAGGTTGATCAGCGCTGAGCGTACATCCATTCGCTCGCGGCTGCCGGCAGATTCGGGGGCAGCCTCGGTCATCAGTTTGCCCTGAAGCTCGAGAATAAGCCTTTGGGCTGTTTTTTTGCCTACGCCGGGGGTTCGCGAAATGGCCGCCACATCGCCCTGTTCGATGGCACGCAGCAGCTCATTCGTGCTAAGCCCGGACATCAGGTTCATAGCCATGCGGGCCCCGATGCCCGAAACCGTGTTCAGTCGACGGAACAAGCTTCGCTCCTGCGCCGAATGAAAGCCAAATAACGTGATCTGGTCCTCGCGTACATGCGTGTGGATCGACAGTTCGGCCTGCTGACCGCGTTGGAATCGGCTGAGGGTCTGCAGGCTGACATGAACCTCGTAACCGACACCGGCACACTCGAGGACGATCAGTCCCTGCGGATCGATATCCCGGACTGTCCCCGAAAGCCAGCCGATCACGTGCGATGCCTCACCTGTTGCATGGGGATATGATGCGCATGACAGATGGCTACGGCAAGAGCATCGGCTGCATCCTCGGCAAGCGGCTCGGGTGGATGCAGCAGAACCCGAATCATGTGTTGTACCTGGATCTTGTCTGCTCGCCCGGTACCGACCACGGCCTGCTTGACCCTGGTCGGTGGGTAGGCCACAACCGCCAGCCCCCTATCGCGGCAGCAGGCAATCAGTGCCCCACGGGCTTGGCCCAGCTTCAGGGAGGAAAGGGCATTGCGCGACACAAAGACATCCTCGATGGCTGCAGCCTCGGGCATGAATTGGTCAATGATGTCGCGCAGCCTGCAAAAGAGGACATGCAGGCGTTCGTCAAACGGGCCGTTACCACAGCGGATGACCTCGTGATGCACATGTGTCAGGCGATGGCCGCAGGCATCTACGATACCCACGCCGGCTTTCTGTGAGCCTGGATCCACGCCTAGGATGCGCATCAGGCCGTAATGCGCTCAAGCTCATGTTCGGGAATGTCGTAATTGGCGTAAACATTCTGGACATCATCCAGGTCTTCGAGCCTGTCGATGAGCTTGAGAAGCTTTTCCGCGTTCTCTCCTTCAACGGTGACGGTTGTTTCCGGGATCCAGGTGATTTCAGCGACCTGTGGTTGCATGCCGGCTGCTTCGAAGGCCTTTTCCAGATCTCCGAATGAGCTCGGATCGCAGGTGACCGTGATGCAGCCTTCCTCGGCATTATCCTCGACATCTTCGGCTCCTGCCTCCAGGGCGATTTCCATGATCTCTTCCTCGCTATGTTTTTCGCGATCGAAGACAAATTGCCCTTTCTGATGGAACATCCAGCTCACGCAGCCCGATTCACCTAGGCTGCCTCCGCCTTTGTTGAAGGCGGTGCGCACCTCTGAGACAGTGCGGTTTCGGTTGTCCGTCATGCAATCGACAATGATGGCCACGCCTCCCTGGCCATAACCTTCGTAGCGGACTTCCTCGATGTTTGCCGCATCGCCGCCTCCCGTGCCCCGGGCTATTGCGCGTTCGATGTTGTCCTTCGGCATGTTGACGCTTTTGGCCGCGGCAATGGCTGCGCGTAAACGGGGATTTGCTTCGGGATCTCCACCTCCCATGCGGGCAGCCACGGTGATTTCACGGATATAGCGCGTGAAGATCTTGCCCCGTTTGGCATCCTGGGCGGCCTTTTTGTGTTTGATACTGGACCATTTATTGTGTCCCGCCATGTTTCCTTGACTCTCCTGTGAATGACACGATTCGGGTATCAGATAACCCAGACATTGATTGAAGCCGCAATGCTAGCATGTACGGCGCGGCACGTCATGGCGGTGCTTGATTAGATACGTTCGGCCAGCGTGGTCATGACCTTGGCCGTCAGGCGCATCAGTTGTCGGATCGGTGAAGGCAGTCTGGCCGCCCCCAGCTCCTCGGCCAGGTCGGCATGCCCTTGTTCGTCGATTTTCATCTGTTCAACGATGGCGCGGCTACGTAAGTCCGAGGGAGGCAGCCGTTCCAGATGGCTTTCAAGATGCCGAACCACCTGTTTTTCGGTTTCTGCCAGAAAGCCAAGGTTCCAGCGGTCTCCCGCCATGCCTGCGCTCATGCCGATGGCCAGGGATCCAGCGTACCAGAATGGATCGAGCAAGGATGGCTTGGCACCCAGTTCACTCAGGCGCCGCCGGCACCAGTTCAAATGGTCGGCTTCCTCGATGGATGCTTGCATGAGCCGCTCAGCCAGAGCCGGATCTCTTGCCGTCAAGCTTTGACCCTGATACAGGGCCTGCGCGGCCATTTCGCCGGCATGATTGACGCGCATCAGGCCGCTGGCTAACCGCCTTTCATCCCTAGTCAGTTCTGCCTCATCTTCGTTCTCGGCCGGATATGGCCGCGAGCTTTCCTGTTCACAGAAAATGTTGTTCAGGGCCCGATCGATTTCCTGAAGGAAGCGGTCCGCAAGGGTAAAGCGTCGTAGTTCGGAACTCATGGCCTCAGTGTAGGTCTCTGTTGACGGACTGCAAGTCGTTCTCATGCATGCAGAAGCATGTCTGCTCGTCGGGCGGCTCCGATGCCTCTCTGCACAGCCAGTTCGATGGTTGCCGGGAGTTCGCCTGGAACTGGCGCCTCTCCGGCTGGAATGATGCCATCCGGATAAGTTGATTTGCTTCGCGATTGAACAAGCCTCGTAGCCCTGCGTTCACAGATTATACGGTGGTGGAAAGGTTCGGGGGGAGGCATGTCGAGCATGGAACCGATTTCACTGCAGACCTGTCTCACGAGTTCGTTTTTCTGTTTCGGGGCGCTGGCGCTGATCACGACGGCTAGATGCGCAAGGTTGTTCCTTTCGTTCATCTGCTGCGAAGTGTCAAAGAACCAGTGGCCGGTGGTACCCAGGCCGCCGATCATGGGGTTTGGCAGGCGAATGTTTTGCTCAAACCACAGGTGGATGCTGGTGATTGGTCGACTGGGGCCACGGGTGTCTGGCTTTGTGTCTACAACGAGGTTGGCCTGCCATTGCCTGCCTTGGCGGTCGCCAAGAGTCATGTGTCCGCGCCTCCCTTCGATGGTCGTGATGCGCGTTTGCAGATGAATGCGCACACCTAGGTCACGGGCCAGTAAGTCCAGCGGGTCGATCAGCGCCTTCTGCAGGGGGGCGCGAAACCATCCCAGACGCGCATGCTCATGGTTGGCGAAGCTCAAGCGAAGAACGCGTGAAAAGCTGTTGGCGTCAGCAGTGGAAGGAGACTCGTTCATGGCGCCAAGGCACAAGGGAGTCAGCAGATCCCGGGCCAGCGGGGCTGGGACATGCAAGCGTTTCATCCATGCTTCAACGGTTTCTCCGACGTGTGGATGACAGCTCAGCAAACGTGAAAGGGCCGGTAGATCTTGCCAACCGTGACCTTGCAGGCGTACAAGCGCCACAGGCAGGGCAAGCCATAGCGGCAGGTTTGCCTGTGGGGCGAGGTCGAAGTGTCCGCGCTGGGCCTCCCAAAGTGAAAGGCGCAGCGTCGGTTGCCAGTGGATGCAGCTTTCAAGTCCGCAGGAATCAAGCCAGTTGCGTGTGGCGTGGTAGGCTCCGACTAGCAGATGCGGTCCATTGTCAAACCAGGTGGCAGTGACGGCATCGAACATCGAACGGGTACGTCCGCCGAGGACCGGCGCGGCTTCGAACAGATCGACATCCATGCCTTGACGGGCAAGCTCGATGGCGCAGGACAGGCCAGCAAGACCTCCTCCGATGACAGCAACGCTGGGCATCGCTATAGCCTGGGCAGGGTGCCGTGCTGAATGGCGCGCGATTCCTGGTACCACATCCGTATGGCGATGCCCAGCTTTCGCAACGGGGATATGTGGGCAGGACGTGTCAGCGTGTCGTAATCCTGCTTGCGGATGCGTTTGAGCTGGGCGTGGTAGATGGCGGCCATTAGCAGCGAGGGGCGTAGGGACAGGCGGTCCTCCGGTGGAAGCATCTCGATGGCAGTGGCATATTGCTTCTCGGCGCGATCGACATAATGCCGAACCAACTGTTTGAGGGCGTCGTTGGCTTGCGTGGCCTTG
>RFGS01000108.1 GCA_003695905.1 Zetaproteobacteria bacterium | reverse complement strand
TGTGAGTCTCTACCGACAGGGGGACTGGTTGGATCTGTGCCGCGGGCCCCATGTGCCCGATACCGGCAGGCTCAAGCATTTCAAGCTTATGAAGGTTGCAGGAGCCTATTGGGAAGGTAAGGCGGAAAACGAGCAGTTGCAGCGGATTTATGGTACTGCCTGGACCAGCAAGAAGGATCTGGACGCCTATCTGCGGCGACTGGAAGAAGCCGAAAAACGCGACCATCGTCGATTGGCCAAGGCGCTGGATCTGTTTCATTTGCAGGAAGAGGCGCCGGGTATGGTTTTCTGGCACCCTAAAGGCTGGCAACTGTGGCAGACCATTGAGCAGGAAATCCGCAAGGTCATGCGCCATCATGGCTATCTGGAGATCCGGACCCCGCAGGTCGTGGATAGGAAGCTTTGGGAGAAATCCGGTCATTGGGACAAGTTCCATGACGAAATGTTCACGACCAGCACGGAAAACCGTGATTATGCGATCAAGCCGATGAATTGCCCCTGTCATGTTCAGGTGTTCAACCAGCATCTGCATTCCTATAGGGAGCTGCCGTTACGGCTTGCCGAGTTCGGATCCTGTCACCGCAGGGAGCCCTCGGGCACCCTGCATGGTCTGATGCGCCTGCGCAATTTTGTGCAGGACGATGCCCACATCTTTTGTACCGAGGAGCAGGTCCAGGATGAGGTTGGCCGGTTCATTGACCTGACCTACGAGGTGTATCGCCGATTCGGGTTTGATGATGTGATTATTTTCTTGTCCGACCGTCCCGAGAAGCGCGTGGGCACCGATGAGCAATGGGACAAGGCGGAGCAAGCCTTGCATACCGCGCTGCGTTCCAAGGGCATTGATTACGGTCTGAATCCTGGCGAAGGCGCCTTCTATGGTCCCAAGATCGAGTTCTCACTCAGGGACTGTCTGGGAAGGGTCTGGCAATGCGGAACCATCCAGGTGGATTTTTCCATGCCGGGCAAGCTTGGAGCGGAGTATGTGGCCGAGGATGGAAGCAGGAAGGCGCCTGTCATGTTGCATCGCGCCATTTTGGGCTCGATGGAGCGTTTCATAGGCATGCTCATCGAACATTATGAGGGTAAGTTTCCCTTCTGGCTTGCGCCCGTGCAGGCCGTTGTTTGCAACATCACCGATGCTCAGGCCGACTATGTCCGTGCGCTGCATCGGCGCATGGAAGACGAGGGCTTTCGCGTTGAAATGGACTTGCGTAATGAGAAGGTCGGCTATAAAGTGCGCGCCCATACTCTGAACCGGGTTCCATTCATCCTGATTGCGGGCAATCGCGAGATGGAGGAGAGAAAGATTTCGGTTCGGAGTCTGGCTGGCGAGAATCTCGGCATCATGCATGTCGATGACTGGCTTGCACGTATGCGTGAGATGCGCATCAATTATCAGTAAGCTTTGGCTTAAAGGGGGCTTTGTATCAAATTAGATTTACCGGTGAATTGGGCAATCGAGGCTTCGACTGTCCGGGTTGTTGATGAAACGGGAAAGCAGGTTGGGGTTCTGCCCCTGCAAGATGCGATTTCCCGGGCCAGTGATAAGGGTCTAGATCTTGTGTTGATTTCAGCCAAGGCGAATCCGCCAGTCTGCAAGATCATGGACTACGGTAAATACAAGTATGAACAGAGCAAGAAGGCAAGCCAGGCTCGTAAGCGCCAGCATGTGGTCCAGGTCAAGGAAGTGAAGGTGGGCGCGAATACCGATGTCCATGATCTTGAGGTTAAGCTCAAGCATGTCAGGAAATTCCTTGAGCAGGGCAACAAGGTCAAGGTTTCGATTCGGTTCCGCGGGCGTGAGATGGCGCATACAGACCGCGGGGCCGAGCAGATGAAGTTGATTGCGTCCCGGGTTGAGGACCTGGGTAAGCCGGAAAAGATGCCAAACTTGGAAGGGCGGCAGATGGTCATGGTTCTGGCGCCCCAGAAGAAGTAAGGAAGGTAAGAACGATGCCGAAGATGAAAACCAATCGTGGGGCAGCCAAGCGCTTTTCCCGGACCGGAAGCGGGAAGTGGAAGCGGAACAAGGCATTTGCCAGTCATATTCTGACCAAGAAGTCATCCAAGAGAAAGCGGGGCTTCCGTC
The DNA here is from genome assembly GCA_003695905.1 of Zetaproteobacteria bacterium. Taxonomy (GTDB): domain Bacteria; phylum Pseudomonadota; class Zetaproteobacteria; order Mariprofundales; family Mariprofundaceae; genus J005. Next base: position 1,671 of record RFGS01000108.1, on the reverse strand, counting down.
AAGGCGATCTGGTCGCAGCCTCTGATGCGCCTGCCTTGGACCGGCTGGTCCCCTACAAGTAATCGGAACAGGAGACAACCATGCCTCGAGTGAAATCAGGTGTTCAGGCGCACGCACGTCATAAGAAGGTCATCAAGGCAGCGGCGGGATATCGCGGTCGCAGGAAGAACTGCTTCCGTGTGGCAACGCAGGCAGTGGACAAGGCTCGTCAATATGCCTACCGCGACCGCAAGGTCAGAAAGCGCCAGTTTCGCAGCCTCTGGATCGCGCGCATCAATGCAGCAGCACGTCAGCACGGCTTGAGCTATTCCCGTTTCATGTACGGTCTGGGCAAGGCCGGTATTGAACTTGACCGCAAGGTACTTGCTGATCTCGCCGTGCAGGACAAGAGTGCGTTTGCCAAGCTTGCAGACCTGGCTAGGGCAAACATTCAGTAAACCAGGGCGGAAGATCCTTGATGCTGAAAGCATAAAGGCAGGGCACAGTCCCTGCCTTTATGCGTATCGGAGGCTTGCGCTAGAGCTTTGATCGTGCCGACGGAGGAGGTTTGGACTGCCCGGCAGGCAGGATATTTAGAGGGGGACAGACATGTCGGATCTGGCGGATTTGAAAGAGCGACTTGAACGCCTCAAGCATGAGGCAATCGAGCAGATTTATCTTGCGGATTCGCTGCCTTCACTGGAGCAGCTGCGCATCCAGTATCTGGGCAAGAAAGGCGCATTGACCGAGATTCTCAAGGGGGTTGGCCAATTGCCCGCAGATGAGCGGCCAGTTATCGGCCGATCGGTCAACAGTCTCAAGCATGATTTGGGTGAGGCCTTGCGTGAACGCGAAGCCGTTTTGCGCGCACAGCTTGAGGAGGAACGCATCGCATCCGAGCGCATTGATGTCACGCTGCCCGGCCGGCGTCATCCACGGGGTGCCATGCACCCGATCCAGAAAGGGATCCATGAAATGACGGCCATTTTTCAGCAACTGGGCTTCCTGGTGGCCGAGGGGCCTGAAGTCGAGGATGAGTTTCATAACTTCGATGCCCTGAATATTCCCCCGGAACATCCGGCCAGAGCCATGCATGACACCTTCTTCTTTGCTGATGGACACCTGCTGCGTACGCATACTTCCCCGGTCCAGATCCGGGCCATGCAGGCCATGGTCAAGCGTGGAGAAGAGCCCCCGTTGGCTGTGGTGGCTCCCGGGAGAGTCTATCGTTGCGATTATGACATGACGCACTCACCGATGTTTCATCAGGTGGAGGTCTTCCAGGTGGGCAGTAAGCTTTCGATGGCGCACCTGAAGGGCATTTTGAAGTTCTTTCTCTCAAGCTATTTCGGCAGGGAACTCCCCATACGCTTGAGGCCCAGCTATTTTCCCTTCACTGAACCATCCGCTGAGGTGGACATTGGTTGTGTGTTTTGTGAAGGCAAGGGCTGTCGGGTATGCAAGCAGACTGGTTGGCTTGAGGTACTGGGCAGCGGCATGATCCACCCCAACGTGCTCAAGGCCGTGGGGATTGATCATAGCCAGTATAGCGGGTTTGCCTTCGGCCTGGGCGTGGAGCGCCTGGTCATGCTCAAGCACGGCATCCCGGATTTACGGCTGTTCTTTGAAAACGATGTCCGATTCCTGAGGAGGATGGGAGCATGAGGATTCCTTTGTCCTGGTTGAAGGAGC
>RFGS01000107.1 GCA_003695905.1 Zetaproteobacteria bacterium | reverse complement strand
CTTCAGATATTCGACGACCTTCGGCTCGATGCCAGCCTCCCTAAGCAAGGCCAGGGTCTGGCGGGATTTCGAGCAACGCGGATTATGAAAGATAACGATGGACATGCAAAAGCCCTCCTTCAAAGGATTGAATCATCAGCCGGATAACGGCTCAAGAGCCGCATATTTAAGCATCAGCCGCTTTACACCAGCAATGCGGAACTGCACCGTGATGCGCGTTGCCTCGCCGCTGCCTTCCACGCCAAGCACAATGCCTTCGCCAAACGTTGGATGACGCACGCTTTGTCCGACATCCAGACCAACGCCGGGTGATGCCACATCAGCCGGCACGCCCTCACTCTGCACCCGATCCAAGACATCAGGGGCAAGTGACTCGATAAAACGGCTCGGACGCGGATAGATGAACTCGCCAAAGGCTCGACGCACCCGTGTCGTGGTCAGCAGCAGGTCATTGCGCGCCCGCGTGATGCCGACATACAACAAACGGCGTTCCTCAGCCACGGCGGATGCACCCTCATCGATGGCCCTTTGGTGGGGAAGAAGACCTTCCTCGATGCCGCAGAGCACAACAGAATCAAACTCCAGTCCCTTGGCCCGATGCAGGCTCATGAGATTGACCGCATCTTCGCCTGGATCGGATTCCTCGCCACTTTGCAGCAGAGAGGCGCGATCCAGAAATTCCACCGGCGTCAGGCCGGCTTCCATAGCTGTTTCGATCGCATTCTGGAGGGCTCTCAAATTTTCCACACGCGCTGCAGATTCAAGTTCACCCAAGGAACCGAGACTGTCGAGATAACCGCTCTGCTCAAGGATGGGCCACAATCCTCGATCACTACGCGAGCCATGCCGCTCCCTCACCTCCCGAACCAATCGGGCCAAGGGTTGCAGACGATGCATGGGTGCGGTCAGGGAGGGACTGTCTGCCAAGTGATCGAGCCAGTCCGCAGCGCGCATGCCAGCCCGGCCCAACGCATCCGCAAGCCGTTCCATGCCCTTGGTACCAATGCCCCGTTTGGGCTTGTTGGCTATGCGCATCAAATGCATGCCATCCGCCGTGCGGGTCACGAGGGCCCAGAAAGAGAGTGCGTCCTTGACTTCCATGCGCTCAAAAAAACCAACGCCGCCAATAACCCTGTAGGGGATGGAGGACTCACGTAATACCTGCTCAAGCGGCAAAGATTGACGATTGGAGCGGTAAAGAACGGCCATATCCTTCCATTCTAGCCCTCGCTCCCTGCGCGACCGAAGGTGGGAAGCAATACGGCGTGCTTCATCAAATTCATCATGACAGACGAGCCACCGGGGCCTGTCCCCTTCCTCCCGCGTGGCACGGAGAAGCTTGTCATGTCGCTCGGGATTTTCATGGATGACAGCATTGGCCAGCTTCAGGATGGCCGCAGTAGAGCGATAATTGTATTCAAGGCGGTGAACCCCTGCCTTGGGCCAAAGGCGAGCAAAATCAAGAATATGACGAACATCTGCACCGCGCCATCCATAAATGGATTGATCATCATCCCCGACAACGGTCAGGTTCCGATGGCTGGAGCAGATCAGCATCAGCCACTCATGCTGAATGGGATTGGTATCCTGATACTCATCCACAAGCACATGATCAAACCGCGCGCGAATCGCTTCGGCGATACCGGCATGTTCTCGCAGCAGACGCACCACATTCAGGATCAGATCGGAAAAATCCATGCGTTCATTGCGCATGAGTTCCTGCTGGTATGCCCCATACAGCTCATGTAGTCCGATCCCGTTCCATTGCTGCTCGGGGCACTGTTCAGGCAGAAGGCCGGCATGCTTGCAGTGCTCGATCCAGCCCAAGAGATATTGGGGGTGCAAACGGTCTGAAGCTATGTTTCTTTCCTTCAACAGGCGTTTGATCAGGGCCCGTTGGTCATCAGCATCGATGATCAAAAAAGTCTTGGGATACCCCAAGGCATCGGCATACCGACGCAGCAAGCGCAGGGAGATGGCATGAAACGTCCCAGCTAGGACGCCACCGCAGCCATCGCCAATGAGCATGGACAGCCGTTCCTGCAACTCCATGGCCGCCTTGTTCGTAAAGGTGACAGCTAGAATGCGATGCGGGGCCAGGCCCCGTTCTGCGATCAGATGGCCAATGCGATGCACAATCGTACGTGTCTTGCCGGAACCCGCGCCGGCAAGAATCAGTTGTGGTCCGTCGCCGGCTGTCACGGCGCGACGTTGCTGCTCATTGAGTCCGTTCATTGTTCCTGATGCATGGTCTCACCGTGCTTGATCATCAACTGGTGGTAAGTCTGGAATACTGCATTGCGCGCCAGTACCCCCAGCACCTTGCGCGGATTTTCAGCGGAGACGACCGGTATCTGTTCGAAACTTTCCTTGTCAAAGGTACGAATAGCCTCAAGCAGGCTGCCACCCTCGGAAATCACGCGCACATTGCGGTTGGCAACCTCGGCTGCCACGATGGCCTGGTCAAGGCTTGGATCGAGCAACCAGTTCTGCAAGTCTGCAAAGGTAACAATGCCCACCATCTGGCCCTCATCATCGACGACCTGCACGCATCCCTTCCCCGAACTTACATAGATGCGCTTGAGCTCCATTAAAGGCGTGTTCATGTGCACCGAGGGAATCTTGCGCCACGGGATCTGCGTGACCTTGACGGATCGCATCCACGATTGTTCCCTGCCCCACTCGGTATTGATGCCACGCTCTTCCAAGGACTCCGTGAAGACCGAGGCGCGACCGAATGCACGTGTAACCAACGTTGCTACGCTGCATGCTGCCATGAGCGGCAGCATGATATGATAATCAGCAGTCATCTCGAACACCATGAGCATGACTGTGATGGGGGCCTGAAGCGCGGCCGCTGTCAGGGCACCGCAGGCCACAAGGGCATAGGCGCCATAACTTTCCGAGTAGGCCGGCGCAAACCCATGGGCTACACCACCAAACAAGGCGCCCACGCATGCTCCAAGAAACAGTGAAGGCCCGAGCAGTCCACCAGGGAAACCGCCCGCAGAACAGATGATCGTGGCCACCAGCTTGCTAACAAGTAGAATGGCCAAGAAGAGCCCCAGAGGTAGCACGATGTCGAGCAATTCCGGGCGGATCTGCTCAAGCATCATGGACGCAACGGTTTCATAGCCGATGGACATGATTTCAGGCACCAAAAGTCCGAGGAGCCCCAGCAATAGGCCAGCGACAGCGGGGCGCAGCCGCCGATCGGGGACGAAGCGCTCATAGAGGCGCCGAGTCGGGGCCAGGGATTTGATCAGAATCGTGGCCACCAATCCACAAATGACTCCCATGATCAGATAGGCCGGAATCTCCCATGCACTGATCAGTTGGAATTCTGGAATGATGAACGCTGGAAAGTTGCCCAGTTCCGAACGAGTGATCACCGTGGCCAGCACGGAAGCAATCACAATGGGGCTGAATGTTGCAATCGTGTAGTCGGCAAGAATAACCTCCAGAGCGAACAGAACCCCCGCGATGGGGGTATTGAACGATGAAGCGATGCCAGCAGCCACCCCGCAGCCAATGAGGGTGCGAATCTGCTGTTCAGTCAGGCCGAGTCGTTGGCCGATTTCCGATGAAATCAGGGCACCAAGCGCCACCGTGGGCCCTTCCCGGCCGAGGCTAGCCCCGCTGCCGATGGATATAGCTGTCCCCACGGTTTCTGTGATCATCTGGCGGTTGTTGATCTTGCCCCTTCTCTCAACGAGATCGGCCAGAACGCCTGGAACCCCCCGTAATTCGCCTCCGGGCAGGAAATGGACCACGATGATGCCCACAAGAAGCCCCGCACAGGTAGGCGCAATGAGATAAATGTACCAGGGCAGTTCATCGATGACCTGCTCCCATGTCCGCTCACCGGTCCACAGCAGACTCACCCACTCGATGCCAAAGCGCAGAAGAAGGGCGGCATAGCCGGAAATCACACCGACGATGATGGCCAGCAAGACAAGGTAGATCGTGTCCTGACCATGAAGCTTGGTCAGAGACCTAAACTGACATGTGCGAAGCCATTCCCAGACAGACACGCTTGCTCCATGATCGTGAGGTGCCAGGCGAATCAACACCTGGAGGCGGCGAGCATAGCAAACGCTCCAGCAGGCGCCCATCACATTTTCGTCAGGGATTGATTATCATCGCCCAGAGTGCCTGCTAGGCTGCGCCGATGCAAAGCGTGTTGCTGGCCATGGCATCCATCATTCTTGCCGGCATGGCATGGCGACTGAGGTTGGGGGCTGGACGCGCCGAAAGGATTCGAGGAGCTCTTGCGGGGACGGTCTATCAACTGTTGCTTCCAGCGCTTGTCCTGCATGTTCTCTGGTCCACACCGGTAGACCTGAACACGGTAAGAATACCCCTTGTCGCGGCAGCATCCGTGCTGGGCTCCCTGATGCTGGCTTATCTGATTTATGCGCGCATTCTTTCAGGCAGGGCTGGCAATTCAGCGGTCGGTGCCTTGTTACTGGCTTCGGCCTTCGGCAATTTTACCTACCTTGGATTGCCGGTTCTGACGCAAACCTTTGGTGAATGGAGCCAGTTCGTGGCCATTCAATTCGATCTGCTGGCCAGCACTCCCCTGCTGTTCACCATGGGCATTCTCGTTGCGCGCCATTTCGGAAAACCAGACAGCGGACATCCCTTTTTGGACCTGTTGCGGGTGCCCGCCATCTGGGCTGCGGGTCTTGGCTTGCTCTTCAGCAGCCTGCAGCTTGGCGCTCCGGCATGGCTTGATCAGGCGCTGCACACCTTGGGCAGCGCAGTCATTCCCCTGATGCTCCTTTCCGTGGGCATGGCCCTGCGTTGGCAAGCCGGCTGGCTGGCTCGGGCGCCCATGCTGTTGCCAATGCTGGGCGTGCAATTGTTTCTGATGCCACTTATCGCTTGGGCGGCTTGCCACGCCGTGGGGGTGCCCAAACAACTGCTTGCGCCAACGGTGGTCGAGGCAGCCATGCCATGCATGGTGCTCGGGCTGGTCATTTGCGATCGCTTTCAACTGGACGCATCCCTTTACGCGGAAGCGGTAACCGTCTCCACCTTGCTCTCCTTCCTGACACTTCCACTTTGGCTGCAGTGGATTTTCTAGGAATTGCCCATTCTGTCCTGGTGAAGGTGGAATCAGTCTGCATCCGGGCAAGACGTCGCCAATTGCTGTATCTCACCCAGCCTTGGCTGGTCTCCAGCTCAGCCTCCCATCAATGGGGCATTCTGTTTGATCATGCCCTGCAGGGTCTTCACATAGTCTGAACCGCGCTCCGAATATTGCTTCAGACCGACTGATAACGTTAGAGCATCGGGTTCCTGTCCCTTGCGCCTTTTCATGGCGCGCAGTTGGCGGAAATGGGCATAAGCTGGCAATGTGTTCAGATTGTGCATATAACTGCGAACCGAATCTTGCACGGAAGCAAATCGTTCAACCTCGTGCGTGGCCCCCGGGGCACGGCTCCGGGGCACGATGCCACAACCCTTGGTAAAGCACCATTCTCCAAAGTAATTGTTTCCTTCCCGAGCGAACCTTGAGGTTCCCCATGCTGATTCATTGGCCGCCTGCACAAGCACTAGCCCGGTGGGAATGATATCAATGCGCATGAGCAGGGCATCCCAGCTTTCCTGCTTGCGCCAATCCATGGAGCTCAGACCATAATCTCTGGCCAACGCATTAAGGCGGATCAAATCACGATGCCCAAGCCGCCCACGATGCCGAAGCTTTAGAACATATTCTCTCTGTTCAAGTATTCGGGCATTTTCCCGTTCCACGGCAGGGCGCATAAAGGCAAAAAAACGCTTTTTCTTGGCCGTAGCATCGTCATGGGTTGCTTCCCCGGTGGAAGGACTCATAACCGTGGCGTTCTGCTGCAATGCGCAGGCGCTAACCAACGCAGAGACCATAAGGACCATGGCAAATCCGCGGCAAGAGAACATCCATCGTTTCATGATCAACCTCCTTGCATGGGTTACAAGGAAGTCTGTACTGTCGATATGTGGCTGCTGTGCGTGGTATCACAAAGAAGGCAGCAGTCCTATTCTCTGGGACTGATGTAATCAAGCGGGCGGATGGCCACAGTGTTATGAATGATTGTACATGGCTTGCCATCCGCGCGAACATAGCGCATCTCGAATGTCGGCGTAGATCGACCGCGCCTGTCGAGCTCGTCCCGAATGACTGCCAACTGGGATTCAGGAAGATCAAATTCAAGCACGAGATCAGAGTTACCGGGACGAATGAAATCCAGCAGTAGGCGTCGCGTGGCGACCCGATGTCCTCCAAAATGCTTCAGACAGGCCAGCGCAGGAATGGGATCCGCCAAGCAGGCTTGGAAACCGCCAAACATGTTTCCCCGGGCATTGCGGGAAATAGGAGTCAGTGGAAGCAGAATGCGTACATGTCTCCAATCCTTGCTGATCGCAATAACCCGGATGCGCATCAGCCAAAACGGGGGGTACCATTTCAAACGCCGGGCATCGGAAAGAAAACGCAGGCGACTTCGCTCCTTCATCCTAGGCCTGCGCCGAGCGTTTTCGACGAGGGCCCTTGGGCCTGTGCCGAGACTTCCCCGAGCGCTGATGATTGCATCTATCCGTCCCTCTCATGCCCTCAGGAACGGCATCAGGGTGCGTTGGTTCACCGATATCCAGCATGTGATCCTCGATCGCCCGAGCCGGAATGGCATGACCAATGTATGCCTCGATGTCAGGCAGACCGAAACAGTAGCGTTCGCAGGAAAAGGAAATGGCCTTGCCCGTTGCACCGGCCCTTGCTGTTCTTCCAATTCGATGCACATAGTTCTCGGCCTCCTCCGGCAGATCGTAATTGTACACGTGAGTCACGTTGTCGATATGCAGCCCCCGGCTGGCCACATCCGTAGCCACCAGCAGATGCAGTCTGCCCTCGGCGAAATCCTTCAGGATGCGCATGCGCTTTTTTTGGCGGACATCCCCTGACAAGACACCAACCTTAAAGCCGTATCGCGCGAGGGTCATGGCCACGGTTTCTCCCGTTCTCTTCTCATTAACAAAGATCATGCCTCTGCTTACGTCTTCCTGCCGCAACAGATGCACAAGCAAGGGGAGCTTTTCATCCATAGCCACATGGAACAGAGATTCGCTGATGCCGCTGGCTGTGACATCACCACTTTCCGCCCGCAGCAGCAGGGGGTTGTTCATGTGTTCATAAGCCAATTCGAGCACTCTGTGGGAAAGAGTTGCTGAAAAGAGCAGCGACTGTCTCTCATTGTACTTGGGCATTCTGCGCAACAGAAAGCGGAGGTCTCGGATAAAGCCCAGATCAAACATACGGTCGGCCTCATCGATGACCAGCATCTCCCCAAAGCGCAACGAATAGCAACGCTTCTTCAGAAAATCGATCAGTCTGCCGGGCGTACCGATCAGAATGTCCACCCCGTTGTCAAAATGTCGCTGTTGCTTTTCATAGTCGATGCCCCCATACACGGCGTGAAGGCGCAGCTCCGTATGCTTGGCTAGCTTTTTTGCATCCTCATGGATTTGCACGACAAGTTCCCGGGTTGGCGCGATGATCAGGGCCCGCGGATGATGAGATCTCCTGCAGGGTTTTGGGGCCTGGGTCAGAAGCCGCTGGATAATGGTTATCAAAAACGTTGCCGTTTTTCCTGTTCCGGTTCTTCCCCGGCCGGCAATATCCTTGCCTGCCAAAGCTTCTGGCAAGGCTGTCTGCTGTACCGGCGTAAGGTGTGTAAAGCCAAGCTCCGAGATGGCTTTCATCAACTGTGGAGCAAGATTAAGTTCATGGAATGCTGTTGCTGTCATGGGTGGCATGCTAACCTGGATCCGCGCAGGGGGCACGTTACGCGTGCCGGCTGCTCATTGCCATGCCATCTCCAGCTGACTAGCTTCCCGCCCTGAGTTTGCGGGCCCATGGCGCAATTGGTTAGCGCTGCCGGCTCATAACCGGTTGGTTCCAGGTTCGAGTCCTGGTGGGCCCACCAGTCCAATAGCAGATTGTTTAAGGAAGGTCATGGGCAAGATCAATGCGGATGAAATCAGGCGCCTGGTTTTGAAGCACATTCCCGATGCGGAAGTCAATGTGCGCACCTTTGCAGGGGACGACCATTTCGAAATGCATGTCGCCTCCCGCTCGTTTGCAGGCCTCAGCCGCGTTGCTCAACACCAGATGGTCTACGCAGCGCTGGGTGAGCACATGAAGGAAGCCATTCATGCCCTGGCCCTGAAAACAATGGTCAAGGAATAACCGGGAGGCCGCCATGAGCGAGGACATTCTGTCGCAGATCGACAAGACCGTGAAAGAACATGACATCGTCCTGTTCATGAAGGGAACCCCCGAGTTTCCTCAATGTGGTTTCTCACAACGGGTGGCAGCTATCCTGGATCGCATGGGCGTGGACTATGTGGCCATCAACGTGCTACTGGATCCCCGCGTTCGACAGGGCATCAAGGACTACAGCAACTGGCCGACTATTCCTCAACTGTATGTAGGAGGCGAGTTCATCGGTGGCTGTGACATTGTGACGGAAATGTATGAGTCTGGTGAACTTGAGGCCCTGCTTGCACCATATCGCGGCCAGAATCCGTCCGCCGGCTGATTTGATTCATTCCACCCGCCAGACTTGGCGGGCTTCGATACCCCAGGGCCTGTGCCGCCTTCACAGTCTGCTATGAACACCGACACGGCAAACGTCACTAATCCAAGAGTGGCTGCACCGCTGACTTCATAAGTTCCACAGATCCACCACCGGTCGGGCTGGTCTCAGCGGCAACCCGTGCTCGTCAGCCTGCCTTTCAGGAAGGGTGACTTTTTGCATACAGTGTCAAAATCTCGCCAACATTGCTAATGGTTGACCTTGATTCTTGCCTGAGGCCGCCGAAATAGCTATAAATTCAGGTGATCAATGATGGCATTGTCTATGCACGCAGTACTTCCCCCGCCCCAGCTGAGATGCTGGGAATGCCATTGTCTGTCGGGGATTCGGGCATGAAGCTGTCACTGAAAAACCGTCTTTCCCAGAAGCTTACCCTGACGCCCCAAATGGCCATGAGCCTGAAGGTGCTGACCATGAACCGAATCGAGCTCGATCGTTATCTCGAGGAATGTGTTGAAAGCAATCCTCTGCTTGAAATCGAGCCAGCGGAACAGATTGAGGGGCAGCAACTCCAGAAAAGCATCGTGGAACAAAGTGGGGATGATCGATGGGAGCAGATGTATCGCCCGCTGGATGAAACCGATCCCTTCGACCGATTTGCCCATGTTGCGGAACGTCCTTCATTGTATGAATCCCTGATAAGGCAACTGGACCAGCAGCCGATGTCCGAACAAGACCGCAGGATCGCCCATGCCATTGTTGACGCACTGGATGAAGACGGGCTTTTTCGAGCCGATATCATTGCCTTTGCAAAGGAACTTCAAATACACCCATCAGATGCTGAACGCGTGCTCCTCAATCATGTCCAGCAGCTTGAGCCTCCCGGCATTGGCGCCCGCAATCTGACAGAGTGTCTGTTGCTGCAGCTGGATCCCCGCGAACCCACAGATAGACTGGCCTCAACCCTACTCGTGCATTTTCGGGACAGGCTGGACATGGATCGCGCTAAACTGGCAAGGGAAGTGGGCGTATCGATCCAGCAGATCGAAGCCGCATTCGAGCGCATGCGCAGGCTGGACCCCTTCCCCGGTCATGATGCCGGTGGCCAGGAACCTATTTACATCGAACCGGAAATCGTGTTTCAGCGCAACGATGAAAACGGATTTGATGTTATCGTACCACGATCGGCACGCTACAGGCTCCGTATTCATGACCGCTGGTCGGAGAATGCGTTGAGTAACGAGGACAGGGCCTATGTCGAACGAGCGCTGCGCGAGGCACGATGGTTGATGCAATCGCTATCGCAGCGACGGGAGACTCTGCTCAAGCTCGGCATCAGTCTGGCCAGGCGACAGCGTCGCATGCTCGAGGCCGGTTTCCTTGCCATTCAGCCTCTGACCATGCGGGAAGTCGCCGAGGATATCGGCGTTCATGAATCAACAATTTCCCGGGTCGTCCAAGGAAAATATGCCGGCACGCCCTTTGGCATCATTCCGCTGAAGTCGTTTTTTTCAGCTGGCCTGCAAACGCGGGACGGTCATGCTATTTCAACAAGCCAAGTGCTACAGCGCATTCGTTCACTGATCGAAACCGAACCGCCAGGCAGACCCATTTCGGATCAAAAGATTGCTGAAAGGCTTCGCATGGAAGGCATTGAGATCGCGCGGCGCACCGTGGCCAAGTATCGTGAGCAGATGGGGCTTCCTTCGAGCAGTCAGCGTCGACGCAAGCGAGCATGCTCGTCATCTCAGACAAGGAGGTAAAATCATGCTGCTATCGACGACCAGTCGCCAATCTGAACACGCCGAATTCTTCAAGGCCTCCGATAACGGTATGGCCGAGGAATTGAAACGACAGTCTCAACTTGATCGCTTGAAGCGTCGCCGGCATGGTCATCACGAACGCGTGCAAAGCTCCAGAGCATGTTTCGGTTCTTCCGCAGGAGCAGAATCCATGCATGAAGAGCAGCCAGTCAAGACAGCAGCCCGGTTCGAAATGCTTGCCAAACCGGTGAGCGTTGACGAGGCTGTGATGCAGTTGGAGCCTTCCGGGCGTGACGAACTGGTGTTGACCACGATCGGTTGAATATCCTTCCGCAAGGCAGGAGAACCATTGGCGGCATGGGGCTGGCATCCGCCTGAAAACGAATGAGGAAACCAGAGCAGGAAACATCATGGCATTACTAACCCCGGATCATGTTATTGTCGATTCGCATGCGCCCACCAAAAAGGCGATCATTACCGAATTGGCCCAATCCATCCAATCAATTGATCCAGATCAGGTGCTTGAGGTGGTCATGGCCCGTGAGCGACTGGGCAGCACCGGCATTGGGCATGGCGTAGCCATTCCCCATGGCCGGATCCATGACCTATTGCATCCAATTGTCGCGGTTGCCCGGCATCAACGGGGCGTGGACTTTGAGGCCATTGACGGCGAACCAGTACACATTGTCGTGCTACTACTCGTGCCGGATGATGACAATCGGCAACATCTGGAGCTTTTGGCTCACCTGGCCCGCTTGCTTCAGCAGCCCAACTTTCGAGCACAGATTATGGATGCGGCCGATGCAGAAAGCCTGGCTGCTCTCTTCCCGGAGATGGCCTCGACCTCATGAGCAGTCCAGCCGGCATATCCATCCGCTCTCTGCTCGAGCAGCAGGGATCGGCCATGGATCTGCAACTGCTGGCCGGACGATCCGGGCTGGACAGAATTATCGAACATGCACGCATCAACAAGCCTTCCCTGGCTTTCGCAGGTTTTCTCGATGATATCGACGACTGCCGGTTGCAGGTTATCGGCAAAACCGAGTTGAAATATCTGGCCACTCGCAGACCGAAAGATCAGCAGCGTGTGGTAGAAGCCCTGTTTGACCGCCACCTAGCTGGCGTGGTCGTGACCCGGGGACTCAAACCTCCCGAACTGTTGGTACAGGCCGCCGAACGCAGCGGCACACCGCTCTTGAAAACCTCGCTGGATACCCAGACCTTCATTTCACAGATCATGTTGTTTCTCTCGCGAGCACTGGCGCCGGTCAGCTATCAGCATGGGGTTTACCTTGACGTGTTTGGTCTCGGCGTGCTGCTGATCGGGCCCAGTGGCATCGGCAAGAGTGAAATCGCACTGGAGCTGATCTCGCGTGGTCACCGCCTAGTGGCCGATGACGTGGTGGAATTGGTGCGCCAGGGCCCAGACATCATCGTCGGTCACAGCCCAGATGCATTGCGCTACCATATGGAGATCCGTGGACTTGGCGTACTCAACATCCGGGACATGTTCGGCGCTGCCGCCATTACCGATACCAAACGCCTTCGCCTCGTTATTGAGCTTGTTCCATGGGAACATGCGAAGACAAGAGATCGCCTGCCCATGGATGAAGAGACGTTTGAGATTATGGGCGTCAGATTGCCAAAGGTTTCCCTTCCCATACGTCCAGGCCGTTCGCTAGCCATCCTGATCGAGGTAGCAACACGCCATCAGTTGATGAAACTGCGGGGCTTGGATAGCAACAAGGCCTTCATAGCTAATCTTGAGCGCCGCATTCAGCAGGGTGGGGCGGAAGGTCCATGATCAGGCAGACCATATGCTCTTAATCAGTGGTCTTTCCGGTGCTGGCAAGAGCACAGTGCTGCATGCACTTGAGGACCAGGGCGTTTTCTGCACCGACAATCTACCCTTGGAACTCTTTCATGACTGGGCCATGCACATGAGGCGACGCGACATGCCGGCAGCGCTGTGTATCGATGCACGCAGCTTCAAGGATCCGGCAGATTTTGCAAGGGCTTACCGTTCGATCCTCAATTCGGGCGATGAGTGGTTTTTGCTGTTCGTGGAAGCCAGCAACGAGGCACTGCAACGGCGATACTCGGCCGTGAAACGCCGCCATCCCTTCGCACGTGACCGATCCCTTCTGGAATCGATCGCCATGGAAAGGGAGGCCATGGCGCCCATTCGGGATATGGCGGACCTGGTCTTGGAGAGTTCAAACCTGACGCCTTACGAATTGGCCGCTCGTGTCGAAAACTTCTGGGAAATCAAGAGAACGAGCAGCAGATCCATCTATGTGACCGTCACCTCGTTCAGCTACCGTCATGGGATTCCCGCAGAAGCAGATATGGTCGTTGATGTGCGGTTTTTGCCCAATCCCCACTATGACCCAGACCTGGCACCGCTGACCGGCATGGATGAGCCCGTCATCAAATTTTTTCGCGGCCAGCGCGACATGCTGAGAGCCGAGGCCCTGCTTGCCGAATGGCTGGCGTTTGCCTGGCCACGCATGGAAAGGGAGCGCAAGCGTTATTTCACGCTGGCTTTTGGGTGTACGGGCGGACGTCATCGCTCCGTGTACATGGCCGAACGCGCAGCGGCCTGGTTGCGGCGCCGGGGGGTTGAGCCGCTCGTGCTGCACCGTGAACTGGAGCGGCAGGGGCATCATCCATGATCGGCATCCTTCTCGTCGGCCATGCACAAATTGGACGCGAAATGATTCATGCGGTCGAGCATGTGCTCGGTCCACAGCCATGCCTTGCCTCCGTTGACACCGGACCTGAACAGAATCTTCAGGCCATGCGTAAGGCTCTGGATCAGGCAATCAGACTTGTCGACTCGGGTCATGGGGTGCTGATCCTGATCGATATATTCGGTGGTACACCGTGCAATCTTGTCCTCGAAGCTTGCACAGGACGCGGTAAGATCAGGGTCGTTTCCGGTTACAATCTCCCCTTGCTGATCAAGGCCTTGAGCCTGCGAGCAAACGAAACAGACCTGGACACGCTGGCAAGAAAGGCCATTGCCTCGGGGAAACGATACATGAGCATGACCGGCGTTGGCCATGATGAGATAACGGCTGATCCTTCCAGCGGAGAGCGTGATTCCAATGCCTGAACAAACCGTAGTGGTCCGAAATAAGCTGGGCCTTCATGCAAGAGCCTCGGCAAAGCTGGCCAGCACCGCAAACCGTTTCAATGCCGAAGTTGAATTGATCAGGGATGGCATAAGCATCAACGCAAAAAGCATCATGGGCATCATGATGCTTGCTGCAGCCCAAGGCACGGTTCTGACCATTCGTACGCGAGGAGAGGAAGCGCATGAGGCGTTGGCAGCCGTCGTCGGCCTGATCGAGGGCGGCTTTGGAGAAGTGGAATGAACCGGCACGAAGAATCCGCCCATCAGGCTGCGGCCAAGAGCCTCGGCATTGTCATAGGACGAGTGCAGAAATTGGTTCACGGCCGTCTGCCCATTCCTGAACGGCATGTAGCCGCCGATCAACGCTCACAGGAACTAGATCGTTTCCGAAAGGCCGTGGAAGAGACGCGCCAGGAGCTCGAGCACGAATGCAAGCAATTGGAGCGGCTGGGCATTCATGATCCGATGCTGATCCTCGAGGTTCACCGGATGCTGCTGGCTGATCCCGAATTGAATGAAAAAACAGTCGAGCTGATTGAGCGCGAAGGCATCAATGCAGAATGGGCCCTTCGCCGACGCATGGATGAGATTCAGGCTGTCTTTGCTTCCATCGAGGATCCTTATCTTCGCGAACGCAGCGAGGACATCGAGCAGGTGGGCTCGCGCATCATGCAGCATCTTCAGGGCCGGCGGGCCCTGCCCGAATTGCAACCGAACCGTGAGCCGACAGTTCTCGTATCAGATGATTTCAGTCCCATTGATGTCGTTTCCCTATGGCGGTTCGGGGCCGCCGGTCTGATTGCTGAGCAGGGAGGAGCCAACGCTCACAGCATTATTGTCGCAAGGGGTATCGGCCTGCCGATGCTGGTCGGAGCCCATGGCCTCATGGATGAAGTCCAAGATGGCGATGACATCATCCTCGATGCCGAGCTCGGCCGATGGGTCTGCCGGCCTTCCAAAGCGTTGCTGGCCCAGTATGCCGTGTTCAAGCATGCTCTTGATGTTGTTCACGAGGACCTCATGGTCTATGCAAGCAGACCTTCCCGCAGCGCCGATGGGCATGCCATGGCCCTGATGGCCAACCTCGAATTCGTCGAGGAAGCAGCCATGGCACAGAAAGTCGGTGCCGAGGGCATCGGCCTTTTTCGAAGTGAGTTCATGTTCGTCAACGCCCGGCAACTGCCCGATGCCCCGACACAAGCACGGTATTATCGTCGCCTTATACACGCCGTTGATGGCAAACCGGTAATCATAAGGCTATTGGATATCGGTGGCGACAAGCCGCTGCTTTTCCGGGCCATAGCTGGCCACGAATACGCAGGTGCAAACCCTGCGTTGGGACTGCGGGGCATCCGGCTGCTCAAACAGTGGCCGGACATTCTCGATACGCAGTTGACCGCTATCCTGATGGCAGCTCAGGAAGGGCAGGTCAAGGTCCTGGTGCCCATGGTTGCCACAGTCGAGGAAATGGAGATGGTTCGCGAGCGAGTGGAACGCATTTGCCGCCGCCATGGATGGCGGTACGATGTACCTGTTGGCGCCATGATCGAGGTCCCGGCCGCGGTCATGATCGCCGATGAACTGGCCAGCGTAAGCGACTTCTTTTCAATCGGCACCAATGATCTCTTGCAGTATACGCTGGCCGCTGACCGAAACGATGAAGAGGCTGCCGCCCTCTATCCGGCTAGGCATCCAGCCATCATCAAGATGATTGAGCATACGGCCAAGGCCGGGCGAAAACACGATATTCCCGTAGCCGTGTGCGGGGAGCTTGCGGCAGATGATGAATGGACCGAAACATTCCTGAACCTCGACATCGATGCGCTTTCCATGAGCGCGCATCATATCCTTGGCATTCGCAAGCATCTGGCCAGGCTGAACTACCGACCCGAGCATGCTGGCGGCCAAAATCGGGAGCCCTCCAGCAGGAAGTAAACGGGTCTGAAGACCGATGCGCTGCTTGAGAGACACCCGTGCTGAGATCACAATGTCCTGATGTACGCTTTTTTGCATCGTCCGCTCACCGACCTTGATGGCATCGGATCCAAGCTCGCCTCGGCACTGGCTTCGCAGGGCTGCCATTGCTGGGGCGATCTGCTCCTGCACGTTCCCAAGCGCTATCAGGATGACCGCAAGATCGAAACCATCGGCAATCTGATCGAATCGCGGGAAATCCGACTGGCAGGGTGCATCATCGACAGACGAGCCCAGGGCATTGGCCGGAAGCGACAGGTGATCCTTCGCTTGGCTGATGATCATGGGGAAATATCCCTTTTGTTCTTTCATTCGGGCTACATGATGCATGACGCACGCCTTGCACCTGGCAACTGGATCACAGCCCGGGGCATGGCCAAACGATGGAAAGGACGATGGCAAATGGCTCATCCCGAATGGCAGCCCCTAGCGGCATTCCGTCCAACCATCAGACCCGTGTATGCCACACTGGGAGGCCTGAGTAGCAAGCGCATTCAGCGATACCTCGAGCTTATGCTGGCGAGCATGCCCACTGGACTGGCATCTCCCCTGGACATACTCGCTCGGCAATGGAGCCCGCTGACCCTTGATGCTGCACTGCGTGGGATCCATCAACCCTCTGAAACAACCGATCCGGGCTCATGCCTGTTGCGTCTGAAGCTGGAAGAACTGCTGGTTTATCTGGCCCTGATGCGCGAGAAGCGCCGTGAGGCAGGTAGGGCAGCTGCTCCCATGCGGCGCGCTGAAGCATCCCGCAGACTTCAGGCAGGTCTTCCCTATCCACTGACGGATGCCCAGCGGGAGGCATGGGATGCCATCCAACGGGATCTTGCCTCAGGCCAACGCATGCATCGGCTTGTGCAGGGGGATGTCGGAGCAGGCAAAACGTGGGTGGCTGCGCTGGCCATGGCGCATGCCATGGACAATGGCTGGCAAAGCGCGATGCTCGCTCCGACAGAAGTACTGGCCAGACAGCATGCGGAAACCCTTTCGGCCTTGCTGAACGATTTTGGGGAGGTGGCCCTGCTCACCGGGGGCATGCCGTCTCGGAACCGACAGAAGTTGTTGAAGGGGCTGTCGGACGGCAGTGTCCCCTTTGTCGTGGGAACCCACGCCTTGCTGGTCGAGGATGTTCGTTTTGCCCGGCTGGGTCTGGCCATTGTGGATGAACAGCATCGATTTGGGGTCCGTCAGCGCTGGGCCTTGGCTGACCAGAAGGCACCGGATCAGGCATCTGCCGTACATCTGCTGAGCATGACGGCCACACCAATCCCGAGATCGCTAGCCCTTGCATTGTACGGAGACATGGATCTGACCTTGATGCGCGGTATGCCCCCCGGCCGCAAGCCGGTGGAAACGCGTCTGCTGCCCACGAGCAAGATGCCAGCCCTGATGGGCGGCATGCGACGCATACTGGCACAGGGAGGAAGAATCTACTGGATCGTGCCCAGGGTGGATGAGCAGGAGGATGGGCGCTCGGTCGCTCAGCGGACGGAAATCCTGCGCAAACACTTCCCTGACGCCGGCGTACTGGGCCTGCACGGTCGCATGCAGGCTGACGAGAAACAACGAACACTGCAGGCCTTTGCCGATGGTTCCTGCAGTATTCTTGTCTCAACCACCGTCGTTGAGGTCGGTGTGAACGTTCCCGAAGCGCGCCTGATCATTATCGAACAGGCCGAACGCTATGGACTGGCCCAACTCCACCAACTGAGAGGGCGCGTGGGGCGCTCCGATGAACAGGGATATTGCATTCTGATCCCCGGAGAAGATGTCGGACAGGCAGGACTGGCTCGATTGCGCACCATGACCCAGTGTCATGATGGCTTGGAACTGGCCGAGGCGGACCTGAAACTGCGCGGAGCAGGCGATGCCCTGGGGCTAAGGCAAAGCGGCAGTGTTGGCTTTCGTCTTATTGACCTAGCGGAAGACCATGCTCTGATCCGGGCATGCCACGAAGCGCTTCCCTCTTTCACGCCCAGCGATGACATGATCCGCTTCTGGAGACCGGTCGAGGCATTGAGCGTCGATTAGCTTTGCGCTGAGTGGTCAGGCCGTCTACCCTTGCAGCCTGACTGGTAAACGGAGGAAGAAGCCAATGCGACATGACTGGTCCGTGGATGAGATCGAAAGCCTGTTTGAACTGCCGTTCAATGACCTGCTGTTCAAGGCGCAGCAGTGCCATCGAGCTCATTTCGATGCCAATGCGGTTCAGTTGTCCACATTGCTGTCGATCAAGACAGGGGGCTGCCCTGAAGACTGCAAGTACTGTCCGCAGTCAATACACCATTCCACGGACCTGGACCGCGAGTTACTCATGAAAAAGGAAGACGTGCTCGCTGCAGCGAGATGCGCCAAAGAAAAAGGGGCAACCCGTTTCTGTATCGGGGCTGCATGGAGGGAGCCCAAGGGCCGAGCCTTTGAGCTTGTCCTGGACATGGTGCGCGACATCAAGGCCATGGGGCTTGAGGTTTGTGCCACCCTGGGCATGCTGGATGAAGAACAGGCACGGCGACTGAAAGAAGCCGGCCTGGACTTTTACAACCATAACCTGGATACCGATCCCGAGTTTTACGGTGAAATCATCACCACCCGCACCTATGAGGACCGCCTGGATACGCTGCGGCATGTGCGCGCCGCAGGCATGAGCATCTGCTGTGGAGGCATTGTCGGCATGGGAGAGAGCCGCAGGCACCGCGCGGGATTGATCGCACAGCTAGCACGCATGCAGCCTCATCCGGAGTCGGTACCCATCAATATGCTGGTCAAGGTTCCGGGTACGCCGCTGAGCACGGTGGACGAGCTTGATGCATTTGAGTTCGTGCGCACGATTGCCGTGGCCCGCATCACAATGCCGGCTTCATGGGTCCGCCTGTCGGCCGGCCGCGAACAGATGAGCGAAGAGCTGCAAGCCCTGTGCTTCCTGGCTGGCGCCAATTCGATTTTTTATGGCGAGAAGCTGTTGACGACGAGCAACCCTGAGGCCGACCAGGACAGGCAACTGTTTGCCAAGCTTGGGCTCAAGCCTTATCAGGAACCGACTACTTCATCGCGCCGCGTGGTCAATGCGGTGGACTGAGTGAGCAGACGCTCCAGTTCTATGGGATTAGTCATCGGCGAATGGCAGCGGAAATGTTCGCAGACATAGGCTGTCGCCTGGTCCTCAATCGGTTCATATTGACGGAGAAACGGAATGCATTGCCTCGTTGCCGAATCTGCACGCAATATGGTCAGATTCGGCAGAAAGGAACCATCCATGATCCGGCGCATGGCCTTACCCGTCGCTGAGTCCACAGGACCGGCAAGCACGATCTCCAGGCTCGGCGAATGTGCTAATGCAATGCCGGACAGCAAATGCAGCATGCCCAGCGGGGCCTGCTTCAAAACGGGCGCAAACCGCTTGGCGATCGCCCAGGCCGCTTCCTCGTAGTCCGTCCGGCCGAAGAGGCGGCCGAGCCGCAGCAGCGAATGCATTGCAACGGCATTGCCAGATGGCAAAGCGCCGTCAAAGCCTTCCACAGGCTGGACGATCAGATCGCTTCCCGTTGCAAGATAAAGGCCTCCACCTGGAGCAGCTAGCTGCTCCAGCATGGTATCGGCCAGCTCACTTGCGGCCTGCAACCAGCGGACGTCAAGCGTTGTCTGATGGAGTTCGATCAAGCCCCAGAGCAGAAAGGCATAATCATCCAACGTCGCATTGATGCCGGCTGTCCCATGAAACCAGCGATGCTTCAATGACTGTCCGTGCCATAGATGATGCAGCACAAAGTCGGCGGCGCGCATTGCCTGCTTGGTCCATTGCTCCTGTTGCAGAGCGCGTCCGGCCTTGGCCAAAGCAGCTATGGCCAGTCCGTTCCAGTCGCAGAGCACTTTTTCATCACGAAACGGACGGGGCCTGCGCTCACGAAAGGCCAGAAGCCTTGCACGGATGTCCGGCCAGTTGAGGGAGGAAAGCGCTTTCGCATCAATGAGATCAAGTACGTTTCGCCCCGTGCTCCCACCTGTCGCTTCATCAGCATAGTTCCCCTCATCCCGCATGCCAAATGCACGGATCACCCCATCAGCCTCATGGGGTTCGAGCAGGGAACGGATCTCATCCGTTTTCCAGACATAATGGCGGCCTTCCTGACCTTCCGAGTCAGCATCCTCGGCCGTAAAGAAAGCCCCCTCCTTAGATTGCAGTCGACGCAAAACGTACTGCACGAGATCTTCCATGGTCGCCTTGAACGAGGGGTCACCACTGACAAGCCAGCCTTCGGTGTAGGCGATCAGCAGCATGGCTTGGTCATAAAGCATTTTCTCGAAATGAGGCAGATGCCAGAAACGGTCCGTCGAATATCGATGAAATCCACCGCCAACATGGTCGTGAATGCCACCGTTCTGCATGGCCCTCAGGGTATGTATTGCGGCCTGAGTGGCCGCATTCTGGCCAGCCAGGATGCCATGACGGAAAAGGAACAGGAGCTGATGAGGACTGGGAAACTTGGGGGCCGAGCCAAACCCTCCGTATTCGGCATCGTAGCGCTCCATCAAAGCTCGGTATGCATTCTCAACCATGCTTATCCCGATCTCGTCTTGACCCTTCGATGCGCTTGTCTGCTCCTGCAGAGCCTTGCTCAAGGCCGCAGCAGAGCGCTCGATACGTTCCCGGTCGCTGCGCCACAGTGATGCGATGCGTCTGCAAAGGGAAATCAGGCCCATGCGGCCGAAACGATCCTCCTTGGGTAGGTAAGTAAAGGCATAAAAGGGTTTCTTATCCGGCGTAAGCAGCACATGCAACGGCCAGCCGCCACTGCCGCTCAAAGTCTGCGCTGCCCTCATGTAAATGGCATCGAGATCGGGACGTTCCTCGCGATCCACCTTGATACAGACAAAGGTGCGGTTCAGTTCGCTGGCTGCTTCCGGATCCGAGAACGACTCCTTCTCCATGACATGACACCAATGACAGGTGGAATATCCGATGGAAACAAGCACGGGCTTGTTCAGACTATGGGCCTCGGCAAAAGCTGCCTCACTCCATGGCTGCCAGTTGACGGGATTGTTTGCATGCTGGCGCAGATACGGGCTTGCGGATCCGGCAAGACGGTTGGCGTCAGGCATACGTCCGCCCGTCTGTGCATCGGACTGCCCGCTCAGCAGAAAATAAGTCATCCATCATGCCAAACCGCTCACGCGCCGGTTGCAAGTGCAAACGAGAGCGCATGTCCCGGCTCCTCATCCAGGCAAAACACAGCATGCCAGCAACAAAGATCCGTTGCCTGCTGCGGCAGCAACAGAACATCGCCTGCTTGAAGCAAGATCCCCCAACCATGTTCGACAAGTCGGCGAGTGAACAACGGGCTATGGTTGAGTAATTGCTCCAGGACACCCTGATCCTCGCTCTCCAGGGCTTCGACTAGGCGTTGCTCATCCCGGGCCAGATACTGCAGGGATTCCAACTGGTCCTCATCAAAATCGGCGCTCAGTAGCGAGGAACCTTCGGCTAGAAACGTCCGAATTTCGTCGATCAGCTCGTTCCTTGGCAAGGCCAGCCAGCCGGTTCTGCCATGAAGCTGGGCATAAACGACTCCAAGATGCCCCTGTTCGACATCCTGATGGAACTGGGCTCCCCCATTGGGGGCATTGGAATAGATAATCCGTTCCACAAACAGGGGCTGCATGCCGAGCATGCAGCGCAGCAACGCATTCAACTCCGCATTTTCAGTAACCATCGCGCATTCGGGGAAAACCCGTTGCGCCAGTTCGGCGGCCAAGCGCTCCCGCAAGGGATCATCCTCCTGGGCCTTAAACATTTCTAGTCCATAGGAAAAGCGAAAGCGAATGGAGGCATCTTCCTCGTAAAAGGAAAGGCGGGACACCTTCATCCAAAGATCTTCGGCAAAAAGCTCACCGGACTTGACAGCATCAAAGGTGATCTTCTCAATTTCCTGGGGATCATGCCCGGAATGCACCGCAGCCAGCATCTCGAAATCCGGCTGCAGCCGTTGCTGATAACGCGGCTCATCCAATATGTCGAGACAGCTTTCTCCCCCACGCACGCGCTGCATGATGCCCAACGCATCGCGAATGTGCTCAGCATGATCCGGAACACTTGGCAGAAGCTGGCTAGGCAGGTGGATCGGCTTGGCCTGATGCCAATGGAGGAGCATAACCCCTTCATCGTCAGTGGACGAAACGGAGTCCCTTGCCCGAACCCATCCATGCCGGATACCCCTCCTGCGCAGCAAGGCTGCATCCGAGTGCAGCTCT
>RFGS01000106.1 GCA_003695905.1 Zetaproteobacteria bacterium | reverse complement strand
CAGCGACCGAATTCGTGTTTCATCCATCTGCACCAGCATCCTCCTATGCTGGACAGACGCCCTTCACATTTCAGGCTCATTTCATATTGGAAAAGGCTGCGACTGGCGGGTTGCGACTTTGTCGATTAATCTAGCGTCATGCAGAAGATTCTTGTCAGTTCCTGCCTTCTTGGCGAAAAGGTACGCTATGATGGAGGAGATTGTGCGCAGGATGGGTTGATCCGGCTTTGGCAGGAACAGGGACGAATCGTTCCATTCTGTCCGGAAAGCGAGGGTGGGCTTTCGACCCCAAGACCTCCAGCCGAAATCGAACGCGGGTATAACGCTGAGGATGTGCTCCGGGGCGCGGCCAGGGTATTGCGTCAGGATGGTGGCGATGTGACGGCGGCTTTTGTGAACGGTGCGGAACGGGCGCTAGCCTGTTGCTGGAAGCACCGAATCAAGATTGCCATCCTCAAGGAGGGAAGTCCGTCCTGCGGTGTGGCCTGCGTGCATGACGGCACGTTTAGCGGCAGGAAAAAGCCTGGACAGGGAATTACCGCCCGTTTGCTGTCTCGTCATGGTATTTCCGTGTTTCACGAAGGACAACTGGAGATGGCGGCTCGGAGGCTGGCAGAGCTGGAGCACGAGTGTGGCTAACAAGAGCCTGAGCCTGGATGATGGACTGTATCGTTACCTTCAGAACCTCGGGGTACGAGAGCCGGACGTGCTGGTTCGCCTTCGCGAGGCGACGGCGCTTGAAGAGGGTGCCGAGATGCGGTCAGCGCCCGAGCAAGGCCAGTTCATGGCATGGATGTTGAAGCTGATGAATGCCCGCCGGGTCATCGAGATCGGGACATACACCGGCTATGCGAGTTTGTGGATGGCCATGGCCTTGCCAGATGATGGCTGGCTTATCACCTGTGAGGTCGAGCAGCGTTGGGCTTTCATGGCTCGCAGGTTCTGGGAACAGGCAGGAGTGGCAGGACGGATCGAACTGCACCTGAGACCAGCCATGGAGACACTGGAGATGCTGCTAAGCTCGGGAGAGAAGGAAAGTTACGATTTCGTGTTCATCGACGCAGACAAGGAACGCTATACCGACTACTACGAAGCCAGCCTCTTGTTGCTGAGAAAGGGAGGCGTAATCGCCGTGGACAATACCCTCTGGGGTGGTGCTGTTGCCGATGCCGAGCGGCATGATGTCGCAACAGAGGCCATTCGAAGTTTCAACCGTTTTGTGCACGATGACGAACGAGTGGATCTTGCCATGCTGCCTGTTGCCGATGGACTGACCTTGCTGATGAAGCGCTGATTCTGCAAAGTGGTTTGATGTCTGCTATGCTCTGCTGCAAGGGGGCGGCCATGAACGAAGATGAGCTTTCCTTTGCGGACATGCTGTTGAGGCTGGATGCTTTGCACATCTGTTTGATGGTGGGCATTCCCTTTGTGGCTACGTTCAGCGAGATCAACTTCAGCCTCGGCCAGAGCATGCTTGGCAGTATTGAGTTTGTCATGATGCTGAGTCTGTCCATGCTGGCATGGTTGCTTTGGTGCAAGGGCAGCCGCCCAGTATATGGCCATCTGTTTCTGGGGCATGCGGCCGTGCTGTTCGGGTTGCTTTACTTTCTCGGTGGGTTTGGCGGCATCGGCTTTATCTGGAGTCTTGGCTTCCCCTATATTGCCTGCCTCGTCGTGGGCTCGGTTGCCGGAGGGATGTGGTCGTTGGCCTATCTGCTCGCCCTAGTTGCAGTCGGCTTTTTTGTCCAGGAGGTCATTGTTCAAACGACGGCCCAGCTTTTGTATATCGTTCTGGCATACACAGCCATGAGCCTGATTGCCTATTGCGCGGCCGTCGTCAGGGAGGCCAGGGAAGCGCGCATGGCGAAGCTTGAGGGCAGACTGGGTTTGCGTTCTTGTTCGCCGCAGGACATCCCTACCTTTCTGGAGATCTTGGAACAGTCCGATGGCCGCTAGACTGGCATGCGTCCATTCAGCCTTCGGGCATATGATTGATCACTGTGGGAGGGACGACGTCTGCGGTCGCCTGCATGGAGATGGCTTCGGGATGCTGCTGATAATGCCGGCGCACGGTATCGGCCAGGCGTTTCTTGCATGCGGCATCCACTGTACACGGTGATTCATTGGGCAGGGCATTGATCAGGGCCTGAAGCAATTCATCCTGAGGCGAGCACATGCGCGGAACCCAGGACTGAAGCAGGGCCCTATCAACTCGCGCGGGAAGCGATCCCATGATGCCTAGATCGTTTTGATCATGGACCAGCAGGCCTGATGTGGTGCCTCGGTCGAGTGTGAGCACCTGGAAGAAATAAAGGGTGTGATAGTCCAGTTGGGCCCGCATCTGTTCCTTGCTGGGTGGTTGGATATGTTTCAGCCGCTGACGAAGGATCTGGCCATAGGTGTCCACGGCGGCTTTGCCGACGCGAGCGGCAAGTTCATGATCAGCATCGAAGTCCCCACTGTTGAATTGTTCGAGATAGAAGTGAACGATGCCGCGATGTCTTCCCAGGGCGGGAATGAAGAAATAGCGGTCTCCCTGTTGACGTGCCTGGTGGAAATGTGCGGGCGCGGCTTGCCTCAATGCTTGTTCAAAGCTTGCCGCGTCGCTGGCTTCCGGGATGGCTGGGTTCAGATCGGCCATGATGCGCCAGTAGCCGTTCTGCTGCTTCATTTCTGTCCAGCTTATGTGGATGTGTATGGACGGGGCCAGCGGATGAAAGGGATGGATGATTGTCGAAATGGCTGTGGCAGAACCAAGTCTACGGGCTGGCTCGTCGTCATAGTGGACCTGTGAGACATTGATGGATCCTCGGCCAATCATTGGGCCATCGGCCGTTTCTAGTCTCATGCCTCCGCCGTGTCTGCCTTCATCCCTTTGCCATCGAACCGGACTAAAGCTCTGATGCATGCCCAGATCGGCTGCGATGTCTTCAAGGAGCTCGGCAAAGCGTTGTTGCAGGGAGGAAACGAGATCAAGTGCCTCCCTGGCCCTGGGCGAACTGGCCAAGATGTGTTGCATGGGAACCTCCTTGCATCAGCAGGGTCCCGATGCTGCAGATATAATGGGCGCTAGTCCATGCGGCAATCGAGCCTTGAGTCAGCAGCTGTAGACCTGTCCATATTTAGAGCAGCCGGGCAATCCACATCGGCTGTAGACTATCCCGCGGTTGCTTGTTGCAGCACCGGCTTGTTGTCCAGGTTGCGAAGCCGGCCTGCATAGATGATGAATGGGCCGTAGCCTCCGCCAAGGCTGATTTCATGGAAATCCATCCGGCTGTAGGCCAGTTCGGGAGGGAGATTCAGCTTGCTGGCAAACTGCTCCTTGAGGGCCTCCCTGTCTTCGGCAAAGCCAATAGCCAGCATTCCTCCGCAAGGGCATTGCACGATGTTTTCAAAGATGCCGACCTGCTTTGGATTTTCACAGAACGGGCAGTGGATGTTCAGTCTGACACTTGAGGCCATGGTCATTTTCTCCTTGGCACGGAATTCGTACCCGATGCTCAGAAGGATTCGAGGAGAAACGATGATCTGGATCACAGCCTGGCGGGGACGTTGAGCACCGATGAGGGTTTGTGCGATTGGAGCCTGGGGTGATTTTGGGCAGGCTTTCGACAATGTTGGTTCAGAGCCGATTCTTTGAGTCGCGTTTGGGGCAAAATTGGGAGATCAGCTGGATGCTGAAGCACATCGCCCAATCGCCCACGCCAGGGATAATAGATAATATCATTGCTGCTAACGCCACATTACGCTACAGGTTGCGAAACTACGGCGCCCTTGGCTTAGCAAATCATCGCCATACAAATCAGGGTATACTGTTCTTATTCTCTCCTAAAGCTTGCATCGTGGTGAATGCTTTTCAGATGATGCGAACTTTTGCCGCTTCACCATTCTGAATCATCCACCGGCGAGTGCCTTGTGCTCAGCTGGAACTCACAGAATGCACATGTACATCCATCTGTGGATAGGGAATCGAAATGCCCGCTTCATCAAAGGCCAGTTTCACCTTCTCGGTCAGATCAAAGCGTACCGCCCAGTAATCGCTGGCCTTCACCCATGGGCGTACAGCAAAGTTCACACTGGCATCGGCCAGTTCTGCAACGGCAATCAGAGGCTTTGGCTCCTTCAGAATGCGTTCATCCTCCTCAAGAAGTTGCTGGAGAATGGCTCTTGCCTGCTTTAAGTCATCGTTATAACCAATACCGAACACGAGATCGATACGCCGTGTTTCGCGGGCTGAATTGTTGACGATTGTTCCAGCGTAAATCGACCCGTTGGGCACAATGATTTCGCGATTATCACCGGTCTTCAAGCGCGTGCTGAAAATCCCGATCTCTTCCACAACACCTGCAACGCCGGCAGCTTCAATGAAGTCACCCACCTTGAATGGTCGGAAAATGATCAGTAGTACTCCAGAGGCAAAATTTTGCAGGGACCCCTGTAAGGCCAGCCCAACAGCCAAACCGGCAGCACCGATTAGTGCAATGAAGGATGTTGTATCTACTCCAAGCTGATCCAGAGCCGCGATAATCACGACCAACAATAGCAACGCATTGAGAATTGAATTGACAAAGCCAGACAACATCGCATCCAGGCCAGCGCGTTCCATCATACGCCCTGCAAGACCGACCAGTATGCGGGCCACCCAGCGACCCACTACAAAGACGGCCAATGCCAGCATGATGTTGATCATCCAAGGGAGTGCATAATCTGTTGTAAATGAGTGTAAATCAAAGGTGTCCATTTCCCCCTCCCGTGTATCTCAAATCGAATATGGAAAATTGCCACTTGAATGGGGGATGTAAAGGAACGGCCATTAAATAGCTCCTACGAAGGAGTCTTCTCTGAGGAATTTTGAAAAAATTTGCCATGAACAAGGGCATGATTGTGTATGAGGCGCTGATCTCGTCTCCATCATCGATGAAGAACCGTGACGGCACGTCTCATCAATCAAGGTTCAGAAAGAGGCTTTGGAAACAAGAACGCCCCAAGGGGTGTTCTTCATCTCCCAGTCTCAGTCCACCGCAGCGAATCTGGCAAGTGGAATTTGCATCATGGGTGCTGGATGTACAACGCGCCATCACCCACATTTGGAATCACCACACTCCAGGCAGGTGTTGCAGTTGTCGAGTCTGACCACGGCCATGGCACCGCATTTGCCGCATTGAGCGCCTTTGGCCGCGGCTTCCTCGCCCAGCCTTTTCCTGGCCTCGCGGCGCTTGGCTTCCAGCTCAGGTGTGGAAAGCTGGCCCTCCATCATACCGATGGATACCAGATGCTGCTGAATGACCTCACCGATTTCAGCCACGATGGAGGGCATGTACTTGCCGCCCTTCTTGTAGTAGCCACCCCTGGGATCGAAGACGGCTTTCAGTTCCTCAACAAGAAAGTTGATGTCTCCGCCTTTGCGGAAGATGGCCGAAATCACGCGCGTGAGAGCCACAATCCACATGAAGTGTTCCATGTTCTTCGAGTTGATGAAGATTTCGAATGGACGTCGGTGTTCATCCGGCTGCCCCTTGTTAATGATCACATCGTTGATTGTGATGTACATCGCATGATCGGAAACGGGCGTCTTTATCTTGTAGGTCATCCCTTCAAGGATGTCGTCCCGCTCCAGCAGCGGCGCGATCGCGGTGACCTTCTCTTCTTGGGGGGGTTGCTCCTCATTCTTGACGACCTCATAGCCGACGATCTTTTTTTCAATTTTGGTGGCCATGATATCCTCCTCTGGCGGCCAGAAGGCTCCTGATCTTCTGTTGGACGGTGATCGTGTTCGTGTGAACCCGCAGGGGGCTGCTGTTCTGCCCGGGTGCTTGCCGACCTGGGTCTTCGGGCCAGGTCGGCATGACCCAGAGGTTGATCGGCGGGATGCGGAAATCTGCCCAGTGAACGCGCATCAGAATTTCCCGTAATAGCCTTCTTTCAGCGCATCGAACAGATTTGCCGCCGTGTGAATTTCCCCGTCATATTCAACTTCTTCGTTGCCCTTGAGCTCGATTTCCGTTCCATCTTCGAGTTTGAAGCGATATGTCGTATTGGCCAGATCCTCTTCCTTGACCAGTACGCCCTGAAATGCCTCGGGGTTGAAGCGGAACGTCGTGCAGCCCTTTAGCCCCTTTTCATAGGCATAGAGATAGATGTCCTTGAAGTCCTCATACGGAAAGTCCGTGGGTACGTTGGCGGTCTTGGAGATCGAGGAATCGATCCATTTCTGCGCTGCGGCCTGGATATCGACATGCTGCTTCGGTGTCACGTCGTCCGCGCTGATGAAGTAGTCGGGAAGCCGATTTTGTTCTTCCTCTGCATAGGGCATGGCCTGTGGATTGACCAGTGCACGGTAAGCCAGCAGCTCGAAGGAGTAGACATCAACCTTTTCCTTTGTCTTGCGACCTTCGCGAATCACATTGCGTGAATAGTGGTGGGCAAAGGACGGCTCGATGCCGTTGGATGCATTGTTTGCCAAGCTCAGGCTGATCGTGCCTGTGGGCGCAATCGATGTGTGGTGCGTGAAGCGGCAGCCGTACTTGAGCAGGTCTTCGAGCAGTTGGCGGTCTTCCTCGCGACCGGTTTCGGCGAACTGCCGCAGATAACGGGAATAGCGCACCCAGAGTATGCGGCCCTTAACCCTGTCGCCGACCTTGATGCCGTCGTCTGCCATTTCGGGACGCTTGGCCATCATGTCCTGCGTGATTTCGTATTCCTCGGCCAGCGCAGGGGCTTCACCCTTCTCCTTGGCCAGCTCAATACCGACCTGATAGCCGGTGCGCGCCATCTCATAGGAGATCCTTTCCGTGAATTCCAGGGAGGCTTCCGAGCCATAGCGTATGCCAAGCATGGTCAGGGCGCTGCCAAGGCCTAGAAAGCCCATGCCATGACGGCGCTTGCGCATGATTTCTTGTCGCTGTTGCTCCAACGGCAGGCCATTGATTTCGACCACATTGTCAAGCATGCGCGTGAAGATGGCCACGACTTTGCGGAAGGTTTCCCAGTCGAAGTGGGCCTTGTCTGTAAACGGGTCGCGTACGAATTTCGTCAGGTTGACGCTGCCGAGCAGGCATGCGCCATACGGGGGCAGAGGCTGCTCGCCGCAGTTGTGTGCATGCAGGCCATTGCCATCGAAGGTGTTGATGCCGGGAACCTGCACATCGAAAACATCCTCACGGCCATCGGGCAGAATAGAAGCCACTTCGGCGACAAAACGTTCGCGGTTGAGTTTGCGGCTGTAGGCTCCAAGCAGATGCTCGAGGCGCTGCTGCTTGGCGCTGTCAGAAAATCCGATGCGTTTATTGAAGACGTGCAGATTGGCGCCGCTGATCACCAGCTCATGTTGAGCCTTGGTATCATAGCCTTTCACGCCGCCCTTGCCATCAGGCAGCACAGCTTTACCGGCAAGACGACGGTTCGGATAGATGGTCGATGCAATCCCCAAGCGCAACAGCATCCGCTGAACGGCCTCCAGGCAAGGCAAGTCGCTTTGAGCCAGACGGACGGAAATGCCCTTTTTCTGTGTGCCCTGCACCGAACCGTCGGCATCAAATAACCCGCGCAGAAAACCCTCATAAAAGTCCGATGATTCCCGCTCCATGGCAGGTGTGATGGCCTTGCGGCCGGGTTCCATGCCAAGCTTGAAGGCAAGATCACGAAGTCCGGCGAGTTTCATCCGCCACTCACCACGTCCCGGCACTTCATGGAAGCCGGAGAAGTCGGATCGATGGGAGAAGGCTCGGGCGGCACGCTCGGCTGCCTGGATAAGTGCAAATACGCCCGAGCCTGCCTGGCCAACAGGTGCGTTGGCAATCATCCGGTCCGCCCAGACCGAAATGACGGCTGCATCTTTTTTCAGAGTGCCATCACCCACCAGAAGTCCAAGCAGGAACCCCTGATCTCTGTTGAGGCTGCCTCCCCATCTGATGTTGTCATGATGATGCAGCAAAATCTTATCGCCCGGTTGCAAAGAACCAGCCTCTGTCCATTCGCTATCGCACGACCAGCGGGTAAGACGGGTGATCTTGCGAACACGATGATCGTGGGTCAGGCGTAACGAGTAGCCTTCTTTGGTCTGCAGTCGAATCACGTCCTTGTGGGCGGTTTTGAAAAAACCCTGCTCACCGGTGCTGTAAGCCACGCCGTCAACGATGGCATCGAAACGTTTGCCAAGCAGATCGGCCACCTGACGCGGACCGCAGGAGGTTTGCACCCAGGTGTCGGAAGTGACACACGGGTTCGTGGCGCGGATGTCCTCGCACCACCAGTTGTTGTTCATCTCGTTGACGCGATCGATCAGAATGAAGCCCGGCTCGGCGTAGTCGTAGGTCGAAGCCATGATGATGTCCCACAAGCGCCTGGCCTTCAGCGTGCGATACACCTTACAGGCCACCCGCCCCTTGTCATCACGGATGCACTCCTCCGGCGGATTGGCCATGCGACGGAATACGATGCGGGTTTCCGGATCGTCAATCTCAGCCTGACTGGCAGGAAACACCAGATCCCAGTCGGCGTCGTTTTTGACTGCTTCCATGAAGTCCTTCGTGATCAGGACGGAAAGATTGAATTGGCGAAGTCGCCCGTCCTCCCGCTTGGCACGGATGAAGTCGATGACATCGGGATGGCTGATATCAAACGTTCCCATCTGTGCTCCGCGGCGCCCGCCGGCCGAGGAAACCGTGAAGCACATCTTGTCGTAGATGTCCATGAAAGAAAGCGGCCCGGACGTATAGGCGCCAGCCCCTGAAACATAGGCGCCCTTGGGACGGAGCGTGGAGAACTCATAACCGATGCCGCATCCGGCCTTCAGCGTGAGGCCTGCCTCATGCACCATGCGCAGGATGCCATCCATCGAGTCGGGGATCGTTCCGGAGACCGTACAGTTGATGGTGGAGGTGGCGGGCTTGTGTTCTTCCGCTCCAGCATTGGACATGATGCGTCCGGCCGGAATGGCAC
This sequence comes from Zetaproteobacteria bacterium, assembly GCA_003695905.1. GTDB lineage: Bacteria > Pseudomonadota > Zetaproteobacteria > Mariprofundales > Mariprofundaceae > J005. The sequence goes on along the minus strand of RFGS01000106.1, from coordinate 1,582 downwards.
CATGGGCGAGGGCCCAGAGAAACTGGGAGTACCAGTAATCGCGTTTGTCTTCGCTCTCAACATTGGCCAGCGCCCGTGCCACGCGCTTATAAGTATCCTCGATCGTCTGATCCACGGGATGGCCGAACTTGTCCTTGAGTCGGTATTTCTTGTCCCAGATGTCAAGGCTTGCTTCCTGGAATGGAATCTCGTCCGGCTGAATCCTGGTCATGTTTTCTACCTTGATGACATTTGCGCTCATTGTGCCTTTTGTTCCTCCCCCCATCCAATATTGTCGATCATCTCCGGCGATTCATGAGTCAACATGCGAGCAACGATATGACCCAATATTTAGGGTGTCAAGCATCTTCGATGCACAATACATTGTGGTCTCATTGCACATTTCATCCACCGTTTTTCCACAGCTTGTTTCCTTGGTGTTGCGCAACTCTTTGCTGTTATTGGATCAAACATGCATGGGGGGCAGCGTGCCGTCGCCATGTTGTTTTGCCTTGCATGCTGGGAGCCTTGACCGGATGTGTGTGGGATTGGGAATCAAAGGCGTTTGGCCTGGACGGGGAAGGCTGATACGATGCGCGACCAATGAGCAACGATAAGCAAACGACACACTTTGGTTTTGAACGCGTCAGTACGGGCGAAAAGGTCCGCCGCGTTATGGGTGTCTTTTCATCCGTGGCCGAGAAATATGATCTCATGAATGACCTCATGAGTGCCGGTCTTCATCGGCTGTGGAAACGCCGAATGATCGCACAGACCCGGGTGCGGGCGGGCTCGTTGGCGCTCGATGTGGCGGCAGGATCTGGGGATATCGCAGTCGGACTGCTCCGGAAGATGGGAGCCGCTGGCCGGGTCGTGCTGACCGACTTGAACGGTCCCATGCTTTACGAAGGTGCCCGGCGCATGATTGATGCAGGCTTCTTGCCTGGCAGGGCCGATTGCGTCCAGGCCGATGGGACAAGACTTCCCTTTCCCGATAATACGTTCGATGCCCTGACCATTGCCTTCGGCATTCGCAATTTTGTCGATATCGAGGCTGGGCTGGCCGAGTTTCTGCGCGTGCTCAAGCCCGGCGGGCAATTCGTTTGTCTTGAGTTCTCCCGCCCCGTGTTGCCTCTTTTGGATATTGCCTATGATGCATATTCTTTCAATCTTATTCCCGCCCTGGGTGAATTTGTGACCGGAGACAGGGAATCGTATCAATATCTGGTCGAATCGATTCGGCGTTTTCCGGATCAGGGGAGGTTTGCCAGGATGATCCGAGGCGTTGGTTTCGAACTGGTCAAGTATGAGAACATGACTGGAGGCATAGTGGCCATCCATCGCGGATACAAGGTGTGAGTCCATGAGTATCATGTTTTTACCCCTGCGCTTGGTGCCGGTCGCGGCTCAGTGCGTGGTTCTATCCACGGTGCTCGGCTTGGTCTTTTCAAGGGATGAGAGGCTCAAACCCTTGCTGCAGCAACTGGAAGGAAAGGTATTCCGTATCCATGTGCGGGATACAGGGGCAGTGATGTTTCTTGGCTTTGCGCGTGGAAGGCCGTGGGTTCATCCGGAATGCAAGGAAAGGCCGGATGTGAAGATT
>RFGS01000017.1 GCA_003695905.1 Zetaproteobacteria bacterium | reverse complement strand
GGGTTAGTTTTGCCGTTTGGGCGCCCGCAGCCGAGCGGGTCAGCGTGATCGGTAATTTCAACCACTGGGATGGTCGAGAACACATGATGCGCGTTCGGGGCGATTCTGGTGTTTGGGAGCTGTTCATTCCTGGTTTGCAAGCTGGTGAGTTGTACAAATACGAGATTCGCTCCCGCGATGGACGTGTGTTTGACAAAACCGATCCCTATGCCCAGCAGATGGAGGTGCGTCCCGCTACGGCCAGTGTCGTCCATGATCCGCATCGATACGCGTGGCACGATGATGAATGGATGTCTGGCCGGCTTGCACGGCAGGCACTTGATCAGCCGATGAGCATCTATGAGGTGCATCTTGGTTCATGGCGCCGGAGCGACGGTGCTTTCCTGAATTACAGGGAACTGGCTCATCAGCTCGTTGATTACTGCCAGTGGATGGGCTACACGCATGTCGAGCTGCTGCCGATTACCGAGCATCCGTTTGACGGCTCCTGGGGTTATCAGACTGTTGGCTATTTTGCGCCGACCAGTCGTTTCGGTTCTCCTGATGATTTCCGCTATTTTGTCGACTACTGCCATCAGCATGGCATCGGGGTGTTTCTCGATTGGGTGCCGGCACATTTTCCAAAGGATGCTCATGGTCTTGCTCGCTTTGACGGCACCGCATTGTATGAACATGAGGATCCCAGGCTGGGTGAGCACAAGGACTGGGGTACACTGATCTTCAATTATGGTCGCAATGAAGTGCGCAATTTCCTGATCGCATCAGCCTTGTTCTGGCTTGACCAGTACCATATCGATGGCCTGCGTGTGGATGCCGTGGCTTCGATGCTTTATTTGGACTATTCGCGCAAGGAAGGGGAGTGGCTTCCAAACAGGTTTGGTGGCCGCGAAAACCTTGAGGCGGTTGAATTTCTCAAGCAGTTCAACTGCTTGGTGCATGAACGTTTCCCTGGCGCAGTGACGATGGCGGAGGAATCGACATCCTGGCCCATGGTTAGTCGCCCCGTGTATTTGGGGGGGCTCGGATTTACGATGAAATGGAACATGGGCTGGATGAATGACACGCTGCGGTATTTTTCACACGATCCCATATATCGCAGTTTTCACCACCACGAGCTGACCTTTTCCATGGTCTATGCGTTCAACGAAAACTTCATTCTTCCCTTCTCGCATGATGAGGTTGTGCATGGCAAAGGGTCGATGCCGGTCAAAATGCCGGGTGATGATTGGCAGAAGTTCGCCAACCTTCGCCTGTTGTATGCCTACATGTTTACGCATCCGGGCAAGAAGCTGCAGTTCATGGGACTGGAATTCGGCCAATGGGAAGAGTGGAACTATGATGGTGAACTTTCATGGGACCAGAGCAATTTCATGCCACATCGTGGCTTGCAGTTGCTGATGCGGGATCTGAACCGGCTGTATCGGGAGATTCCGGCAATGCATCAGTTGGACTTCGAGCCACATGGCTTTGAATGGATCGATTGCAATGATGCCGAACAGTCCATCATCAGTTACATGCGTCGGGATCATGAGGGCAGATTCATCGTGGTCGTGCTCAACCTTACGCCAGTGGTGCGCGAGCATTATCGTCTTGGTGTGCCTGAACCTGGGTTTTATAGGGAACTGCTCAATACGGATGCCGAGGTCTACGGAGGATCGAACATCGGCAATCTCGGTGGGCTTGAGGCTGAACCAAAGGCATGGATGGGCCGAGCTTACTCGTTGGAATTGACCCTGCCTCCGCTGGCCTGCGTGATTCTTCAGCCAGAATAGGAATTCGCTGACAGAACGGCTTGCCTATTAGCTTGACAAATGTTGAGGGGCGGTCTTTGCTTGATTTAAGGAGACCGGCTTATGCACAGCGCGCCTCGACACCGGATGGGAAGCGTGGAGAAGAACCTTGGTTTCATTTTCAATAGCAGGTTGTTGGACAGCCTGTTAACCCTGGCTTGTCTTACTCTTGCGGTGCTGGGCTTCGCCGTTGATCATGAGATTCTCATCGGATTTGCCGTTCCCGGTGCCATCGGCCTGTTTCGCCAGTTTGTGCCGCTGTTGACCTTTCCATTCGTCGTTTCTGTCGGACTGCTCGGCATCTGGTTGCTGGCCTCGGCCCAGGCGTGGATATGAGGGGTCTCTGATCTCTAAATGGTCGTTTTTTTGTGGATTCGGAATTCCGTGCTGAAAATCATGTTATTTGCAGGAATTGATCGCGTTGTTTACCGAATTTCCGTGAGAAGGAGGTTCTGTAATCATGGTGATGCACAAGAGGATCAGGCCGCCGCTTGAATGACAAGAGATATGGCGTTTGTGGCAGACAGGCTACTGGAAAGTGACGGCACTGGCTGAGCATTTTCGGGTTTCCCGGTCGACGATCTACGAGGTGCTGGCGCGGGCCAGGAAGCAGGAGTTTGCTCCCCGGCGCAGCGTCGATGATCGCTTCAAGTCATTGAAGTACGGTCTGAAACGTCTGGCCAAGGTGGCGTGAATCAGTGTCCAGAAAATCGGGTGCTTTACAAGGCATAGGAGGTCATTGTCTCTACAATACTTCCTACAATACTTTCCTCCACCCGCTCAGCAGCTTCACGCAAACGCATGGACGAAGCTTATTCACCACAAAACGGGTCTTGGACAGTGTCCCGGCTGTGCCGGGGCTATGTTCAGGCATGCTCGCGTGTCTTGTGGAAACGCACCTCGGGCCATTGCTCGATGATGTAATTCATCTTCCACAGGCTTGGCGCCAGCAGGGCCAGGAAACCATCTGCATCCTCGGCCAGGCTGGATGCATGCTGCCGGCGGAATTTCTCCAAGGTTTTTGGGTCATCGCTGGTGATCCAGCGAGCGACCTGAAATTCCGTGGCTGTATAGTCGGCATCGACCTTGTATTCGGTTCGCAATCGCTCCACGGTGACATCGAATTGCAGCACGCCCACGGCGCCCAGGATGTAATCGCCTCCAAGCTGGGTCTTGAACACCTGGATGGCGCCTTCCTCGGATAGCTGGGTCAGACCTTTGTGTAATTGCTTGCGTTTCATCGGATCCTTCAAGCGGACGCGACGGAACAGCTCGGGGGCGAAGTTTGGAATACCCGTGAATTTCAGCTTTTCCCGTTCCGTGAAGGTATCGCCGATTTTGATCGTGCCATGATTATGGATGCCGATAATATCTCCGGGCCAGGCCTCCTCGACATTTTTTCTATCCTGCGCCATGAACATCGTGGCCTTGGAAAGACGGATATCCTTGCCGATCCGATGGTGGCGGACAGTCATGCCCTTGCTGAACTTGCCTGAACAGATACGGAAGAAAGCGATCCGATCACGATGGGCCGGGTCCATGTTGGCCTGGATCTTGAAGCAGAACGCCGAAAACGCTTCTTCGGTGGGTTCGACCACGCGTTCCTCTGCGGCTCTTGGCGCTGGCGGCGGTGCGAGTTCGACGAACGCATCGAGCAGTTCCCGCACGCCGAAATTGTTGATGGCACTGCCAAAGAACACCGGTGTTTGGCTTCCTTCAAGAAAATCCTTATGGGAGAACGGATTGGCAGCGCCTTCAAGCAGTTCGATGTCCTCACGCAGATCATCCGCTTGAGAGCCGAGCAGTTCGTCCAACCTGGGATCGCTCAGGTCATCGATGTGAATGTTTTCGAAATCGCGCGTGTCTGCGCCGGCCCGGAACAGGTTCAATTCTTTTTTGTACAGATTGTAAACGCCTCGGAATGACTTGCCCATGCCGATCGGCCATGACAGCGGAACACACTCGATGGCCAGTTTGTCTTCGATTTCGGCCAGGATAGACAGCGGTTCCATGCCTTCGCGGTCGAGCTTATTGATGAAGGTGACGATCGGCGTGTTTCGCATCCGGCATACCTCCATGAGTTTCTCCGTCTGCGGTTCCACGCCCTTGGCGGAATCAATGACCATCATGGCCGAGTCCACCGCAGTCAGCACGCGGTAGGTGTCTTCGGAAAAGTCCTGGTGGCCCGGGGTATCCAGAAGATTGATTTCATGATCCCGGTAGTTGAATTTCATCACCGATGAGGCTACCGAAATGCCGCGTTCCTGCTCGATTTTCATCCAGTCGCTGGTGGCATGTCGGGCGGCTTTTCGTGCCTTGATGGCGCCAGCCATCTGAATGGCTCCGCCAAAGAGCAGGAGTTTTTCCGTCAGAGTCGTTTTTCCCGCATCGGGATGAGATATGATGCCGAATGTGCGACGTTTGCGGACTTCTTGTGCAATCTGGGACATGATCACCTCAATGAACGTCGGCGAATTCTAGCGGCAGATGTGTCGGGCTTCGAGTCGGAAAAGAAAATCCGGACGGCATCCGCTCGTCCGGATTGATCGAAGAATGGAAAATGGCGAGATTAGTCGTTGTCCACCGAGCAGGAAAGCTCTTCCTGGATCTTGCCGGATTCGACTTCCTCAATGATCTTCTTGTAGTGCTCGTTGATCGGGCAACCGCAGGAATGCTGGCTGGTTGCATGCAAACGAGCCTGTTCAATGTGCCACTGAGCGACTTTCAAGTGCTGGTCAACATTCATTTCTATCAGTCTCCTTTGGATTGAGGTGGAATTGATGCACAATTGCATCGTTGCGAATGATGGACCATCGTCAGGGGGGCGTCCACCGTAAGCCGAGTATGGCCTTTGCCGGTTGTGTCGATTGTTAGGATGGCCCGTCATGTTAAGGAGGAAGATGATGGCAATACGCCATGCCATGCAGAACTACTATGGCTGGTTGCGCCAGTTTGGGTACAACGATTCCCATTCGGGTAACATCTCGGCTCGGGTCGGTGATGTCTTCTGGATCACCCCGACAGGGGCTTGTGCCGACACATTGCGGGCCGAGGATTTTATCTCCTGTCCGATTTGGGGGGGAATCACGGAAGGGGCCTCCGGCGATGCGCGGCTTCACCAGGCGGTTTATCGGCGAAACAGCCGGGCTGTTGCCGTTGTGCACAGCCATTGTCCGCATGCTGTCGCATTGACCCTCGGCGGAAATGATTTTGTGCCTCCCGACTTCGAAGGACAACTCTATTTTCCCCGTGTGCCGGTTCTTACAGTGCCCTATGAGGCGTATTTCGAGCAGGCTGCCGAAAGGGTTGCGGAACTGCTAGTCGCCCATCGGATCTGTATCGTGCGTGGGCATGGAGTTTACGCTTGGGGTGAAAGCCTTGACCAGGCCTACAAATGGACCTGCTCACTGGAGTTTTCCGCGAAAACCGCATTCATTGCACGCCAGGCAGGAGTGATTTGAATTGATCGTTTCGCTTGAGGGACTGCGCCTGTTTCATCTCGGCTGTGCAACCGGCTCACTAATGCTGTTTTTCTGGCGGGGCGTGCGCCAGTGGCAGGGACGCCCCGTTTTTCATCGCCTGGGAAGGCGTATTGTTCCGGATACCATTGACACCTTGCTACTGCTCAGCGGATTGGCAATGGCTTTGCGTTTGCAGCAGTACCCGTTTGCCGCATCCTGGATGACCATCAAGTTGATCCTCGTCGCCGTCTATATTGTGCTTGGGTTTGTAGCGTTCCGCATGGACGGACATATGCGATGGCGTCGTGCAGCCTGGCTGGGAGCTCTGTTGGTCTTTGCCGGTATTCTTGGCATCGTCATGGCACATTTGACAGGAGATTTCTGAGTCCGCATCCGGCATACGTTTATTGGCCTCAGACAATGCGCTAGGATTGCCGCTAAATGGAGTACGGAGGTTGAAAATGGCACTTGTTGCTTCCATTCATGTTGATCTGGGCTGGCCGTTGCCCGAGTTCACGCTTGAAGATCCGGATGGCAACTCATATTCCCTGCACGATGTATTGGGCCCACAAGGGTTGCTGGTGGCATTTACATGCAATCACTGTCCGTATGCGCTGGCGGTCTGGCCTCGGCTGATCCGACATGCCAAAACCTTACGAGCCATGGGTATCAATACGGTAGCGATCAATCCGAATATCCATCCTGATTATCCCGAGGATTCCATTCCTGCAATGAAGGAAAAGATCAAGGAATGGGGCATCGATTTCCCATACCTTGCCGACAAGACCCAAGAGGTTGCCCGAGCCTTCGATGCGCAGTGCACGCCGGATTTGTACCTGTTCGATAAGCATGGCAAGCTTTACTATCATGGCCGTATCGACGATTACTGGAAGGATGAAAGCAAGGTCACCCGGCAGGAACTCATTCCCGCTGCCGAGGCCATGGTTCGGGGGGAGCCGGCGCCGCAGCCCCAGCATCCGACCATCGGCTGCTCGATCAAGTGGTTAGATGATTAGTCCTTCACAGAACGGATTCCAGGCGGATGCACTGCATCCGCCTTTTTCTGGCTGAGTCGATGCATGGCGGGGCGTGCCGCATTTTGGGACGCTGGATCGATTGCATTGAGGAGGGCCGCCAGCAGAGCCTTTATGCTCTCGTGCCATGTTCTCCTGCGGGCAAGGATTTCGGGACATTTCCTCCGACAAGTCGCTTGATTTTGACTATAATGCGCTCATGCATATGGGGGATGCAGGCTCTTTAATGAGGCGGCCTTGTTGTTTGTGCAGCGTTGGCCAGGGGCTGGAATCCATGAATATTTGAAAGGAGTCATGCAAACATGACAGAAGATACGGAAAAGCATGTGGACATGCATGCCGTCGTGCTTGCCGGCGGGTCGGGAACGCGCCTTTGGCCGCTCTCGCGTCAGCAATTGCCGAAACAGTTTCTATGCCTTGAAGGAACGGAAAACCTTCTTGATGCCACGGTGAGCCGCCTACGGCCGCTTATTGGGCCTGAACAGGTCATGGTCGTTACAGCCGAGGCGCATGCATCCGGAGAAGCCTTCGACCTGCTGGAGAAATACACGACGTTGCTGGAACCAATCGGCAGGAACACGGCTCCTGCCATCGCCGTTGCCGCGGCTTGGCTACTGGATCACTTGGGACGGGATCCGGTCATGGTTGTACTGCCTGCAGATCATTTGATTCGGGATGTCCAACGCTTCCACGAATGCCTCCGCCTTGCAGCTAAGGAGGCAGAAAAGGGTGCATTGGTCACGTTCGGTATCCTCCCGACCCGTGCCGATACCGGGTTTGGTTATATTCAGGCAAAGCCAGGCACGGGAGCGGTTCTTGACGTGTTGCGCTTTACGGAGAAGCCAGACCAGGAAACGGCCGAACGTTTTCTGGAACAGGGAGGATATTTCTGGAATTCGGGCATGTTTGTCTGGAAGGCATCGGTCATCCTCGAGGCCATCAGGGAACACCTGCCGGAAGTGCATGAGGTTTTGCAGCGCATCAGACATCTGTGGCGCGAGGATGCACATCCGCAGGAGGTCTTGCGTCAGCATTTTGGTGAAATGCCATCGATCTCCATTGACTACGGCGTCATGGAGAAGGCAGAAAACGTCCGACTCGTACCTGCCGATATCGGCTGGTCGGATGTCGGCAGCTGGGATGCTGTCTATGAGATTTCGCAAAAGGATCATGCGGGCAATGTCATCGATGGCGATGTGCTCGCTCTTTCCTGTTCCAATTCCTTGCTGCGAAGCCAGCGCCGATTGCTCGCTGCTGCGGGGTTGGAGGATATCATCGCAGTTGAAACCGATGATGCGATTCTGATCTGTCGCCGAGGCGACAGCCAGGCCGTTCGAAAGATTGTCGATGCGCTGAAGGAGCATGGCCGGAACCATCATATCGAGCATGTGACGGTACGGCGTCCCTGGGGTAGCTATACCGTACTTGAGGATCACTCTTCCGGATACAAGCTCAAGCGACTGGAGGTCAAGCCAGGGGCCAGCTTAAGCCTGCAGGCACATCAGCATCGCTCGGAGCACTGGGTGGTGGTGTCGGGGACGGCCACCGTGACCAATGGTGAGCGCACTTACACAGTTGCCAAGAACGAAAGCACGTATATTCCGATCGGACAAACCCACAGGCTGGCGAATCGCGGTAAGATTCCCTTGCAAATCATCGAGGTGCAAGTGGGCGATTATCTGGGTGAGGATGACATTGAGCGATTCGAGGATCATTATGGGAGGGCATGCGAATGACACGAAAAAGAAAGGCCTTGATCACGGGAATTACGGGTCAGGACGGGGCATATTTAGCGGAGTTTTTGCTGGGCAAGGGATATGAGGTTCACGGGATCAAGCGCCGGACATCG
>RFGS01000105.1 GCA_003695905.1 Zetaproteobacteria bacterium | reverse complement strand
TACGAATGCCCCCAAGCAAGACGACCAAGTCAAGGTGGGGGCCGTAGCCATGAAATAGCTCAACCTTACCTGCAGGAAGTTTATGGCAAATTTTGAAGGTGACCCATTTCAGCATGTCTTTTCGCCCTTCCATAAACCTCCATGATAAAAAAATCCGCCCCGGCTTGCACCGGCGCGGATTCTCATGGCTATGAGATATGATCTCAGTAGCGCGGCTGGCGAGGGCGTGCCTCATTCACGGTCAGGTTGCGTCCCATGTGCTCGCGACCGTTGAGCGCCTCGATGGCGGCCAGGCCTTCATCATGGTTGTCCATGTCAACGAACGCAAAACCACGACTGCGGCCGGTCTCACGGTCGGTGATGATCTTGGCCGAAGCCACGTCACCGAACTGTACGAACAAATCGATAAGGTCTTCCTCGGTGGCCCGGAAAGAGATATTGCCAACATAAATATTCATCTAGAAAAGTCCTCTGTCTTCAAAAATACATTGAACTGATCAGCGAGGGCGCCCGCTGTTTAACTCTTAACCGAAGACAGATCAGAAACGAAACAGCAGATTGCTCTGCACTCACCATTCAACAAGGCAACTATAGACCCTTGAACGCATATGCCAACAAAAAACTTTCCAGATGCTTCTAAGCGCTAATCTGGTGCGGCTTTGCCGCCCTTGCCATCGCCATTCCCCCCAAAAACGATACCCAAAAGGGACCGTGATCGGGTTAAACCATCTCAGACAAGATATTGGACACGGAAGGCATAGAAAAAACCCGCTTTTCAGCGGGCTTCTCGGACGGCGTCGGACGCCTTCAGACTATGAAATGGTGCCGGAGACTGGATTCGAACCAGCACGGGCTAGGCCCACCACCCCCTCAAGATGGCGTGTCTACCAATTTCACCACTCCGGCTGCTCGAGCCAGTTCGCCTGGCTCCTTACTCAGCAGGCGGCAATGTATCGCCTGCCGTCTCATTCTTCAACTTCGAAGGATCGAATCCGGCCGGTTGATCCGTCTTTTGCTCTGTCTGTTCAACCGGAGCAACCGGCTTATCTACAACCGCGCGTTCAACAACCGAACCTGCCTCCTGCTGGGAAAAGAAGGCCAGAGTCAGGCTGGTCAACATGAATACTGCAGCAAGACCTCCAGTCAATTTCCCCAGGAAGGAGCCGGAACCACGACTGCCAAAAAGGGTCTGCGCACCGCCCCCGCCAAAGGAAACGCCCATCTCAGCGCCCTGTCCCTTTTGAATCAGCACCACGCCGATGAGCAACAGGGCCACCAACACGTGGATCACCACAATTACCGTTGTCATAATCGCACCTAACTCCTCATGATACGGCTCGAGCAGCCGCTTCTACAATATCCATGAACGAGCGGGGATCCAGCGAGGCGCCTCCTACCAGGGCGCCATTCACGCCAGCACAGGACATCAAGTCCTCTGCATTCGAAGGCTTGACGCTGCCCCCATACAGTACCCTGCATGTCCGCCCGTAACGTTTGAGTTCCTCGTGAACAAACGCATGCGTTTCTTCAACCTGTTCCAGTGTGGGGGTCACCCCCGTCCCGATGGCCCAGACCGGCTCATATGCAACAGTCAGGGGTGCGGCCGGATCCGTGCCATCAAGGATGGAGAGCTGATCACGCAGCACCTCGTTGGTCTTGCCTGCCTCCCGTTCATCCAGATGCTCACCAATGCAAAGAATGGGTTCCAGCCCAGCCTTCCAGGAGGCCTTGAGCTTTTTCAGAATGACCTCATTGGCCTCATGCTGAATGTCCCTTCGCTCGGAATGACCAAGAATCACATAGTGACAGCCTGCGTCCCGCAGCATCAGAGGTGAAATCGAGCCTGTAAACGCTCCCTTCTCCTCATAAAAGACGCTCTGTGCTCCAAGGCGGATGCCCTTCCGTCCAAGGCGCTCACCCATGGGATGCAGCAGTGTAAACGGAGGCATGATGGCGATTTCGACCTTCTCGGGAGCCGGATTTTCTCCCAGCGCATCGATATAGGCCATGGCCTCATCGAGCAATCCATTCATCTTCCAGTTGCCTGCCACCAGACAACGGCTGTCTCCGCTGATCATGCCTACCTCCTTGGACCTCAACAGACGGGCCGGGAAGTGTAGAAAAAAACCATGTCATGGCAAGGGAAAAGCAACGACGCCGCTGACCTTGACATCCTCCGCTGATACGATCCGGCGCATGAAACAAGATCCGGCCATGGCAAAAAAATCCCTTGGACAGCATTTTCTGCGGGATCCTCAGGCCATTGACCGCATTCTTTCCCTGCTTCCACGCTCATGCAGCGTGCTGGAGATCGGCCCCGGTCTCGGTGCCCTGACAACACCGCTGTTGGAGCGTTGTGAAAGGCTTGTGCTCATCGAAAAAGATGACCGTTTCGCAGAACACTGGCGACATGTGGCCAGACGTCGCTCAGGGCTGCATGTGGTGCATGCCGATGTGATGCAATGCCTGACGGAAACCGTGACACAACACAGACCTGAATGGATCCTGGGCAACCTGCCCTACAACATCAGCGGTCCGCTAACAGCTCTTCTGGCCTCATACCCACTTGAAGGCGGTATGGTACTGATGTATCAGAGGGAAGTGGCAGAGCGCATCTGTGCTGGGCCAGGCAGCCGGCTTTACGGCAACCTTTCCGTACTGGTGAGACATTATTATGAACCAAAGATATGCCTGCGTCTGCCGCCTGGAGCCTTCTGTCCACCCCCCAAGGTGCATTCCGCCGTGGTATTGCTCAAACCACGTGGGCTGCCTCTCGCATGCACCTACACAGCCCTGCAAAAGACCGTCCGGCTGGGCTTTGCTCATCGACGGAAAACATTGCGCAACAACTTTAGAGGCATTCTTGATGAAGAACAGATGCTCTCCCTGGGCATCGACCCCGGACTTAGGCCCGAGCAACTGGATCAAGCTTCCTGGACCCGACTGGCCCAGGCCATCGGAAACGTCAGTCCACCACCTCCAGCCAGTCTTGTAAACGACCCGAGCGGTCCAGCGCGTAGAGATCATCGCAACCGCCCACGTGACGGTCATTGATGAAGATTTGAGGAATCGTGCGCGCACCCCGGCTGCGCTGCAGCATTTCGGCCCTTCTTTCCGGATGCCGCTGAACATCGTATTCGATATATGCAATGCCGCGTTTTTTCAGCAAGGCCTTGGCCCGCACGCAATACGGGCAATAGTCCCCCGAATAGATCTCAACCTTAGGCTGATTCATGCAACCTCCATGCTTATGCGCGCGCAAGGCTCAACGTGCCCAATGGCTTACCTAGCCTTGCAGCGACCCGCGCTGCCTCTCTCATCGTGGCTCCAGTGGTCTGAATGTCATCGACAAGCCAGATACGGGCGGGCCTTTGATGCAATGCATCCCATGACTGCCAATCCAAAGCAAATGCGCCGCGAAGATTGCGCTGACGCTCTCGACCGCTGAGTTCGGACTGGCGCCGCTGGCAACCCACACGCCGCAGAATGCGCCAGTTCCAGCCGCACCCTCCGCGTCTCGCCAGCCACCGTGCCAGATCGGCCGCATGATGCTGACCAACACGTCGCATGCGTGCAAGCGGCATCGGAATGGGAAGCAGCAAATCCTCTGGACCCAGCACATCCCGAATATGGGCCGTCGCAGCGTCCAGGAGCCAGTGAATGGCTGCCGGATGCCCGCCGAGTTTCCACTGCAGAATCGCTTCCCGCACAGGACCTTCATAGCAAAAAAGACTTTCGCTCCGATCGAAGGGAGGCGGCCGACGCAGACAGTTGCCGCATGGGCCAGGAGCCAGGGCCTCGCTGAGCACGGCACCACATCGCCGACAATGTGACCGGGGCCAGATGCGGATACCCATCAGGCAATCCGCGCAGCAACCATCCCGCTCCGGCAAAGGGATCTGGCAAAACACACAGCGGGGCGGGAATAACAGATGTCGTACTCTGTAAACCGCCTGGCCGATGAACGTTGACAGCGACTCCATCGCCATCAGCATGACGCACATGCTGGACAGCCGCAACTGGTTCACTTCCATATCCTCCTCACGCAAGCGTCATTTCCCACGCACACGCGTGAACGGAAAGATGATCCATGCCGATGGGCTGCAACTGATCAATTTCTCCTCCAACGACTATCTCGGACTCAGCAACCATCCAATGGTTGTGCAAGCCGCCCAAGATGCCTTGGCCCAGCATGGGCTGGGCAGCGGTGCTTCCCGACTTGTCAGTGGCGATGCGCCCGTATTTCATGAGCTGGAGCATGCACTGGCTGAGTGGAAGGGCTATGAGGCGGCCCTACTGGTCGGTTCGGGCACATTGGCCAATATCGGATTGCTTCATGCCATCGCCGGCCGCCATGATGTGCTGTTCACCGATCGCCTGATCCATGCCTCGCTTGTCGATGGTGCCCGCCTTTCGACCGCGAAGGTCAAACGCTTTCCGCACAGGGATGTCGGCGCCCTGGAGAACATACTCAGGTCCACGCAGGCCCATCGGCGCATCATTGTTACCGACGGTGTATTCAGCATGGATGGAGACATCGCGCCGCTGAGCGAGCTCATGCATCTGGCCATGGAATATGATGCTCTGCTCATTGTGGATGATGCCCACGGCACCGGCACCATGCCCGATCCACGTGGTGCCTGCGCCATGGCGGGCCTCAGCGGCAGTGATCGGCTGGTCGAGATCGGCACCTTCGGCAAGGCTTTCGGCGGTTACGGGGCGTTCATTCTTGGCAGTCAGCCCTTCATCGATGGCCTTCGGCAACGCCTGAGAACCATGATCTATTCGACCGCGCTTCCATGTGCAATCGCGCAAGCCATGCTGGTTGCGCTCGGACTGATTAGAGAGGGCACCCTGACCGCAAGGCTGCAGCGGAACATCGAGACCTTCCGACGCTGCTCCGAAGGCCTGCCTGTCACGGCATCGCCATCGGCCATCCAGCCGGTCATACTGGGCGAGGATACGAGAGCGTTAGCCATGGCAGAAAAACTACGCAAGAAAGGCTTCTTTGTTCCTGCCATCCGCCCTCCGACCGTGCCCGAAGGAACTTCGCGACTACGCATCACTCTTTCCAGTCTCCATGACACGGAAGAGATCGCGCATCTTTTGGAAGCCATCAGGACATGCCTGCATGAATGACATGGTATTCGTCCATGGCTGGGGACAGTCTCGGCAAATCTGGAGGCCATGCATGAGCATCTGGCCCGCTGCTCACTATATCGACCTCCCAGGTCATGGAGGCGCTCCGGATGCGGAGCCTGAGAACTGGTTAAGCACGCTGCCGGGCGAAAAACCCGTGCTGCTCATCGGCTGGTCATTGGGCGGCATGCTTGCGCTGAAGCTTGCGCTGAAGCAGCCGCGGCTGATCAAGGGGCTAGTGCTGATCGCATCAACAGCCAAGTTCTGCCAGTCTGACGATTGGAGCGCTGGCTGCCCTGCTCCGCTGTTCAGAGCATTCGAGCGGCAAGCCGCCACAGAACCGGAAAGATTGCTGCGTCGATTCTTTGCGCTCATGTTGCAGGGCGATGAGCTGGCCCCATCTCTGAAAATCCGCTTGCAGCGGAGCTGTGTCAATACGGCTGCCCCCCCTTCGGCAAGGGCCATGCAGGATGGCCTCAGCCTGCTTCAAAACATGGACCTTCGGCCGCATCTGGACAGGATTCGCATCCCTTGCCTGATCGTGCATGGCCGCCGGGATGCCATCGTGCCGCTCGCCGCAGGGGAATATCTGTGCGAGCATCTCCCCCGGGCCGAAATGCGGTGCTTTGAAACGGCCGGTCATGCACCGTTTCTCAGCCATACCAAAGCATTCCGGAAGATTCTGGAGGAATGGTGTCAAAATCTCTGAATCCGATGCAAGTGCGCAGGGCCTTTGGACTCGCCAGCGCGAACTATGACCGTCATGCCGTCGTGCAGCGAGAGATCGGCGATCGCCTTCTCCAGCACATGGCTTTCACAAAAATCGAACCACAGCGCATCCTTGATATCGGATGCGGCACAGGCTATTTCACGAGACTGCTTCGCCAGCGTTTCCGCCGCGCTGACATCATCGGGCTGGACCTGGCTCTCCCCATGGCTCTACAGGCACGGAAACAGCAACCTCGTCGCCGACCATGGCAAGGACGGACCCGCTTTTTGGTCGGTGATGCATGCCTGCTGCCATTTGCCGATGCTTCCTTCGATCTTGTTTGTTCAAACCTTGCCATGCAATGGGTCAGCACGCCCGAGATCATGATGCGTGAAATGCGCCGGGTACTTGCGCCAGGGGGATTGATGCTTTTCTCAACCTTCGGTCGCCGCACGCTCGAGGAACTACGCCAAAGCCTGGCCCGCATTGATCCAGCCTATGAGCACAGCGTGCTTCGCTTCCCCGATGTCATGGACCTTGGCGATGCGTTGATGCAACTGTCCGTTGCCTCACCGGTGACCGATACTGACCTAATCACAGTCACTTACCCAAACGTGTACGCGCTGATACGTGAACTCAAAGGGCTTGGCGCATCCGCCTCGGCCATTGCGCGACCCGTGAAAGGGCTGTATGGGCGCAGATTACTCCGCGAACTCGAGCGGTGTTATCCGCGCAATGATACAGGCCGCATCCAGGCCTCCTTCGAGGCGCTGTATGCCCAGGCATGGTTCAAGGAGGATGCATTGGATGGCATGAACTGCATTCCGATACGCGCGGCATGAATACGGTCTTCGTCACTGCCACCGATACCGACGCTGGCAAAACGCATGTGGTTTCCGCCACCATACGCCAATGCCTGAGCCTCGGCCTGGATGCCATCGCGCTCAAGCCCATCGCATGCGGGATCCAACATGGACGATATGCCGATATCGACAGGCTGCTGGCAGCCCAACAACTCGATCACCCTGATCGGATCAATCTCTACCGTTTCCCGACCGCGGCGGCACCCGTCCATGCTGCCCCGAACGACCGGCCCGTCGACCCCATTCGTCTGAATACATGGTGTCACGCCCGCGCGCAGCTGCATGCATGGACCATCATCGAAGGCATTGGCGGCCTGCGCGTGCCCTTGCGGCACGGTTACGAAGTTCGCGACTGGATCAAAGACTGCAAGCCGGATCACATCTGGCTGATCGTACGCTGTCGCGTCGGAGCCCTGAATCACTTGCTGCTGACGCTTGAATCCCTGAAGGCCATTGACCGCCATCCAGCATTTATCGTGCTCAATGCCGCACACAAGGAGGACGAAGCCTATCTCCCCATGCTCGCCGAGGGTTGTGCAACGGTTGCGGAAGACAGCAAAATCCTTACACTCGGCAGCGGCGAAGCACCCGATATCCGGGAGTTGTTGCCTGGCCAGGGGATGGGAGGAGAAACTCAGGCGTGAATGTCCTGCTGATCGATGACGAAAAAACCATGCACGAAATCACGAGCGCGTTCCTGCGGCGTTATGCCGAGGAACACAACATGCCCGTGGACATCACCTGTGCCACCGATCCGGTCAAGGGACTGTTTGAGGCCACGGCCCATGGAGACCAGTTTGACCTTATTCTCCTCGATATCCGCATGCCCAAACTCACAGGTGATGAGATTTTCAACAGCCTGATGCAGATCAAACCCGAACTGCTTGATCGCGTGCTGTTCGTCACCGGCTATCGCCAGGACCTCAAGGGTCGCTTCACTGACCAGCCGTTGCGCATTCTCGACAAGCCCTTCCGCTATGCGCAGCTTGCCGAGGCCATTTCACTGATCCTCAACCCCGACGCCCACTGAATCGACCCGTCCCCGACAACCAAAGGCCAGCAAAAGCCCCAGCATCGGGGCTCCCGAGTGAATTCTACCCTGGTCGAGTAGGTTCATGGCCTCTTCCCTGGCAACCCAGAAGGTCCGGATGTCCTCCTGCTCTTCCAGGCATCCACCCCCTCGCCCGCATGGCTTTCCCCTTTCAACTTCACCCAAAAATAGATGAATGCGTTCGGAAGAACCGCCCGGCGTTGCATAATAATAACCCAAAGGCAGCAAGCGCTGGGGCTCATAGCCGGCCTCCTCGACACATTCCCGGCGAGCTGCCTCCACCAATCCCTCGTCGGGTGCGACCACGCCTGCAACGATCTCGATCAACCATGGATTTTCTCCGCGCGCAACCGGTCCGATGCGAAACTGTTCCAGCAACAACACCTCATCACGGCAAGCATCATACAGCACCACAGCCACGGCATCCCCGCGCTCGACATGTTCGCGTGTGATGCGCTGACAGCCACCGTCCATCTTGTCGTGCTCGACCGTGATAGCTTCCACATGCAGAAAGCCGCGATGCAGAACCTTCCGTCCAACAATCCGATATTCCATTGCGCCTCCTCCGGGATGGGACTTCACTTCCCGCCATCAGCAATGCTACACTATCGACGATGAAGATTCTGGTCGTTGAAGACGAAGAACGAGTTGCCCATTTCATCCAAAAAGGCCTGAAGGAAGAAGGTCATGCCGTGGATGTGGCCTATGATGGTGAAGAAGGCGAATTCCTGGGTGAGGTCAATGATTACGATCTGATCATCCTGGATCTCATGCTGCCGAAAAAAAACGGCATCACGGTCTGCCGGGAGCTCAGGGAGCGAGGTGTTTCCACACCGGTGCTCATGTTGACCGCCAGGGATGCCGTGGAGGACAAGGTACGGGGGCTGGATGCAGGCGCTGACGATTACCTTGCCAAGCCCTTTGCCTTTGAGGAATTGCTCGCCAGGGTGCGGGCTCTTCTGCGGCGCAAATCGGAAAACAAATCGCCCATCCTGAAGGTTGCAGACCTTGAGCTGGATCCGATCAGCCGCCAAGCGACACGTGCAGGCAAGAACATTCGACTGACGACAAAGGAATACGCGCTGCTGGAATACCTGATGCGCAATCCCGGCAAGGTTCTTTCACGCACGCCCATCGGCGAGCATGTCTGGGATATGAATTTCGATCCCGAGAGCAACGTCATCGACGTTTACGTCAGCCACCTGCGCAACAAGATAGACAAGGGCTTCGATCGCCCCCTGATCCATACCCTGCGTGGTCAGGGCTATATCCTGACAGACAAGCCGCCCAGCAGCTAAGGGACCATTGCACTGGCTTCCCTGAATCCGCTGTCCATCTACTACTGGATTCGCTCCAATATTCTGCGCACGTTCCGTGGCAGGCTGGCCCTGCTGTTCGTCGCCCTGGAATTCGGCATCCTACTGCTCACGGGCCTGTTGCTGTATGCCGCACTCGCCCATCGCGTGAATCAGAACGTCGATGATGAACTGCTTGGTCAGGCCGAAATGATCACCAGCCAGCTTGAACGCTCGCACTTCTACCTATGGTCTCGTCACCTCAACGAATTCGCGCGTCATTTCCAGGGCCCTGTTGAACTGATCAGCATCAACGGCAACGTGCTGTTCAACAGCCACGGCACGCTGATCGAGCGCGGCGGCAATGACGTCAGCCAGGCACTCGCACGCACGTTCAGAAAGAACCAAGTCACCTTTGCCTCCACGGCATCACTACTGCGCAAGACAAACCTGCGCATCATTGCCATGCCAATCCACCTTGGCGGGGAGGTCGCCGCTGTCATCCTGCTGGCCAAGAGCACGGCAGACATTGCCGCCATCTTCCGGCTGATGTTCATTATCGGCGGCCTCCTTGGCCTGATCATGATTCTTCTGAGCGCTCTGGCAGGCTATTTCATGGCCAAGAAAGCGCTGGCGCCCATTCAGGAAATCCTTTCCACGGCCCGGGCCGTGGCTGCCGGCGACCTGTCCAGGCGGCTTGAGTCCAGAGCCAGGGAAAAGGAAATCCAGACCTTGGTCAATGTCCTGAACAAGATGTTCGAGGAACTGGAAACAAGCTTCGTCGCCCAACGAAGGTTCATCGCTGATGCATCCCATGAGTTGCGACTGCCGCTGACCATTCTCAAGGGGGAAATCGAAGTGGCCCTGCGTCACCCGCGCAAGCGCGAGGAATATGTCCAAACCCTCAGGCAACAGTTGGACACCATCGAACGCATGCAGCGCATCGTCAATGACCTGCTCACGCTGGCTCGCGCCGATGCCGGACAACTGGAACTTGTCCAGGAGCCCGTGGATTTGTCACTGCTGTTGCATGAGGTCGGTCAGCAACATCTAATCCTATTCGCCAATCACCATATCACCCTGGACATCGACGTGCCGGACGGCCTCGAGATCATGGGTGATGCAGCGCACCTGGAGCGCGTGCTGATGAATCTGCTGAACAACGCCTACAAGTACTCCCCCGATCATTCGACCGTCACGCTTTCAGCTCGTGTTGAGGACGAGAAATGGGCCGTCATCCGCATCCGGGATGAGGGACCAGGCATCCCGCTGGAAAAGCAGAAATACTTGTTTGACCGCTTCTATCGTGCCGATGATGCCCGCTGCCGGAGAGAGGGCGAAGGCGCTGGGCTTGGCCTATCCATATGCAAGCGCATCGTGGAAGCCCATGGCGGTACAATCACTGTGGAAAGCCAGCCCGGAGAAGGAGCCACCTTCATCATTCGGTTACCCTTGTCCGGGCCTGATCCCATGCATGACTC
>RFGS01000104.1 GCA_003695905.1 Zetaproteobacteria bacterium | reverse complement strand
GTGCCCGCGCTGGAGTCATTGCTTCACGATGCCAATATGGCATGGGATGACTTGGAGCTGCTGGTGTTGGTTGCTGGCCCAGGCTCATTCACTGGTTTGCGCATTGCCGCTGCTACGATGGCGGGCCTAAATAGTCGCTTGCGGCTGCCCGTGCTCCAGCTTTCTTCCTTGGCCGTGACTGCCAGGCAAACGGGTCTTGAAGAGATTCTTGTCTGCGAGGATGCCCGTGCCGGTGAATGCTATGTGGGGCGCTATCGACTGGGCAGACCCCTCGAGGAGGACCATTGCATGCCGTGGCATCGTTTTTTGGAGCGCGTTCCAGAACGTTTTGCATCCCGGAGCGAGCCGCCGGTAGTCATGCGTGGTTGGCAGAGGGTCCCCTTGAAGCATGGTCGCGGTCAGGCCATGCTGGATGTCGCTTTGGACAGGCTTGCGGAGATCAGTGACTGGGCCTCGCTAGGCATTTATCCACAGCCGCGGTACTTGCAGGCCTCACAGGCGGAGCGCCATGCCATCCAGTGAATATTGGAATATTCTCTTTGTGTGCCTGGGCAATATATGTCGCTCGCCCCTGGCCGAGGCCATTGTCAGGCAGATGGCCAGGCGACGGCATCTTGATGGAAGGTATCGCTTTGCATCAGCTGGAACGGGTGATTGGCATGTTGGTCGGGGCGCCGATCCCAGGTCGGTTGAGACGGCGGCACGCTATGGACTGGACCTAAGCTCCCATCGTGCCCGACAGATCACCGGGAAGGACATTGCTGACTGGCATTGGTTTGTGGCCATGGATCGGAGCAATCGGCAGGACCTCCTTGACATGGGAGCCCCGGAGGAGCGTGTGCTGTTGATGCGTCAATTTGAGGGAGTGCATTTGGATGTTCCTGATCCATATTACGGTGGGCCGGAAGGTTTTGACAGGGTTTACCACATGCTATTGCAGAATGCAGAGGCTCTTCTGGACTATTTGGAAGCCCTGCGGGGAAGCCCTGGTTAGGATTTAAACTTCTGCGGGTCAATGCAGTATTTGCGCAGGAGTTTGCGCACGGTATTGCGATTGAGTCCGAGCATTTCTGCAACACGCAATTGATTTCCCTTGCACTGTTCCAGCGCCAGCTCAAGCAGTGGTGGTTCGATCTGTTCCAAAACATGTTGATACAGGCAGGTCGCTTTGGCATAGCCAAGCTGGTTCAGGTAGCGACGTGTGCAGCGGCTGACGGCTTCGCCCAGTGTTTCATCGTCATACGTGCTGTGTGTGTGGCCGAGCGCTAAGGCTACGTCTGACAGGGTAATGCTTGCGCCAGGCGTTAACACGGCCAGGCGACGCATGACATTCTTCAGCTCCCTGACATTGCCCGGCCAGTCATGCTGTTTGAGCAGCTCAATTGCGTCATCCAGAAGAATCGGCGTATCCATGTCAAGTTCTTCAGCGGAGCGGTCCAACAGAAATTGTGCAAGCTCCGGGATATCATCCTTACGTTCGCGCAATGGTGGAATGTGTACAGGAATGACATTGAGGCGATAGTACAGATCCTCGCGGAATTCCTTGTTGCGGATTTTTTCGGGAAGATTCTGATGTGTGGCTGCGAGCAGACGTACATTGACGGGTCTGGGGCGATTGCTTCCGATGCGCTGGATCTTGCCCTCCTCTAAGACACGCAACAGCTTGGCCTGCAAAGGCATGGGCATGTCTCCGATCTCATCCAGAAACAGGGTACCTCCGTCCGCTTCTTCGAAGCGGCCGATACGGGTCTTGTCCGCTCCGGTATAGGCGCCTCTTTCATGACCGAACAGTTCGGATTCCAGCAGTTCGGTCGGGATGGCGGCTGCGTTGATCGCAATGAAGGGCTTGGAGGAACGGGCGCTTTGTTCATGCAGGGCCTTGGCCACAAGTTCCTTGCCCGTTCCGGATTCACCTGTGATCAGCACAGTGAGATCGGATGCCGCCACACGTCCCAGAGTGCGGAAAAGTCGCTGCATGGCCGGACTACGGCCGACAAGAAGTTGCCTTGCTGATGGAGCAGCGCTTGCTTTATGCCCCGATGAATGAGGCTGCAACCGGTCGATAAGCTGTCGCACCTCGTCGAGATCGAAGGGTTTGGGCAGGTATTCCATAGCGCCGCGCTTGTAGGATTGTACGGCATGATCGAATGTCGTCTCGGCCGTCAGCAACACGACCGGGGCATCAAAGGTATTGGATGACAGCAATTCCAGTCCATTGCCATCAGGCAGGTAAACGTCCAGAAAAACGATGTCAGCCCGATGCTTCTGCCAAGCCTGCAAGGCTTCGGCCACGGAGTCTGCCTGGACAACCTCAACGCCCTTTTCACGGAGGACCCGTTCCAGGATCCAACGGATGCCTTCGTCGTCATCAATGATCAATGCACGCATGTTATTTCCTTCTTACCGGCAGATGGAGCACGAACGTTGTACGCCCTGTCTCGCAGCAGAGGCTGACTCGGCCGCTATGTTCCAGCATGACCCGTTGTACTAGGGCCAGGCCCAGGCCGCTCCCCCGTTCCTTGGCCGTGACATAGGGCTCAAACAATCGCTCGCGCAAACGCTCCGGAACGGTTGCGCCATCATTGGTGATGCGAACTTCCATGACGGGCCCGCAATGCCCGGGAAGTCGCACGGTTGGAGCCATTCTGGTTTGCCATTCAATACGATGTTCAGCGGCCTCCACAGCATTTTGCCATAGGTTTTCCAGTGCCTGACGCAAGCGGGCGCGATGCGCGAGTGTTTCCGGGAGGCTGGGATCGAAGACCTGACTGACCTGCAGATGATCGGGCGCGAAACTGACTTCCTGGATTAGGGCATGGATGTTGGTCATCTCCATCTGTACATCGGCACGGGGGCCGATTTGCAGGAAGGCATCGATCCTGTCGCGGATGCGGTCGATACTGGCGAGCATATGTTCCAGCGTTTCCCTTTCCTGCTCGGCGATGGATCGCTCGCACAGCCATTGTGTGGCGCCCCTGAGCGTGGCAAGTGGATTCTTGACCTCATGCGCGATTTCCAGGGCGGTATGAGCCATGGCCTCCGCAATCTCATGGCGCTTGGTGTGTTGCTCAATTTCGCTGCGATGTCCTTCGGGCACGAACAGCGCCATCATGCCATGGTCATGGATGCCCAGGTGCAGTGAAACAGGCATGTCACGTTCGCACAGTCGAAGATAATGATCAGATACGCTGGATGTCGTGGCATGCAAGCGTTCAAGCAGCCGCTGAATTTCGCTATAAGGCGCGAAAAGATCTGCCAGATGCAGTCCAACGAGGCGCTTGTTGGACATGTTCAGGGCTTCCTGAGCCATCAGATTGCTGCCTATGACACGAGCAGCGTGATCAAGCTGCAACAAGGGTAGTGGTACATGTGAGATGGTCAGTTCTTCAGGCTGCGTAGGCATGCAGCTGTTCATGGTGGTTTAGGAAGTAATTTCTGGCAGCTAGCAATTGCTCTTGCCAGGTTTGCAGTTGCTGGAAGGCACGACGGAACTCTGCGGCACCATGCATGCCCTTGCTGTACCAAGGCACATGCTTGCGAGCAAGTTGCACGGCTGTGCGCTCTCCATGATGCTCCTTGAGATGCTCCAGATGCTCCCTCACGATGTGCCAACGCTGTTCTGGTGTGGGCGGGGTGGGAGGAGGATCGCCCAAAATGACGGCACGCACCTCGGCCAGAACCCAGGGATTTCCTTGCACGGCTCGCCCAATCATGATGCCGTCGCAACCGGAGATCTCGATCATCCTGCGCGCGCTTTCACCATCAACGATATCACCATTGCCGATCACGGGAATGCTGACGGCTTCCTTTGCCTTGCCAATGTCCTCCCAGTTCGCCTGACCGTGGAACATTTGAGCGCGTGTACGCCCATGCACCGTCAGCATGGCGACGCCGGCCTGTTCGGCAAGTCGGGCAATGCGCGCGACATTCTTGCTTTTTTCGTCCCATCCCGTGCGGATCTTCAGCGTCACAGGCACATCGACGGCCTCGATGACAGCATCCAGTACTGACCGTACAAGCCTTTCGTCACGCAACATGGCGGATCCTGCAAGCTGTTTGCATACCTTTTTTACCGGACAGCCCATGTTGATGTCGACGAAGTCGGCACCATGGTCTACGGCCCAGCGAGCGGCCTCCCGCATATAATGCGGATCGGAGCCGGCAATCTGAATAGCCACGGGATGTTCGTCAGGGTCGACCTGGACCATGCGTTCGGTTCGCTGACGTTTCATGTCCACGGCTCGTGAAGCCACCATTTCCGTGACCGTAAGGCCAACGCCAAAGCGCCGGCAGATTCGGCGAAACGGCAGGTCAGTGATACCGGCCATGGGAGCCAGAACCAGTGGAACATCAATGTTGAAGGAGCCCAGCCTGAAGCCGGGTAGCAGTCGCGCCATGTATTTTGCCTCGATTCATTTCTGCCTAAGAAATAGGCAATTCTGCCATCAAGATCTTGAAATACCAGCTCCACTCCTCTTGCCAACCCATGCAGTCAAGGCCATGCTGCCGCTCATTATGTCCGATATCAGCTATAGCAAGCGACAACGGCTCTGCTGGACCAAGACAAGGTTTTTGAATTCGGTGGCCGATGGAAGGGCTTTTCCTTATGCCGGAAAGCCGCAGGTTGCCGTCGCTGGGCATTCCAATGTGGGTAAGTCCAGTCTTTTGAATGCTCTTTTTGGCAGGAAGGGGCTTGCCAAGACATCCAAAAGTCCCGGCTGCACCCGCTTGCTCAATGTGTTCGATGTCGACGGCTTCCTGCTGTTGATAGACCTTCCGGGCTATGGATTCGCCCGCGCATCAAAACATGAACAACGAGCATGGTCCGGGCTGATTGAGAACTATTTGCTCGACAATCCAGATCTCAAGCTTGTTCTTTCCCTTCTGGATATTCGACATGGCCCCAAAAAAAACGACCTGCAGTTGATCGAGTGGCTGAATGCGGCCGGTCTGCGCTGGTTGCCTGTGGCGACCAAAGCGGACAAGTTATCTGGCAATGCCCGTAGTAAGCGTTTGAAAGAGATGACCAAAGCGCTGGGCGGCATGCTGACGCCCTTGGCTACCTCTGCAAACGACGGCCGTGGGATTGAGGAGCTGCGGCACCTTATCGAACGAGAGGTTTTTGCAGCATTCTGAATTGTTTCAAGGTTGCACTGGCCAAAGGGCAAGTACAATCTGCTTCCCTTGCTGCACAGGCCCCAGAAGGTTCAACCACGGTTGAAGAGAAACAAGCGCGGGATCGGGTATCGACAGGCGGCTGCCGTTTACAGGGGCCAGCAGACCCTCAAACAGTTCCGCAACAAGTTGGTCGCGCCAGTTTCGTGCAGGTTGGATCCAAATGGTTTCGTAGTTCGTCAATCCGGCTTTTTGCGCAGCAATGGCCACAGCATCTTCCACTGATCCCAGTTTGTCGATGAGTCCCAGGCGCAAGGCATCAGGAGCCAGCCATACCCGTCCTTCCGCAGCTAGCCGGACCTTTTCCTTATCTAGGCTGCGTCCTTCAGATACAACGTTCAGAAAGCGCTCATAGACATGATCCACACCCAGCTGAAGAGCCTGTTTGAGTTCGTCGGGCAGGGGGCGGCCTGGCATCAGCGCGCCTGTCATGCGGCCTGTGCCCAGGCCATCATTATGAACGCCCAGCATGTCCAAGGCACGATCAGCCTTGGCAATGAGACCGAAGACGCCAATAGATCCGGTGAGCGTTGTGCGTTCGGCCACCACTGCTTGAGCTGCCGTTGCCAGCCAGTAACCGCCGGATGCAGCCACGCTGCCCATGGAGACGATGAGCGGTTTCTTGCGTCGTAGTTTCAACAGGGCCTGACGTATTGTTTCCGAAGCCAGGGCACTTCCCCCGGGGCTGTCCAGTCGCAAGACAATGGCTTGGTAGCGGCTGTCATCTGCCAGCGATTCAAGTTGGCGGACGAGGTTTGTCGAGCCAATGGTGCCAGGCGGCTGCTCACCTTCGAGAATCATGCCCTGGGCAACCAGGATGCCAATCTTCGGTTTGTCTGAGGCAGGTCTTCTGGAGTGGTGCAGGGCTGCATATCGGCTGATATCCACTGTCTGTGGCAGATGCTGTGCATGGAGGTCCAGAAGCCCAGCAAGTTGCTTGTCCAATTCGTCCTTGCCACCGAGCGCATCCACCAATCCGAGATGTACGGCCAAGCTGGCCGCGTTCCCCTTTGTTTCGGTCAATAGACGGTGTGGATGATCGGCCAGTTCCTGCAGCAGGCCCGCCTTGATGCCGCGGGCTGCTCGCACGGTTTCCTTATAGAATTGCCAGCTTTGCTCCAGCCAGCGCCGGTTGGTCTCCCGGGCTGCTGGCGACATATCGTCGCGCGTGAAGGGTTCTATGGCGGATTTGTAAGTGCCCGCCTGCATCACGTGCACATCGATGTGCAGACGGTCCAGGGCTTGTTTGAAATAGCTGCGATAAACGCCAAACCCCCGTATGTCCACGAATCCCAAGGGGTGCAAGATGATGAGGTTGGCGGCGCTGGCCACGAAGTACTGGCCCTGCGAGAAACGATTGCCAGTGGCAATGACAGGCTTGCCGGCCTTGCGAAAATGGACGATGGCCCGCCGCAGAAGATCCAGTCGCGCAAGTGGCGCCTCATTGAGTTCATCGAGCTCCAGTTGCAGGGCCTTGATGCGGGGGTCGTCAGCGGCATCCCGGATCCACCGCACCAGATCATGGACCGGCACCTGTTCGGTTGGCTGGAGCCACTGCATCGGTGAGCGTACATTGGGCAGAGCGACAGTCTCGACAAGGGTGCCTTGTGGATGCACGACTAAAATGGCCTCATCGGGGAGGCGAGCGATATCCCTGCTCATCCATACCGCGAGCACTAACAGGATCAGCATCACGAACAGGATGTTAAGCACGATGCGCCGGCACACGTCGAGTCGGTCCAGCCATTTGCGCCAAGTTGACTTCATGCTTTGCCTCCGTAGCGGGATTCAATGCCCTTTTCTTCTCGTTGGCAAGACCGATGGACATGTGCCGCTTTCAAGGCATGCGCCATCGGTCTAGAGTGCCCGGCCATGACAACGCAGATTGATGCATGGCAAGCCGCGCTGCTGGCTCTTGTCCAGGGCCTGACCGAGTTTCTGCCCATCTCCTCTTCCGCTCATTTGGTTTTGGTCCCTATGCTGACGGACTGGCCTGATCAGGGGTTGGCTTTTGATTGCGTTGTGCACCTCGGATCGCTGACGGCCGTGGTTGGATATTTTCGTCAGGACCTCCTGCGCATGGTCAGGGGATGGTGGCGGACGGTCCAAGCGCGCAATCTGCATGCAGATCATGAGGGACGCATGGCTTGGTATGTCCTTTTTGCAACCATTCCGGTTGGATTGGCGGGCCTGATGTTCAAGGATTTTGTGGAGCAGGATCTCCGGAGTCTGATCGTGATTGGATTGGCGTCTGTTGGTTTTGGCATGCTGCTTTTCTGGTCGGACAGGTACTGCCGTCATGAACGCGACGGCGGAAGTTGGACCTTGGGGCATGCCATGATGGTCGGCTTTGCCCAGATGCTGGCGCTGATTCCAGGCACTTCCCGTTCGGGCATCACGATGACCATGGCGCTGGCTCTGGGCTACCGGAGGCAAGATGCAGCGCGTTTTTCCTTTTTGCTCTCCATTCCGGTTATTGCACTGGCTGGGGGCTTGAAGATCAGGGACTGGTTGCTTGAGCCTGCGCCGGGAGCGGACGGACTTTTGCTGTTGCTTGGTTTTGTGCTTGCAGCCGTTTCAGCATGGCTGTGTATCCACTATTTTCTGAGATTCATCGAGCGTCTGGGCATGGGACCGTTTGTCGCCTATCGCATTGGATTGGGCATGCTATTGCTGTGGATGGCCTTTTGAGATGCTTGTTTGGCCCGGTTTTGATCCTGTTGCGCTGCATGTGGGGCCTCTGGCCATTCACTGGTACGGACTCATGTACATTGCGGGGTTCACCTGTGCGTGGTTTCTGGTGCGGAAACAACTGCGCGAGGCCGGTTGGTGGGGGCAGCGCATTACGCGGGAGCAGTATGAGAACCTGTTCACTTGGCTTGTTCTCGGGATTGTCCTGGGCGGGCGAATCGCCTATGTAGTTTTTTACAACCTTGGCTATTATCTGGATCATCCCATGGAAATCGTGGCAGTATGGCATGGCGGCATGTCGTTTCATGGGGGCTTGCTGGGCGCCCTGCTGTCAGGTTGGTGGTTTTGTCGTCGGGCGGGTATTCCTTTTCTGGGGCTTGCCGACCGTTTTTTTATTGTGGCTCCGCTGGGACTGGCCTTTGGACGTTTTGGGAATTTCATCAATGGCGAATTGTGGGGAAGGGTGACCGATGTGCCCTGGGGCATGGTGTTTCCAGGGGCCGGGCCGGAACCGAGGCATCCCAGCCAGCTCTATGAGCTGAGTCTTGAGGGCTTGCTGCTTTTCTTCCTGCTGTGGACAACCCGCAAGGTACGCTGGCCTGACGGGACGCGCATCGCGCTGTTTCTCATCGGCTATGCGGTGGCACGCATTTTTTGCGAGCAGTTCAGGCAGCCCGATCCCCAGATTGGTTTCCTGATGCCGGGCGTGACCATGGGCATGGTGCTTTCCTTCTTCATGTTCGTAGGAGGCATGGTTCTGTTGTTGCATGTCCGGCGGTTGAGCAGGAATGCTTCTTGAAGCAGCATTGCCCCATGCGCCTGGTCAGCTGGAACGTGAATTCGCTGAATGTTCGTCTGCCGCATGTTGAGCATCTGCTCGATAAGCTCCATCCGGATGTGCTTGCTTTGCAGGAAACCAAGCTGCCTGATGACCGCTTCCCGAGCGAGGCCTTTGAACAGCGGGGATTCCAGGTCAGCTTTGCCGGTCAGAAGACCTACAACGGTGTGGCCCTGATCTCGCGCTATCCACTTGAGCATGTCCGTGCCGACTTGCCCGGCTTCAATGATGCCCAGCGACGGGTGCTGGCCGCTACGGTGGCTGGCGTTCGCATTATCAATGTTTATGTTCCGAATGGACAGGAACCGGATAGCGAGAAATTCGCTTACAAATGTCGATGGCTTGATGCGTTACTGGCCTTTGTTGCCGATGAGCTGTCCGCCCATGATCGTCTTGTCGTGATGGGTGATTTCAATATCGCGCCGGCCGACATGGATGTGCATGATGCGGCGCGTTGGCGGGACAAGATCATGTGCACAGCCCTGGAACGCGAATATTTCAGGCGCTTGCTTGCCCTTGGCCTCGTTGATGCCGTGCGGGAGCAGTTGCCGGAGGACAGGACCATCTATACATGGTGGGACTATCGTTTGAGCGCCTTTCGTCGCGGCTGGGGTCTGCGGATTGATCATGTTTTGCTCTCGGAAAGCCTCCGCATTCGGGCGGCGGGCGTGGATGTGAGCTATCGTGCAATGGATCGCCCAAGCGACCATGCTCCAGTCTGGGTGGATGTCCAATGAACATTGCAAGACATGAATTGCAGATCAACTGCCGGGGAAGGGGTTGCTACAACATTACACACGATGTATCCGCATGGCTTGCAACCACCGGGGTGCGCGATGGCTTGTTGAACCTGTTCGTGCGCCATACCAGTTGTTCGCTGATGGTCCAAGAGAATGCCGATCCGGATGTGCTGGCGGACATGGAACGCTTTCTCAGCCGTCTGGTGCCGGATGGGGATCCGGCCTTTCTGCATCGGTCTGAAGGAGCGGACGACATGCCGGCACACATCCGCATGGCCTTGACCCAGGTGTCCCTGACCCTTCCTATTGCCAGCGGGCGTTTGGCTTTGGGCGTTTGGCAGGGTGTGTACCTCTATGAACATCGGTATGAACCGATGCTTCGCCGGGTCTGGCTGCAAGCCATCGGTCAATGATGCAGCTTTACCTGTCCCTGCTTGGTCACTATGCTTGTCTGCTTCAATTCCAGTCCGGTTGGTCAAGTGTTTAAACTATGGTACTGAAAAATCTTCTTGGAATGTTTTCGCGGGATATCTCCATTGATTTGGGAACTGCGAATACCCTGATTTATGTTCGCGACGAGGGCATCGTGCTGCGGGAGCCATCGGTTGTTGCCATCTACGAAGGTGGTGGGAGGCAGAATCGCAAGGTGCTCGCTGTGGGTGCGGATGCAAAACGAATGCTTGGCCGGACCCCGGATGCCATTGCGGCGATTCGTCCTCTTAAGGATGGGGTCATTGCAGACTTTGTGGTTACAGAAGAAATGCTCAAGCAATTCATCCGCAAGGTGCATAAGCGATCATGGGGTATTGCACCGCGTATAGTCATCTGTGTGCCCTATGGTTCCACGCCTGTCGAGCGGCGAGCCATTCGCGAATCCGCATTGTCCGCTGGAGCCAGGGAGGTTTTCCTCATCGAGGAGCCCATGGCAGCTGCCATTGGCGCCAATCTTCCGGTGACAGAGGCATCCGGTTCGATGGTCGTCGATATCGGGGGCGGGACGACGGAAATCGCCGTCATCAGTTACGGCGGCATCGTCTATTCGCGCTCGGTTCGAGTTGGCGGTGACAAGATGGATGAGGCTATCATCAATCATCTGCGACGTAAGTACAGTCTTCTGGTGGGTGCGCCGACGGCGGAGCGCATCAAGATTGAATTGGGCAGCGCGTTTCCGCAGGAGAATCGTCGCGAGATGGAGGTCAAGGGCCGCGATCTGATCAATGGGGTGCCTAAAACGCTGATTTTGGACGATTCCGAGATTCTCGAGGCACTCACGGAATCGGTCAACGCAATTCTCGAGGGCGTGAAGGTCTGTCTTGAACGCACTCCGCCCGAGTTGGCTGCCGATATTGTTGACAAGGGGATCATGCTTACCGGTGGTGGTGCGCTGCTGATGGGACTTGATCAATTGTTGCGGGAGGAAACCGGGTTGCCCGTAACGGTGGCCGAAAATCCCCTTGACTGTGTCGTACTCGGCAGCGGCCGCGTTCTTGAGGAACTCGAGCGGATGCGGGGTGTACTGTTCGAGGATTGAAGATCCTTTCATGACGGCTCCATTTGGGTCATGGTCGGGACCTTTCCAGGACGTGAGAGGCAAGGTCCTGTTACAGGTTAGCCATCATGAAACGCCTTGATTTCGGATGGACCACCTTGATGGTGTTGGCTCTCGTTTTCCTGGTTCTGGTCTATCGTGTCCCTGCCGCATCCTGGGTCACGCTTGGCTTGGGACCGGTTCTCGAAGTGTTGCATGCCCCTGTTCGCTGGATGCAGGATGCCTCACTGTGGTTTGAGGAGCGACAGCAGTTGCAGCAGGAATATGCTGTGCTGAAACAGAGGCTTGA
Organism: Zetaproteobacteria bacterium; assembly: GCA_003695905.1. Classification (GTDB taxonomy): domain Bacteria; phylum Pseudomonadota; class Zetaproteobacteria; order Mariprofundales; family Mariprofundaceae; genus J005. The sequence goes on along the minus strand of RFGS01000104.1, from coordinate 5,596 downwards.
GCAGCAGGCCGCGATCATTCAACGCACCCATTCCCTGGAAGAGGAAAACAGACAGCTCAAGGCCCTTCTGGGTATAGCAAACATCGAAGGCTTCAACTGGCAGGCGACCAAGGTGCTGGGGCGCAGCCCGGATACAATGAGTCAACGCCTGCTTGTTCAGGCACCGCACGCTAGAATCGATGATGTCGTCGTTTCAAGCGAGGGACTGGTTGGTCTTGTGGTCGAAGCCAGAGAAGGGTATGCCGTTGTCAGAACGATTCTCGATGCCTCGCTTTCCGTCCCCGTAACCCTTCCAGGCAGTCATCTGGCGGGTCTGGTGCGCGGACAGGGAAATGAGCTGGTCATCGATTTTCTTCCTTGGGATGAGGCTCCGAAGGTTGGAGATGTTTTTGTGACAAGTGGTGCCGGTGGGTTGTTTCCACCCGGTATCCCGGTGGCACGTGTACTGCGGGTCGATCCGGTGCCTGGAACAATGTATGCGCACGTGCAGGGAAGCCCCGTGGCCCATTGGCAAAAGGCCAACTGGCTGGCCATAGCGGACAGGCGTGCGATTGATCGCCCATGATGGCTTTATGGACCATCATCGCTTTGCTGGGCATGGCGCTGAACCTAGCCTTTTCCCATGTTCTTATCCAGCCGGATTGGACCCTTGCGATCCTCGCAGGTACGGTGCTAGCGCATCGCGGATCATGGGTATGGGTTGCCCCGCTTGCTGCAATGCATGACCTGCTGTTTTTTGACAGTCTCTGGGGATTGTTGCCGGTCGTACTGGTCTTACCGCTTGCTCTGCCTTACCTGGATTTCCATCTTGGGCCTGCACTGCCGCAACGGTTTGTTTTCATGTTACTGTCGCTGGTACCCATGCTTATGTTCGGTGTACCGTTTGTCAGTTGTGTCCTGACTGCTGCATGCATGCTTCCAGTCTGGCATTACATGGCTAGATATTATGCGCGACTTGCTTAAGATCCGAAATCGCTTCGAATTACGGATTTTATTCTTCTATTTCGCTACGTTCGTGTTCATGGGCACGCTGCTGTTTCGCATGGTGAACATGCAACTGTTCGAGCATGAGCAATATCTGCTCCAGTCGGAACGCAATCGCATCAATATCATCCCCGTGCTGCCGGAGAGGGGACAGATCATTGACCGACACGGCCGGGGGTTGGCGGTCAATCATGTGGCGTACGAGATTGTCATGATACCTGAACGTGTTGCCAACAAGGACGAAGTGCTGGTTCGACTTGCTAGCATGCTTGGTTGGGATGAACAGCGCATTCAGTCCCTGAAACAACGTATCAGGCGTTCGCGACCCGATCGGCCGGTGTTGTTGGCCGACAAGTTACAGTGGAAGGACGTGGCCGCTCTCGCTGCCCGATTGCATCATTTTCCCGGCATTGATGTGCAGGCAGGTAGTTATCGCTTCTATCCCTATGGAGCCCTGACCTCGCACCTGATTGGATATATCTCCCTTGCAACCAAACAGGACGTGGAACAGGGCTATCTTTCGAATGCGTTTGTGGGGCGATCGGGGGTGGAGCGGGCCTACGAGGTACGACTCCATGGCAAGCCCGGTGTGCAAAGAGAGGAGGTCGATGCGCATGGCAGGCGGGTTGCCATGCTTGGACGGATACCGCCTCAAACAGGGGAAACCCTTCGTTTGAGTCTTGATGTCGAGCTGCAGCAGGCTGCTGCCCGTGCCCTTGGGGATCGAACAGGTGCGGTTGTCGTGCTCGATGTTCATACTGGAGAGGTACTCGTGATGCTCAGCCAGCCGGGGTACGATACCAATCGATTCATCACCGGACTTGAATACAGCCAGTGGAATGCCTGGCTTAAGGATCCCCGTCGGCCTTTGCTCAATCGAGCGCTACAGGCCGCCTATCCACCGGCATCGACATTCAAGCTTGTCAGCGCATTGGCTGGGCTTCGTTATCATTTGCCCTTGGTTGATGGCACGGCCTATTGCCCGGGCTTCCTGGAGCTTGCTGATCGCAAACTGCGGTGCTGGCGGAAGCAAGGGCATGGCCATGTGAACCTGCATGATGCCATCGTTTCATCATGTGATGTGTATTTTTACGAACTTGGTGATGCCTTGGGGATGTCCAGGATCAGGGCTGAGGCCGAACGCTGGGGGTTTGGTCGCAAGACCGGGATTGAGTTGTCACCTGAGGCCCGCGGCAATGTTCCAGGCATGCATGATGGCAGCAGGAACAGCAGACGTACGCGCTGGTATAGGGGGGTCACGATGATCACGGCCATCGGCCAAGGGGCCTTGACGGTGACGCCATTACAGGTGGCGCGTTTCGCCATGGCCTTGGCCAATGGCGGCAAGCTATACACGCCGAAGCTGCTGGCGGATGAAGCGCCAAGACTTGAGAAAGAGATTGAGGTTGATGAGCATCAGTTGACACGGATTCGCAGGGCTATGCGCGATGTGGTCGCCTCCGCACGGGGAACAGCTCACCTTGCCTTGGGACAATTGCCGTGGGCCGTGGCCGGAAAAACTGGAACGGCACAAGTTGTCGCTATGCGCAAGGATCAGAGCCATCGTCTCCAAGATGCTCACAGGGATCATGCCTGGTTCATGGGGTTTGCTCCATATGAGAAGCCGCAAGTCGCCTTTGCGGTTTTTGTCGAGCACGGAGGTCATGGGGGTAGTGCTGCTGCGCCTGTGGCGGCTGCCGTGATTCGCGCTCTGGCTGCCAGGGAGAACGAGCTTTGATCCGCCAAGTATGGAGGGGGCTGGATAAATGGCTGATCTTGGCTCTGTTGGGGCTGGCTGCTGTCGGTTTGACCACCCTGTATGCAGCCGTGTATCAGGGTGATCACGCCCTCTTGTACAAGCAGGGTATGGTTTGGCTGGCTGGTCTCACGCTCATGTTCGGTATTTGTTTTGTGCCTCTGCGGTTTCTTGGGTTGGCAAGCTGGCCCTTGTATGCGATTGCGCTGTTGCTTTTGGCCGCTGTGCCACTCGTTGGTGAGATACATATGGGGGCGCGCAGATGGTTGAGCCTGGGACTGTTTTCCATGCAGCCCTCGGAGCTCATGAAATGGGCGCTGATTTTCGTTCTGGCCCACTGGTTTGCCTCCCGTGAGGCAAACAATTGGAGGCATTTGTTGGTGGCAGTTGTCCTTATTGCGCTGCCTTCGGCGCTTATCGTGATACAGCCCGACCTTGGAACGACGCTGGTGCTTATTTTCAGCTCAACTGGAGTGCTCATTGCTGCTGGTTTGCGATGGCGGGTTCTCCTGGGGACGATGCTGGCAGCCATTGCCGCTGCGCCGGTGTTCTGGCATTTCATGCACGATTATCAGCGCCAGCGTGTTCTTACCTTTCTTGATCCGCAGTCTGATCCGTTGGGTGCTGGATATCATGTCATTCAATCAAGCATCGCCATTGGTTCAGGTGGGCTGCTGGGCAAGGGCTTTTTGCAGGGCACGCAGGCTCGGCTGCATTTTCTTCCTGAGCAACATACGGACTTCATCTTCTCCGTTCTTGCCGAGGAAGCAGGGCTGGCTGGCGTTGTGCTGCTGTTGAGTTTGTATACCCTGCTCATTTTTCGGCTGATTGCGATTGCATCCCAGGCATCCAGTCGATATGGATCGATGCTCTGCCTGGGTATGGCTTCCATCTTCCTGCTCTACGTCAGCGTGAACATTGGAATGGTTTCGGGTCTGTTGCCAGTCGTTGGGGTGCCGTTGCCTTTTGTCAGTTATGGCGGATCAGCATTGATGACCATGCTTGTGGCACTTGGAGTCGTTCAGCGCGTGGCCATCGAATCGAAGGGAAAATTGCCGTGGCAGCGGCCGGGCAGCCCGCTAGCCTGAGATTCTTTCAACGGCAGCAGCGAACCAGAGCATGGCCAACGTCGCATACAGGATTCTCATGAGGGCACGTATGGTTTTCTCATCGTAGCGCTTGTGCAAACTGGCCCCAAATTTTGCCATGTGGGAGGCGACCAGGACCAAACCCAACCAGGCTCCGAACAGAAAGGGTGCATGCTGAGCGAGAAGCGCACGCCATGCTGGCTCCAGTAGCAGGTTGACGCCGATCGTCACGGGGACCATCGTGAGAGTGCACGCCGTGGTCGTGCCCACAGCTTGTCTCAGTTCGAGATGTCGCCTGAGCAGGGGGATGAGCATGGTGCCGCCACCGATGCCAAGAGATGCAGATATATAGCCGATTGGCAGGCCCAGCCAGCTGCTGCACGCCTTTGGTGATGGTTCGCGTTTTTGCCCGCAGTCCCAAGCCAGCCAGGTGTTGAGCAGACCAAGAAAAAGCAGCATCAGGATGTCAGGGGTATGTAGCGTGAACCACAGCCCGAGAATCGCGCCAGCGATCAGAGAAGGGGCAAGGCGCCGCAACGTGGCTAAGTCGATGTGGCCAAGTCGCCAGTGGGAACGTGCAGAGAGCCATGAGGTCATGGCTACGGCAACAAGGCTGGCGAAGATCGGCAAGGCAAGGGGGGCATTGCGGCCGGACAGGGCAATGAGAAACAAGGGGACATAAATCACTCCCCCGCCAAGTCCGGCCAGACCGGCAAGAAGCCCGCCCAAGCAGCCGGCGCCCATACCTGCGATCAACCCCGACAAGAACAGGGTTGGATCAGGGACAGGCATGGGTACCCGCAGCGAATCTGAGCGCGATTATTTTCGAGAGACGCTTTCCCGCAGGGCGGCGATGCGTTGATCGATGGGAGGATGCGTGGCGAACAGGCCGGAAAAGCCACCGCTGATTTTCAATGTCGCCAGCGCATCCTGCGTGGCCAGCGCCGGCTGTTCCTCCGGCTGACTCAATGCAGCCAGCCGCTGCAGAGCGGAAATCATGGAATCAGCGCCGTATGCCCTGGCCGAATAGGCATCAGCGCGAAATTCGCGCCGCCGGGAATGCCAGCAGACGACGATCATGGCCAATATCGAAAGCAAGATCTGCAGCGTCATGTTGACGATGAAATAGAGGCCATAGTTCATTTCGCCGTCGCGGGATCCTGCACTGGCGACGATGCGGGCAATGATGCTGGCCAGGAAATATACAAAGGTGTTCATCATGCCTTGGAGCAGCGTCGTGGCGACCATGTCTCCATTGGCAATGTGACCCATCTCATGTGCCAGTACGGCGCGCAACTCATCGTCGCTCATTTGCGTGGCAAGACCGGAGGAAACGGCGATCATGGCATTGTTTCGCGTGGGCCCGGTTGCAAAGGCATTGGGGGTGTCATCCCAGTAAACCCAAACCTCAGGCATACGAATGCCCTCGCGAGCGGCAAGTTCCTTGACCGTGTTGAAGACCAGTCGCTCCTTTGGCGTGACAGGCTCGATAACCTGCTGCATTCGGTACATGCGTTTGGCCATGCTTTTTGACATCAGCAGGGAGATGAACGCTCCACCGAAGCCGAACACCATGGCCCAAGCGAACTGGTAGCTGGCAAATGTCCCACGCACATCGATGCCGAATGCAGGCAACACGAAGTGAATGAGTAGGTTGCCGGAAATGACCAGCGTCAGAAAGACCATGAGGTTGGCCACGATCAGCAGGAAAATTCCTTTCAAGCTTTTCATGTGGATGCTGTTGACCTCCTTTACTTGATTCACAGGG
>RFGS01000103.1 GCA_003695905.1 Zetaproteobacteria bacterium | reverse complement strand
TTCAGCGCCGCCACACTGCCCTCAAGGAAGGATATGCTACGTGGCATCCAAACCTCTCGTCTGATGCATCTAGCTTTGGCCAGGGGTTGGTTGCCGAATGTCGCCCGTGCATGCGGTAGGAAGATTCGCTAGATTGCGCGTCACCAATGACTGCCTGAGGAGGCTGATCCATGCCAGCATACCGTTCACGCACCACAACCCATGGACGCAACATGGCCGGAGCAAGAGCGCTTTGGCGCGCGACCGGCATGAAGGATGGGGATTTCGATAAACCGATCATCGCCGTCGTGAATTCGTTTACTCAGTTTGTGCCCGGACATGTCCACCTGAAGGATCTTGGTCAGATGGTGGCACGAGAGATCGAGGCTGCTGGTGGCGTGGCCAAGGAGTTCAATACCATCGCCATTGATGACGGCATCGCCATGGGGCATGGTGGCATGCTCTATTCACTGCCCAGTCGAGAGATCATCGCCGATTCAGTGGAGTACATGGTGAATGCCCATTGTGCCGATGCCATGGTATGCATTTCCAATTGTGATAAAATCACTCCGGGCATGCTCATGGCCGCCTTGCGGCTCAATATTCCAGCCATTTTCGTATCGGGTGGGCCCATGGAGGCTGGCAAGGTGACCCTGAGCAACAGGGAAATGCATCTCGATCTGGTTGATGCGATGGTCATGGCTGCGGATCCTGATGAGACGGATGAAACGGTTGCGGCTGTTGAGCGTTCTGCCTGTCCGACATGTGGTTCCTGTTCGGGCATGTTTACGGCCAATTCAATGAACTGTTTGGTGGAGGCCATGGGGCTCGCTTTGCCTGGCAACGGGACCCTGGTGGCCACTCATGCCGACCGTCGTGAGCTTTTCCTGCAGGCCGGGCGGCTGATTGTCGAAAATGCCAAGGCCTGGTATGAACAGGAGGATGCCTCGGTGCTGCCCAGAACAATCGCCAGTTTTGAGGCTTTCGAGAATGCCATGGCGCTTGATATTGCCATGGGAGGCAGTACGAACACTGTTTTGCATCTGCTTGCTTGTGCGCAGGAGGCCGGAGTTGATTTCTCGATGAAGGATATCGACCGCCTCAGCCGAAAGGTGCCGAATCTTTGCAAGGTTGCTCCAGCCGTGCCGCACTATCATATGGAGGATGTTCACCGTTCCGGCGGTGTGTTTGGCATCCTGGCCGAGCTTGATCGTGCTGGTCTTATTCATTCGCATGTGCCAACCGTGCATGCGACAACCCTGGCCAATGCCATCGAGCATTGGGATGTCATGAAGCCGGGCAATGAGGATGCGTATCACTTTTATCGTGCGGCTCCGGGCGGCATCCCGACCCAAGAACCGTTTTCCCAGGCTGAACGTTACAGATCCCTTGATTTGGATCGGGCCCAGGGATGCATTCGCGATGTTGAACATGCCTACTCCAGTGATGGGGGGCTGGCTGTTCTTTATGGCAACATCGCCGAGCGGGGTTGTATCGTTAAAACGGCTGGTGTGGACGAATCCATATGGACGTTTGAGGGCCCGGCACGTGTTTTCGAGTCACAGGAAGATGCGGTGCAGGCCATCCTGAATGATCGGATCCAGCCGGGGGATGTAGTCGTCATACGATACGAGGGACCGAAAGGAGGTCCCGGTATGCAGGAGATGCTCTATCCGACCTCCTATCTCAAGTCCAAGGGGCTCGGCAAGTCCTGCGCCCTGCTGACGGATGGTCGTTTTTCAGGGGGAACTTCAGGGCTCTCAATTGGCCACGTCTCTCCCGAAGCTGCTGAGCGCGGCGTGATTGCTCTCGTGGAAGAGGGCGATTGGATTGCGATCGATATCCCCAACCGGTGCATTGAGCTACGCGTGCCCGACGAGGAGATTGAGCGGCGTCGGGTTGCCATGGAGTCGCTGGGTGAAAGCGCTTGGCAGCCAGTAAGTAGGAAGCGTGAGGTTTCCAAGGCATTGCAGGCCTATGCGGCTCTTACGACATCGGCCGATCGCGGGGCTGTTCGCGATCTGGGCCAGCTTAGGCGCACGTGATCCTGCATTCATTGTGGGAGTAATAGCTGATGGATATTGCCCAGATTATTCAGGGAATCAGTATCTGGGCCTTGCCCGTCGTGTTGGCTGTTGTGCTTCACGAGGTGGCTCATGGCTGGGTGGCGGATCGGCTGGGTGATGATACGGCGCGTTGGTTGGGGCGACTGACCCTGAATCCGATCAAGCATATCGATCCAGTGGGAACGTTGTTGATTCCGTTGCTGCTGGTTGTAGTGGGATCGCCGTTTCTTTTCGGTTATGCGAAACCGGTACCCGTAAACTTCAGAAAGCTCAGGCATCCCAAGCGTGACATGGTTTGGGTGGCACTTGCCGGGCCGGCAACCAATGTGCTGCTGGCTTTGCTTTCGGCCTTGTTGCTGTGGATGGTGCTCCTTCTGCCGTCCGAGGCACGCTGGTTCATTGAGCCGATCGCTCTCATGTGTCAGGCATCGATTCTGATCAATATCGTGCTTTGCGTTTTCAACCTCATTCCCCTGCCTCCACTGGATGGGGGGCGGGTGGCGGTCGGACTGCTGCCGGGGACTTGGTCTTACAGGTTGTCTCGCGTCGAGCCATATGGCTTTCTGATTATCGTGTTGCTTTTGATTTCAGGTGTTCTGCAGCACACCATCGGGCCTGTCGTCATGGGGCTGTCGGATTTGCTCATTGGTTGGGCCATGTCATCCTGATTTGGGGAGGAGAATTTCCTTGCCATGCAACTTCGCTTTCGTTAGAAACCGCGCCGCCCGCAAGGGCAAATTCGCGCACCGCTCATCCATTGTGCCCCGGCATGGGGTTTGAGCGGTGGAGGAAAGAACAACTGGAGGATTTACTGACATGTCTCAATTCACGATGAAGCAATTGCTGGAAGCCGGTGTTCATTTCGGGCACCAGACGCGCCGTTGGAATCCGAAAATGGCGCCATACATCTTCGGTTCACGCAACGGTATCCACATTATCGATCTTCAGAAGACCCTTCGGCTTGCTAATGAAGCCTATGAGTTCATGCGCGAGCTTTCAGCCGCAGGGGGCAAGGTTCTGTTTGTGGGCACCAAGCGCCAGGCTCGTGATGCGATCAAGGAAGAAGCTCTTCGCGCGGGTCAATTCTATGTGAACCATCGCTGGCTTGGGGGAACACTGACGAATTTCTCGACCGTGCAGCAGTCTGTCCGCAAGATGAAGGACTTGCAGCGGCAGAAGGAAGAAGGCGTGTTCGAGCTGCTGACCAAGAAGGAGGCACTGCGGCTGCAGCGTGAATTAGACAAATTGGAGCGTTCACTGGGCGGCATCAAGGACATGATCAAGCTGCCAGACTGCCTTTTTGTTATCGACATTCGCAAGGAAGAGCTGGCTGTCAAAGAAGCTCAGAAGCTTGGCATTCCTGTCGTTGCCGTTGTCGACTCAAACTGCGATCCGACCGGCATCGATTACGTGATTCCGGGCAATGATGATGCGATCCGCGCCGTTCGGTTGTTCTGCTCGAAGATTGCTGATGCCCTGATTGAGGGTGCAGAGGCCTGGGCCCTAGAGCATGCCGAGGAAGGTGAAGACATTGTCGAGGCCATGGCCGCAGCCACTGAAGAATCGGAAGTCGTTGAAGGAGAATCGCAGGTGGAGCAGGGCTCTGCTTCCTGATTCTCATAGCGAATCCATTGGAATTAATGAGTACGAGATTGGAGGATATGAAATCATGAGCCAAATCACGGCTGCAGATGTAAAAAAGCTCCGGGAGTTGACCGGAGCAGGCATGATGGACTGCAAAAAGGCATTGACGGAGGCAGGTGGCGATTTTGATGCCGCAGTGGATCTGCTGCGCAAAAAAGGTCTTGCCGCAGCATCGAAGAAGGCTGGTCGCATCGCGGCAGAAGGCATGGTGCTGGCCAAGTCGGCTGGACAGGCCGGTGTCATTGTCGAAGTCAATGCTGAAACGGATTTTGTCAGTAAGAACGAGAAGTTTACTTCGTTTGTTAATGCACTGGCTGATCTCATCCTCAAGCGCAAACCCGATAATCTCGAAGCGCTCAAGGCCCTGGATTTCGATGGCGAGAACACGGTTGAGGAAGCGCTAGCCCAGCTGATTGCGACCATTGGGGAGAACATGACACTGCGTCGTTTCAGATGCATCGAAGTGGAGCATGGCACCGTGGCTGCCTATGTCCATGGCGCAGGGAAAATCGGCGTGTTGGTCGGCATCAGTGGTGATGTCGATGAAAACCTGGCCAGGGGTGTGGCCATGCATGTCGCGGCAGCCAATCCCCGCTACATCAAGCGTGATGACGTGCCGGAAAAGGTGATTGAGCGCGAAAAGGCTGTATTGAGCGAACGCGCCCAGGCCAGCGGCAAGCCGGCAGCTATCATCGACAAGATTGTGCAGGGCCAACTGAACAAGTTCTTCTCCGAGATTTGTCTCCTCGAACAGCCCTTTGTCATGGATACCGATGTGTCGGTTGGCAAGGCCCTTGGCGATGCCCAGGTCGTGGCTATGGAACGCTATGCTTTGGGCGAGGGTATTGAGAAGAAAGAAGAGGACTTTGCTGCAGAGGTGGCGGCCCAGATCAAGGGGTAGATAACGGAGTATGACTGGCCAGACTCAATCCACGATGACGCGCGGCGGTTATCGACGTGTTCTGCTGAAGCTCTCGGGCGAGGTTCTGATGGGAGATGCAGCCTTTGGCATCGAGCCAAAGACCATCAATCGGTTGGCAAATGAGCTGGTCGAGGTCCGCAGGGCCGGGGTTGAGCTGGCCATCGTCATTGGGGGCGGCAATATCTTTCGGGGCATGAATGGAACGGCTTCCGGCATGGACCGGGCCAGTGCAGATTACATGGGCATGTTGGCCACGGTCATGAATGCAATTGCCTTGCAGGATGCCATCGAGCGTCTGGGCGAACAGGTGCGCGTGATCTCAGCACTGCATATCCGTGAGGTGGCCGAACCCTACATTCGGAGGAGGGCCATACGCCATCTTGAAAAAGGCCGCATCTTGATCTTTGCTGCCGGGACCGGTAATCCCTATTTTACGACAGATACAGCAGCCAGCCTCAGAGCCATGGAGATTCAGGCCGAGGTTGTGCTGAAGGGGACAAAGGTTGATGGCATTTACACGGCTGATCCAAAGACACATAAGGATGCCCGACGGTATGAATCATTGACGTTCACCGAGGCCCTGAGCAAAAGGTTGGGTGTCATGGATGCCACGGCAATGTCTCTGTGCCGTGACAATGGGATGCCCATCGTGGTTTTCGATGTGACGAAGACCGGTGAGATCCGACGGGTTGTTTCTGGGGAGCCGGTGGGCACGATTGTCAGGGAGGAGAGCAATGGCTGAGCAGATCGAGAAGCGAATGCAAAAGTCCATACAGGCCCTGAGGGCCGAACTGGCTACAGTTCGAACGGGTCGTGCCAATGCCGCACTGCTTGATCATGTGCGGGTTGAGTATTATGGGTCGATGGTGCCCATCAATCAGGTGGGCAACATCAGTGTTCCCGAGCCCAGAATGCTGGTGATTACTCCGTGGGAAAAGACCATGCTGGGGCCCATCGAGAAGGCTATCCAGGCCTCGGATCTCGGGCTAAACCCATCGAATGATGGTGAAGTCGTGCGTATCGTTCTTCCCGAACTTACGGAAGAGCGCAGGCGTGAGCTGGTCAAGCATGTGCACGCCATCGGTGAAAAGGCGAAGATATCCATTCGCAACATTCGTCGCGATGCCAATGACGAGGTCAAACGTCGCGTCAAGGATGAAGGGCTCTCTGAAGATGAGAGTCGGCGTCTTCAGGACAGGATTCAGAAGATAACGGACAAGTACATCGCGGAAGTAGACGAAATCGTCGCGCACAAAGAAAAAGAAATCCTCACGCTCTAATGGCTGACAAGACATCGGCTGTTGAAGCCCGCACTCCCAGACATGTTGGCATCATCATGGATGGCAACGGGAGATGGGCAAAACAGCGTGGGCTGCCTCGCGTGGAAGGGCACCGCAGAGGGGCCCAGGTGGTGCGTGATGTGGTGCGCTGGTCGATTGATGCAGGTATTAAACAGTTATCCTTGTATGCTTTTTCCACCGAGAACTGGGAGCGACCGGGCTATGAAGTCAGGGCGCTGATGCAGCTGCTGAAGATCATGGCTCGATCCATGGTTGGTGAGATGATTGAGGGTGGAGTCAGGCTGCGTCTCCTTGGCGAGGTGGAGAGTCTGCCCGACGAAGCCAGGAAAGCGATACTCCGCGCTTGTGAGCAAACGGCTCATTGTGATCGTTTTGATCTGGTTCTTTGTCTGAGTTATGGCGGGCAGCAGGAAATTCTGGCCGGTGTCCGAAAGGTACTGGCATGGGCCCTGGATCAGCCGGATCCTGCATCTGCGCTTGATGGACTGACCGTTGATGGCTTTCGCAACTTTCTCTGGCGCGCGGATCTCGCCCCTGTTGATCTGATTATCAGAACAGGGGGTGAGAAGCGCATATCCAATTTTCACCTCTGGGATGCAGCCTATGCCGAGCTTTGTTTTCTCGATGTCTATTGGCCTGACTTCAGCCAGGCTGATCTTCGGCGTGCTCTGGATGATTTCGCCTCCAGGGAGCGAAGGTTCGGTCGCATTAGTGAGCAATTGCAATGAGTGAATGGGTACAACGGACGCTCACAGCCATTGCGCTGCTGTTGGGGGTCGTGCTCTGGTATGTTTATCTGCCCGAGCCTTTTTTCTCCCTGATTCTCGTTGTTCTTTTCACACTATCCTTGTGGGAGCTTCTGGGTATGGCCCCTGTTGGAGGAAGGTGGGCTTATCTCATCAGCGGGGGGGTGGCTGCAGGCTGGGCAATCTTCCAGTCTACTCTTTTGCCGCTGCCACTGATGATGCTGGTTTGGTTGTTTCTGCATGTGATGATTTGCCGTTTGCAGGTGGTTGATTTCTCTGTATGGCTTGGCGTGTCATGGATGAGTGCTTGGTTGATGCTCCTGGCCTGGGCGGTGGCCAGCGGCCATGCAGATCAGACGGGATGGTTGCTGATTGCCAGTTCGTGCCTTGGGGTATGGTGCTCTGATGTGGCTGCCTATGTGGCCGGGAAGCTTTATGGGCATCACAAGCTGTGTGCGCCGATCAGTCCCGGAAAGAGCATTGAGGGGCTGGTCGCCGGGGTGCTCACCGGTAGCCTGGTCATGCTCTTGTTGTTGCAATTCTGGCATGTCGCGACCGGCATGTTGGCTTTGGGCCTGGCCTTGCTGACCATTGTCGCGGGTGTTCTCGGTGACCTTGCGGAGTCAGCGCTCAAGCGCATGCTGGGCGTCAAGGACAGCGGCTCTTTGCTCCCAGGCCATGGAGGCATCTTGGATCGTATCGATGCGATCACAGTAGCCGTTCCTGTCACCTATCTCGTATGGAGTTCATCGTGAAGCGCGTGGTTATCCTTGGCGCGACCGGGTCCATTGGCACGAACACGGCCGATGTCATCAGCCGGCACCCAGACAAATTTACTGCTCATGCCCTCGTAGGCCACCGCAATGTGGAAAAGATGATGGAGCTTATCCGTCTGCTGCGGCCGGAGATCGTCGTCATGACCGATTTGGAGGCGGCTAGAATGCTGTCGGACCGACTGGCTGGACAAGTGTCTGTGCTGGCTGGTATGGATGCAGCCGTTGAGATTTCTGGCTCGGCTCATGCTGAAATCGTTGTTGCAGCCATGGTGGGGGCTGCTGGTCTTCCTGCAACCATGGCTGCCGTGCGTGCTGGCAAGCGTGTGGCGTTGGCCAATAAGGAATGCTTGGTGACGGCTGGCCGGCTGTTCATGCATGAGGCGAGGCGTTGCGGAGCCGAAGTGGTGCCGGTCGACTCGGAACACGCTGCCGTCCACCAAGCTTTGCGTGGTCAGCCCAGGGCTTCGGTGACGAAGATGATTCTGACGGCATCTGGTGGGCCATTTCGTACCAGAGATCCGGAGAGCCTGAAGAATGTTACGCCCGAACAGGCCGTGGCACATCCCAACTGGAGCATGGGAGCCAAGATTAGCGTGGATTCGGCCACGATGATGAACAAGGCGCTCGAATTGATCGAGGCGCGCTGGCTCTTTGATGCCCATCCCGATCAGCTCGATGCGATCATTCATCCGGAAAGCATCGTCCATGCGCTTGTTTCGTTTGTCGACGGTTCGGTTCTGGCTCAGATGGCCATGCCGGATATGCGCATGCCGATTGCCTATGCCCTGCAAAGCAGCCCGCGACTTACGTCTGGAATCGAGGAGTTGGACCTTTCATCCCTTTCAAGACTTCATTTTGAGGCGGTGGATCTTCATCGCTTTCCTGCCATGCGGTTGGTGCGTCATGTGCTGGAAGGGGAAGATTCTCTGGCCATTGCCTTTAATGCAGCCAATGAGGAAGCCAATGCCGCGTTCAGAAACATGCAGATCAGATTCACCGACATCGTTCAGGTCGTTGAACAGGTTTTGGCCGTGACCGAACGATGCAATGTCCAGGATTTTGATGCTGTGTGGTCGCTGGATGCTGAAGCCAGGCGACGTGCTCGGGAGCTCTGTGGTGGCTGATATCCTGCATACCTCCTTGGCCTTCGTGGTTGCCATCGCCACGTTGGTCGCCGTACATGAGTACGGTCATTTTCTGGCTGCCCGCAGGCTTGGGGTACGCGTTGATAAGTTTTCCATTGGATTCGGCCCCTCCATTTTTTCATGGCGGAGCAAGGATGGCGAGGTGACGTATGTTATTGCAGCCATCCCCTTGGGTGGATATGTGAAGATGTTCGGTGAACAACCCGGGGAGACCGATGAATTGGATGGACTGACCGAAGGCGAGCGAAAGCGGGCCTTCAACGCCCAGCCGGTTTGGTCACGGGCCTTGATCGCCTTCGCAGGGCCAGCTTTCAATTTTCTGTTTGCGATTTTTGCTTATATGCTCATCGCCTGGATTGGCCAGCAGGTCATGCCTCCTGTTGTCGGTGATGTGTATCCGGCATCTCCAGCCGCCCGTTCGGGTCTGATGGCCGATGATCGGATTGTGCAGGTCGAAGATGTGCAGATCCACTCATGGCAGGAGGTGGAAGAGGAGCTCAGGCGTCATGTCGGCCACCAGATCCATCTGGGCGTGTTGCGCGATGGTGGGCTGAAGATGTTGACCCTGGATGTTCCCAGAGGGAAGCGGGATCCGCTGCTGGTAAATGTGGCTGATGAATGGGTCGGTATATCACCGGGTGTCCAGATCATCGTTGATGGTGTCATGGCCGGCTCGCCGGCTGCGCTTGCCGGTCTGCAGGAAGGAGATGTGATTCGCGAGGTTGATGGGCAGCCCGTTCATAGTGTTCGAGTGTTCATCCATCAGGTTCAGCAGCATGAAAACAAGCCCATGAGCATAGGTGTCATGCGCGAAGAAACTATGATGCGTTTCACTCTGTTGCCGCAGTCTGACGAGGAAGGGAAGGTTCGTATTGGTGTGAGGCTGGCGGCAAAGGCCATGCATCCATCCGAGGTCTATCGCATGGGTCTGCTGGATGGCTTCTTCTACGGACTGGAACGAACATGGGACATGACAGCCCTGACGGTGAAAGTGATCGGCAAGATGATTTCTTCCGCTATATCGCCCGAAAATCTTGGCGGTCCGATTGCCATCGCTCAACTGGCAGGGAAGACGGCTGAAATGGGAGTCGTCTCTTTTCTTTCGTTTCTGGCCTTGATTTCGGTTAATCTTGCAGTGCTCAATCTGATGCCCGTGCCGGTGCTTGATGGCGGGCACTTGATGTATCTGGCTATCGAAGGGTTGCGGGGCAGACCGCTTTCACGACGCACGATGGAATGGACGCAGGCTGTGGGTATTTTTATGATCGTGCTGCTCATGGTCTTTGCCTTCTATAACGATATTGCCCGGCTGTTCAGGGAATAGGGGTTTGAAGCATATGAATGCATTGAAAAGGATCACCTGCTTGACGTTGCTTGTATCTGCCTTCTTCACGATGGGCATGCAGGTGAAGGCAGATGATGGCATTGAACAGCTGCGCGTGACAGGCATCGAGGTGTCCGGCAACCGTTATATCGAGAAAGAAACGGTGCTGGACAAAATCAGTGTGAAGAAAGGGGACTTCGTAGATCGCCGGAGCATCAGCCGCGATGTGAAGGCTATTTACGAGACAGGTTTCTTTTCTGATGTGAAGGTTATCGGTCATCGCAAGGCGAATGGCGTCGTCCTGGAATATCATGTGGAGGAATATCCGCTCATCGCCAATGTGGATATCGAGGGAAACGATGAGGTCAGCGACAAGGATCTAAGTCTCAGGCTCAGACTGAAGCCGGGCCAGATCTTCAGCCCAGCCAATGTCCGCGCCGATATCGATACCATTCGCAAGGGCTATCTGAAAAAAGGCTATTATCAGGTTGCCGTGCGCGTTGACGCCAAGCCGGCCGCTGAAGAAGGGCGTGTCAATGTCAGCATCATCGTCGACGAAGGCATGAAGACGCATATACGGCGCATTCACTTCATTGGGAACAGGGAGGTGGACGATCGGACGCTGCGCTCGACGATCGTTTCGCGGGAGCAAAGCCTGGCTACTTGGATCACGGACCGGGACATTTTTGATCGCAAACGCATTGCCGGGGACGTGCAGATGATTGAGCAGTACTACCAGAACCGTGGTTTTGTGGATGCTCGGGTTGAATCGACAACCACGCGGTTGAGCTCTGACAAGTCTGGCTTTGACCTGACCTATTCCATTCATGAAGGGCCGCGATACACGATTGGACAGATCAAGCTGCAGGGTGATCTCATTCCTGATGAGGAGACCTTGCGTGAACTCATCGAATTTCAATCAGGTGATGTGTATTCCCTGAATGATCTCCGTGTGTCACTGCAAAAGCTAACTGAGCGCGTGGGCGATGAGGGCTATGCCTTTGCGACGATTACCCCATTGTTTCATCGTGATATCGACAAGCGCATCGTCGATATCACATTTGACATTCAGAAGGGCAGGGAGGTTTATGTCGAGCGCATAGAGATTGCTGGCAATGAAACGACCAACGATGAGGTTCTTCGCCGTGAGCTCCGTCAGGATGAGGGAGCGCGCTATGCGGCCAGCCAAGTTCGGCGTAGCAAGGAACGCTTGAAGCGTATTGAGTACATCGAGGATGTGCGTGTGGCCAAGCCCAAGGGATCCTCGGACAAGAAGACAAAGCTTCGCTTTGATGTCACGGAGAAGAAAAGTGGCTCTTTCTCATTTGGCATTGGTTATTCCCAGCTGGAGAAGGCCTTCATCCAGGCCAAACTGAATGAGAAGAATGTGCTGGGTCTTGGTTATCAGGCCAGCATCAATGGAACTTTCGGCGCCAAGACGCAGAACTTCCAGATGGCCTTCACGGACCCCTATTTCTTTGGTCAGGATGTATCGGCCACGCTTAGTGGTTACCGCAATGACAATCGCCTGCAACAGTTCACAAGCTATGATTCGATCTCATCTGGAGCATCGCTGAGTTTCGGTATTCCGCTGACTGAGCACCTGACCTATGGCCTGGGCTATAACTTTGAGAGCACGGATCTGCGCAACATTCCCAAAGGGGCATCCATTCTGTTGCAGGCCCAGGCAGGGAAGCAGACCACGGGCATGGTTTTTCAGTCGTTGAGTTACGACACGCGGAATTCGGTGCTTGCTCCAACATCTGGAACCTTTGATCAAATTGGCCTGAACTATGCCGGGGTTGGGGGGAAGAACCGCTTCTGGGAAGGTTTTGCCTCGGCGGCCGCTTATGCTTCCTTTGGTGATGAGAATGAATTTACCCTCGCCCCCAGAATTGAGGGTCGCGTCATCCGCCCGTTGAAAGGAAAGAATCTTCCTCTCAATCGCCGTTATTCCCTGGGGGGTGTTGGAACCGTGCGTGGTTTTGATTCCTATGGCATCTCGTTGCGCGATCCCGTGACTGGGGAGCCTGTTGGCGGCGACCGCTCCATCGTGGCGGCCATGAACCTGTTTTTTCCCGTGCCCGGTATGCGTACGGCCGGATTCCGCGGGGTTCTTTTTGCGGATGCCGGCATGGTCTGGGGACACGCATCGGCCACGGTTGGTGCGAAAACAATCAACGTGACGGAACGCTTTTCAATGAGTAAAATGCGTGTCTCATTGGGCTGGGGCTTTGAGTGGATGTCTCCACTTGGCCCGCTTGGGTTTGTTTGGGGCTTTCCTGTCCGGACCCAGCCGGGGGACATCAAGCGACAGTTCGAGTTTGCGATCGGAGCGAATTTCTGATTGATTTGCAGCTTGTTGGAAAATAGGAGTTGTTGATATGTTAAAGGTCAAATCTTGGTTTCTTGCAGCTGGGGTGTTTGCAGTGTTCTCAGTCCAGACCGCCATGGCGGAGGG
This sequence comes from Zetaproteobacteria bacterium, assembly GCA_003695905.1. Lineage (GTDB taxonomy): Bacteria > Pseudomonadota > Zetaproteobacteria > Mariprofundales > Mariprofundaceae > J005. Next base: position 4,418 of record RFGS01000103.1, on the reverse strand, counting down.
CCTGAAGATCGCCTATGTGGATGTCAAAAGTGCTGTGGAGAACACGCAGGCCTATCAGGCAGGGATCAAGAAGCTCAAGGCCCTGCAGGCCAAGAAGCAAAAGGAACTCGATGCCTTGCGCAAGAAAATCGAGCAGGCCGAGAAGGATCTGTTGAGCCAGTCAATGGCCATGTCGCCCGATGTGATGGAAAAGCGGCAGAATGAGATCAAGGAAATGCGTAAACAGTTTTCCCGCATGATGCAGGATGCGAAGGACGAATTGGCTGGGGAAAAGAATCGTCTCGATATGACCGTGGGCTCGAAATTCCAGCGGGTTATCAAGGAATTCGGGAAGAACGGACATTATGATTATATCTTCGGCCAGCCCGTATTGCTTTACGCTGATCCAAAGCACGATATCACGGCCGAGATCACGAGGATGCTCGACAAGAACTGATCGATGTCGCCCAATCGAGTGCTGACGCTGGCGGAAGTCGCACGGCTAGTGGATGGAGAGCTGATCGCTGGAGATCCGGAATCCAGCATCCAAGGTGTCAATACGCTGACCGATGCCGGTCCATCCGAAGCTTCGTTTCTTGCCAATTCGAAGTATCGATCCCAGCTAGCATCAAGCCGTGCTGGGGTTGTTCTCATCAATGAGAAGGATGCGCAGTCGAGCAAGCGTCCCATGATCAAGGTCAGGGATCCGTACTTGGCCTTCGGTTTGTTGCAGCGGCATTTTCATCCTCTACCCAAAGGACGCGGACATGTTCATGCCACGGCCGTTGTCCATGAGACCGCCAAGCTGGGCGAACATGTCGATATCGGGGCTCATGCTGTGATCGGTTCAGAGGTTGCAATCGGCGACCGCTCAATCATCGGTGCCGGTGTGGTCATTGGTCATGGAGTGCGCATCGGTCGGGATTGCATCATTCATGCGAACGTGGTCATCGAGGATGGTTCGCAGCTTGGCGACCGCGTGATTTTGCAGGCTGGAGCCATCATTGGTTCAGATGGTTTTGGCTATGCATGGACCGGCAAAGAGCACTTGAAGATTCCCCAGACAGGGCGTGTCGTGTTACAGGATGATGTGGAGATCGGAGCCAATACCTGTATTGACCGTGGTGCGCTGGGGGATACGGTTATCGAGGCTGGCGTAAAACTGGATAATCAGATTCAGGTTGGCCACAATGTTCGCATTGGAGCAAGAAGCATCATGGCCAGCCAGGTCGGCATCTCTGGTTCGACCACCATTGGCGCCGGTTGCCAGGTAGGTGGACAGGTGGGGTTTGCTGGGCATATCCATATTGCCCCTGGAGTCAAGGTGGCTGCGAAGTCGGGTGTTGCGAGCGATTTGGGTCCGGGTACCTATGCTGGAATTCCCGCCATGCCGCACCGATTGTGGCTCCGGGTCAGTGCTGTCCTTCAGCGACTTCCTGCGCTGGTGAAACAGTTACGATAATTTTAAGGCCGGGGTAAGCATTCATGTTGTCCATTGATGAAATCATGCAGCGGCTTCCACACCGCTACCCATTCCTCTTGATTGACCGTGTTCTCGAAATGGAGAAGGGCAAATCGATCCGTGCCCTGAAGAACGTGAGCATCAATGAGCCGCATTTCAACGGGCATTTCCCTGGTCATCCTGTGATGCCCGGTGTTCTTCTTGTTGAAGCCATGGCCCAAGCAGGCGGTGTGCTGGCCTTCGAATCTGTCGAGGATGAGCGCGACTATCTGGTTTACTTCACGGGCATTGATGGCGTGCGTTTTCGCAGGCCAGTGCGACCAGGTGATCAAGTGATCTTTGATATGAGCGTCTTGCGTCAGAGAGGGCTCATGTGGCGTTTGAAGGGCGAGGCCAGTGTGGATGGGGATCTCGTGTGCGAGGGTGTCCTTATGGCCACGCTGATCCCTCGGGATGATGCATGAGTCGCCAGATTCATCCCACGGCCATCGTTGATGCCCGCGCCGAGCTGGCGGATGATGTAAAAATCGGGCCCTATTGCATTGTTGGCCCTAAGGTGTGCATCGGACCCGGTACTGAGCTGATGTCCCACGTTGTCGTTGCAGGGAGGACCACCATCGGGGCGCGCAACCGTTTTTTTCCTTTCGCTTCCATTGGTCAGCAGCCCCAGGATTTGAAATATCATGGCGAGCCTTCAGAGGTGGTGATCGGTGATGACAATACGATACGTGAGAATGTGACCATCAATCTGGGGACTGAAGGCGGGGGTATGGTCACTCGTATTGGTCATCGCAATCTGCTCATGGCCTACACACATGTCGCCCATGATTGTTGTCTCGGCAATGAGATTGTCATGGCCAATTGCGCAACGCTAGCCGGTCACATCACGGTGGAGGATGGAGCTATTCTCGGCGGTCTGTGCGCAGTGCATCAGTTTGTGCGCATTGGCAAGTTTGCCATGGTGGGTGGGATGTGTGGGCCGACCAAGGATGTGCCGCCTTTTTGTCTGGTCTCGGGAGGATATCAGCCGGGTCTGAGTGGCCTGAACCTGATCGGCCTGCGGCGCAGGGGGTTCAATGATGAGGTTATTACAGAACTCAAACGTATTTACCGTATTCTCTTCCAGGGAAGCGGCACTATGGCGGCTCGCCTGAGTCAGGCCGAGTCCCTGATCCGGAGTGAACAGGGCCGATATCTTGTCGACTTTGTCCGTAAGGCCGAACGTGGTGTTCTCATGCACAGGAGAGGGGGCAGGTCAAGGTCGTGAATGCTGGCAAATTGGGGCTAATAGCCGGCTATGGTCATTTTCCACTGGAGCTGGCACGTAATCTTGCCCGTGCTGGCTATGAGGTGCATTGTGTCGCGGCCAAGGAAGAGACCTTTCCCGAAATAGAGGATTACGTCGCCAGCACGACATGGCTGCATGTCGGTCAACTTGGGGCCATGATCAAGGCCTTTCAGCGCCATGGCATCAAGGATGTGATCATGGCTGGCAAGGTTCGGAAGGTGCATCTGTTTCGAAATTTCCGCCCCGATCTGGTGGCAGTCAGGCGCCTGTTGAAACTTAAGGATCGCAGAGATGATACGATTTTATTGGAAATCGCTTCTTTGCTTGAAGAGCAGGGTATCAGGCTCATCGAGCAAACCCGGTATGCCGGGGAGATGCTTGCCGGCTCTGGGCGTATTGCAGGGCCTGCCTGTCAGGCATGTCTTGATGACATGCGATTTGGTTTCAGGCAGGCGAAAGCCATTGCTGGCTTGGATATCGGTCAGACTGTCGTCGTGTGCGACAAGGCCGTTATGGCCGTAGAGGCCATCGAGGGTACGGATGAGGCCATACGTCGTGGGGGCGCGCTGGCCCAAAAGAGCGGGGCTGTGGTTGTCAAGGTGGCCAAGCCTCAACAGGATTTTCGCTTTGATGTCCCGGCAGTCGGGCCGGATACATTGCGTGTCATGCATGAGGTGGGTTGCAGAGCGCTTTGCATTGAAGCCCAGAAAACGCTGTTGATAGAGCGGGCCCTGTTTTCGGAACTGGCTGAGTCATTGGGCATTTCCGTTTTTGCGATGTCGGAGCAGGAAGCCAACAGGCTTTCATGAAGATATTCGTCAGTGCAGGTGAGGCCTCCGGTGATGCGCACGCAGCCTCTTTGGTGCGCAGACTGCGTGCGGTGATTCCGCACGTGCAGGTTTATGGTATTTCTGGGCCTTCCTTGAGAGAACAGGGCTGCGTTGCCGTGGAGCACATGGAGTCCCTGAATGTCATGGGGATCAGCGAGGTTCTTCGGTCGCTCCCTCGCATCCGCCGGGTCAAGCAGCATATTCTGAATCATTGTACAAGGAATCGGCCCGATGTAGCGGTCCTGGTGGATTTTCCGGGATTTCATATGCAGCTGGGGGCATCGCTGCGCGGGATGGGGATTCCCGTGATACAGTACATTGCGCCGAAGCTCTGGGCCTGGGGGGCTTGGCGTTTGCGCCGTCTTCGTCGATCCCAAGACAGAATCGCCTCGATCCTCCCTTTTGAAGAGCAGTGGTTTGCCGCGCGTGGTTTGAAGGCCACCTATGTGGGGAATCCATCGGCCTATGCATGTGCGACCGGCTGGACCCCAGAGCAGTTGCGGCAGCGGGTGGACGCGGAACAGGAGCAGCCTGTGGTGGCTCTGTTGCCAGGCAGTCGCCCCCAAGAGATTGCGCGCCATCGGGGTTTGCTTGAGGATGTGGCCGCATTACTGCAACAACGCACTGACAATCCCCGCATCATTGTCCCGCGGGCGGGTAACATTGCACCGGAGCAGTTGGCTGGTTTAAGCTCTCTAGGGGCTTGCATTGTGGACCGGATGGAGCCCGGGTTTTCATTGCGAGGGGTTGATGCGGCTGTTGCGGTGTCCGGAACGGCGACGCTTGAGTTGGCGCTCTGGGGAGTACCGACGGTGCTCGTCTATCGAGCTTCGCCGTTGACGGCGCTGATGGCCAGACG
>RFGS01000102.1 GCA_003695905.1 Zetaproteobacteria bacterium | reverse complement strand
TGCGGACATCGATATCGAGCAACTGTCCCTGGACATGGAGCGATTTGAACAACATGGATGGTCCCAGTTTGCTCCAGACGTATTCCAACAAGCAAAGTCACTGCTTGAACAGGCACGTAATGGGGTTGATCCATCCGAGAGCACGGCACAACTGGAAAGGGCGAGAAGAACATTCGAGGAGGCCAAAAACACGGCCAAAGCCTTTCGCTCGCGATATACATCCCTTCTGGCCCTGCGCGATGACTTAAACCAAGCATTGGTCACGCTGCCGGATCGCCCCCAGTCCCCTGATGACGTAGTTTCCCTTCACCGGGCGCAGGCAGAGGCAAAACTGCAGCATGCAATCCAATCCATGGAAAAAGGCGAGTTGAACATCAGCAGACAAGCTGCGGAAGAAGCGGAAATGCATTATCGGCGCGCCATCGAGAATCTGCTTCCTGAACTTGCCGATGCTGCAAAGCGCATGCTCTCCCATGCCGCATCGCAGGGCGCCAAGCGTTATGCCCTGCACACCTATGCAACAGCGAAAGCCAAGTTGCAAGAATTGCTGGACTTCATCGCCCACCGAAGACAGCAGCTTCCTTCGCGTCCCGCAGATGCCATTCGCCTTGCTGAACGTGCTGAGAAACTGGCACGTAAAGTGCGGGAGTTGCGGCGAGACCAGGCCAGCTTTGAAAGTGTTTTTGACCATCAGCGCCAATTCAGGCTGAAAATAGCCCAAATGATCGGCATGGACATCGACGATCGAGATCCTCTGGCCGACATACCGGAAGAAGAAATTTTGTCCGGCATTCAGGACCTCAAACGGCAGATCGAGCATGAACGCATTGCCCGGGAGCGCGCCATCAGACAACTGGCAAAAAAACATCAGGAAGAAATGGAGGCCATGCGGCAGCAATGGCTGGCGGCAAGCAGCCAGGAACTGGCCGGGCTCAAAGAGGCCTTTCGTGCCAAACTTGAACGCGAGACCTTCGAAAGAAAACGACTGGAACAGCTCAGGGGGATCCTCGGGAAAGAGGTAGCGGACGTCTATGCCAATATAGATGGCTCAATCCTGATACGTCTCAAGGCTCTGAAGTTCCCTTCAGGATCCAGCAGGATATCCAGCAAATACAAAGAATTAATAGAAAACCTAAAGAAGGCGCTTGAGCTTTATGGTGAGCGAACCATTCGCATCGAAGGTCATACGGACAACCGGGGAGATTTGAAGATGAACCAGCAACTCTCCCTCAAGCGGGCGGAAGCTGTCCGCGATGCACTCATACAGGCAGGTATCGATGGTTCACGTCTTCGCGCCTTGGGTTATGGGGAGGTTCGGCCCATTGCATCCAATGAATTTGCCAAGGGACGCGAGATGAATCGCCGCATCGACGTCGTCATCGAGGCTCCGAAGAAATGAGCAGCCCCCCACCCGGAACACCGCCACTCATTGATGAGCTGCCGGATTTCCTCAAAGAAGATGCTCAGCATCTGCTCGAGGATCTCGCCGGGGATTCGCTGTACAAGCGACTGATTCTTACCGAAGCACTTCGTCTGGTCGGAACCGAACAGCCCGAGTCCGACATCAAGATGGTCAGCAGAATCCTGAAAGAAATCCGCTCAGGCCTCGAGGTCTTCAGACCCTATCGCAATGTGCGCAAGGTTTCCGTGTTTGGCTCTGCACGCATCCCGCCTTCCGATCCTCGCTATTTGCATGTCAGGCAATGCGGCAGTGCTCTCAAGGAGGCTGGCTTCATGGTGATCACGGGCGGTGGCGGTGGCCTGATGCAGGCAGCCAATGAAGGAGCGGGCCGAGATTTTTCCTTCGGTATCAACATCAACCTGCCGCTGGAGCAGAAGCCGAACCCCTATGTCGACGGCTCTCCACGACATTTCTACTGCCAGTACTTCTTTACCCGGAAACTGTTCTTCCTCAAGGAAAGCGACGGGGTGGTGCTATGCCCCGGTGGCTTCGGCACGCTTGATGAAGCGTTTGAAACGCTTACGTTGATTCAAACTGGCCGCAACCCGCCCATCCCTGTTGTCATGCTGGATGCTCCAGATGATGATTACTGGGGGCCCTTTATCCATTCCTGGCTCAGACGGCTGACGCATGACCACCTGATCAGCCCGGATGACAATCACCTGATCCTGCACACGGACAGCATCGATGCGGCGGTTGATTACATTCGTGACTTCTATGTCAACTACCACAGCTTCCGCTATGTCGGTCACCTGACCCTGTTGCGCCTGCTGAACCCGCTTTCCGAGCACGCATTGAAAAGGCTGAATGCGGAATTCTCCGACGTGCTGTCCGACGGCTGCATCGAACAGGTCTTCGGCTGGCCAAAAAACGACGATGCCGCCTATGCACACCTTCCCCGTCTGCGTATGAACCTTGATCGTTCCCGAATCAATGTGCTGCCGCAAATCATCAGAAGAATGAATGCCCTGTACCTTCGGGAGGCCGGTTAATCACCATACTTGACGATTCCGCTTTCCCGTGAAGATTGCCCCACATGTCATCATTGCCCATTGAGCAGAGCATCCTTAAGCAAGCCTGTGACCAGATAGCAGCCGCCCAGGTCGACGACGGCGACATCTTCATCGAACGAAGCCATGCTGCCTCCATCTCACTTGAGGAAGGGAGGGTCAAGCATCTGGCCTGCTCGCGGAAACAGGGGGTGGGTATCCGACTGATCAAGGGTGAGGCCTGCGGACATGCCTGTACGGACCGCCTGGAAGGTCAGGCCATTCTGGAAACCGTCAAGGCTGCGAGGGCCATTGCATCTGAAGGCGGTTGTCTGCGCCCAGTGCATGTTCATGCCGCGCCCATCCGGTCGCGACTGTACCCTGATACCGATCCCGCTGCCTCCATTTCCTGGGAAGAGCGAAAACGCCTGCTCAAGCACATCGATGATCTTGCCCGCAGCCTGGATTCGCGCATTGTGCAGGTCTTTGCCAGCTTGGCTTTTTCGTTCTCGGATATTCACATCATCCGCCGGAATGGCGAATGGCGTCATGACCGCCGCCCCCTGGTCCGCCTGAACGTTTCCGTCATTGCCGAGGATGGAGGGAGACGGGAGACAGGTTCTGCAGGCGGTGGCGGGCGCTTTGCGCTGACCGAGCTTCTCGATATCGGTGGGGCCGAACACTATGTCCGTGAAGCCGTACGCATCGCATTGTTGAACCTGGAAGCGGAGGAAGCCCCGGCGGGAGCCATGCCCGTCGTGCTCGGACCGGGCTGGCCAGGCATCCTCCTTCATGAAGCTGTCGGGCATGGCCTGGAAGGCGACTTCAACCGCAAGGGCACCTCGGTTTTTGCCGGCCGCCTCGGCAAGCGTGTTGCAGCTCCGGGCGTCACGGTCATCGATGATGGAACCCTCCCCCGGCGCCGAGGATCACTGAATATCGACGATGAAGGAAGCCCTTCCCAACGCACCGTGCTCATCGAAGACGGCATCCTGACCGGCTACCTGCTTGACCGACAAAATGCTCGACTCATGGGCATGAAAAGCACCGGAAACGGACGACGTGAATCCTATGCCGATCCTGTCCTCCCCCGAATGACCAACACATTCATGCTTGCAGGCAAGACGGATCCCTCGTCCATCGTATCCTCGCTGGACCGAGGTATCTATGCCGTCAATTTCGGAGGCGGCCAGGTGGACATCACCTCCGGAAAGTTCGTCTTCACAACCTCGGAAGCCTATTATGTAGAAAATGGTCAGATTCAGTTTCCGGTCAAGGGAGCGACACTGATCGGTTCTGGCCACGAGGTGCTCAAAAAGGTCTCAATGGTCGGAAATGATCTGGCCCTTGACCCGGGTGTAGGAACATGCGGGAAGGCAGGTCAGAATGTTCCCGTTGGTGTTGGACTTCCTACAATACGCATCGATGAACTTGTCGTCGGGGGAACGAAAGTCCAATGAAGTCAGCACCGACAACCTATGCCGATGCGCGCAAGCGACTGACATCACTGGCCATCCAGGCCGTTGACCATGCCCAGCGCCTCGGTGCCCATGCATCGGATGCGCTGATCATCGCATCTGATTCCACCTCCATTTGCGTCCGACGAGGCATGGTCGAATCCATCGAGCGTAAGGAAAGCAATGGTTTGGGCTTGCGCGTCTTCGTCATGACGCCAAGCGGTCCATCCTTTGCCACCGCATCCACGGATGACTTAAGCGACCAGGGTCTGAAGGAGCTGGCCGAACAGACCATGGCCATGGCACGCCTTGCCACAGCAGATCCGGATGCGGTTCCGCCTGTCGGGGCCGAGCACCCGGACACTGAACGCCTGAGGCGATGGGAGCGCACCCACCCCATACAAGCGCCCTGGGATCTAGAGCGCGCAAAGGAGTCCGCCCTCCAGTGCGAAGAAACAGCCCTTGCACATCCAGCCATCACAAACAGTGATGGTGCTGAATCCTCGTATGGCCAATATCATGTGGCCTATGCCTCATCGGACGGCTTTTCCGGCAGCTATTCGCGAACCGAGGCATCACTGGCCGTCTCGGTGATCGCGGGCAAGAATGATGGCATGCAGCGGGATCATGCGTGGCATCGAGCGCCAAACGAGCACATGCTGCGCAGTCCCGCCGATCTTGGAAAGGAGGCCGCCGAACGCACTGTGCGCCGCCTCGGCGCATCCCCCATCGAAAGCTGTCCCCTACCCGTGATCTTTGAACCGCGTACGGCCACAACACTCGCCAGCCACTTTCTCTCGGCTATCAACGGCCGTGCTGTGCTACAGCATCGATCGTTTCTTGCCGATAAGCTTCATCAGAGCATCTTTCCCTCCATGGTGAACATCGATGACCGCCCTGACCATCCCCGAGGTCTGGGCAACAGGTTATTCGATGGTGAAGGCACCCTGTGCCGCCCATGCAAGCTGGTCGAAAACGGGCGCCTCAACATGTTTCTCGCTGACCGGTATGCAGCCAAGAGGCTGAAGCAGATTGCCCAAGGACATGCCCGGCGTGGACTGACGGGCGATATCGGTATCGGTCCATCCAATTTAATCTGGCAACCAGGAGACAGTCCGACCGAGGTTATCTTCCAGGATCTGCAACGTGCACTGCTTGTTACCGAACTCATTGGCTTCGGAGTCAATCCCACCACAGGGGACTATTCGAGAGGAGCGGCTGGCTTTCTCATCGAGAAAGGAGAGATCACCAGACCCGTCCAAGGGGTGACCATTGCGGGCAATCTGTGTGAGATGTTCGCCCACATAAGCCATATCGGCAATGACCTGACTTGGTTTGGTTCCATGGCGACGCCAACCATCGCCATAGCCTCGATGAGTATCGCCGGCCAGTCATAAGAGGAGAATCCACATGCAATTTGATGTCTATGGCGTTGGCAATGCCATCATGGATCTTCAGGTCCGCTGCAGCGATGACTTCCTGAAGGACAACAATATTGAAAAGGGCGTCATGACGCTCACCGAGCCCGAAAGACAGCAGGAAATTCTTCACGCTTTGTCACAGCATGCTGTGCATTACTGTTCGGGAGGCTCTGCAGCCAACACGATTGTCGGCCTGGCCGATCTCGGCGGATGTGCGGCCTATGCGGGAAAAACCGGAAAGGATGACTTTGGCCGGAGATATCTCGCCGAAATGCGCGACCTGCAGATTGCCCTTGAAGTACCCTCCGCAGAAGACGGCCCGACAGGAACCTGTGTCGTGCTGATCACCCCCGATGCGCAGCGTACCATGCTGACCCACCTTGGCGTCTCGGCAACGCTCGATGCGTCAGACATTCATGAACAAGATCTTTCCCGTTCCCGTTACGTTTATATCGAGGGCTATCTGTTTGCGGGCTCATCCACCCGGCGTGCAGCCTTGAAAGCCATCGATCTGGCTCAGAAACACCATGTCCGCATTGCGCTGACGGTTTCTGACCCGTTCATCGTCGATCTATGCCGTGACGACTTCATTTCACTGATTGAAGGCCCCGTGGACCTGTTGTTCTGTAACGAACTGGAAGCAAAGGCCCTAACCAGGCGTGACAACCCGATCGATTGCGCGCATGAGCTGCACCGGCATTGCGCAAATGTCGCCCTGACGCTAGGTCGCCGCGGCTCGATCATCATGCACGAGAATGAACTGATTCCGATCGAGGGAGTTACGGTCGAGGCCGTGGATACGACCGGGGCTGGTGACATGTATGCAGCTGGCGTGCTCTACGGCATCACGCATGGCTTGAGCTGGCAGCAAGCGGGACACCTGGGCAGCCATGCTGCGGCACAGATCGTCGCCCAACTTGGGGCACGTCTTCCGCGCCGGTATACTCATGCGGAAATCGAGGCACTTCTCGACTGAGCGCCAGACAAGGAAGCCACCTTTCTTGATACGGAGCCAACCATGACCACGATCCAGAAGATGCTAGAAAACAATCGACGCTGGGCACGCGAGATACGCCAGGACGATCCGGATTTCTTCAGGCGCCTTGCCAGGGCCCAGAATCCAGAAGTCCTATGGATCGGATGTTCTGATTCGCGTGTTGGCCCTGAAAGGTTGGTCAGCCTCCCGATGGGCTCGATCTTTGTACACCGAAACATTGCAAATGTCTTCGCCCTCAATGATCTGAACTGCTTGGCCGTTCTCGAATACGCCGTCGATGAACTGAAGGTGCCGAACGTGATTGTTTGCGGCCATTACGGCTGTGGCGGCATCCAGGCTGCTCTTGAGCACAGCGGCATTCAACCCGTGGATCTGTGGATCGACCAAGTTCGTATGGTCTTCCAGAAGCACAGAGAGGAATTGCTTGCGCTCGACCGGGAGGCATGCAGTCGTCGGCTGGCGGAACTGAATGTCTATGCCCAGGTACACAACCTTTGCAGCAATACAATCGTTCGAGAGGCATGGAAACGAGGCCAGGAGCTAAACATTCTCGGGGTGATCTATGATATCCATGATGGACTGCTGAAGCCTTTGGGCAGCGAAATCCGTTCGCTTGAGGACTGGCAGGCCTTCCACGAAAAAATCGGCTTACAACCCTGATTCGCTCCTCTTAATCCTCAACCAGATGCCGAATGCGGCTGTCCGCAGCTCGAAGATCACGGCTGATCTCATGGCCGAGAGCCATGAGCAGACGCATAGCCAGCGTGGGATGTGTGCGACACAGCCTTTGCAAATCCCGGTTTGAAATAAGGGCAAGTTCGCTGGCCTGGACGGTGATTGCATCGGCTGTTCGAGGCCCTGGATTCAAAAAGGCCACCTCCCCAAAGGCCATGCCTGGCCCATACCGGGTCACAGCAATGCGCTTCTTCCTTTTCCGCTTGCCAGGAATGCGTATCTCCACATCTCCCCGCAGCAACACATAGAGCGTATCGCCGGGCTCACCGGTCTGGAAAAGCAAAAACCCCGCCGGAAAGGATCGAAGCACGAAATACGCTTCCAGAATCTCCCGCTCTTTCCTGGAAAAGCCCTGCAATAGACTGGTTTCGCCCAGGTCGATGGTTTCATCGGACTCTGGCCGAGCGAACCCCAATCGTTCGAGAAGGTGATCCTCTGCATACTCAAGCGCTGCATCGGCATCCGCAAAACTTCTAAGACGCACATGCTCATGATACGGCATCAGCCGCTCATGACGATGTCCCTTTCGCTTGACCAATCCCATGGACTTGGGCGGATGGGCAAGCAACAGCTCGGCACCCCGCTCGCGCATGATACCGCACATGTGCTCGATCAGTCGCAGACCGGTCAGATCCACCTGATTCAGGTGGCGCATGTCCAGAATGATGAAATCAGCCCTGCTGAGGTCTTGCATGATCTTTTCAAGCAAGTGGTCGGCCGTACCAAAGAACAGATTGCCCTGCAGCGCATAGCCGACAACAGATTCGGCATGCTCGGCAAGTGCCTGGCGCTCCTCACTGCGCCGCCTTCGCATGGAAGTGCGTTCATGCAGGTTCCATCGCTGGCGGATGATGGCGGATTGCGCCTGGGTACGGATGAACTCAATCATGGCCAGAGCAATGCCAAGGCCAACAGCGCTCATCAGGTCGAACCATAAGGTCACGCCGGTCACAACCAGGGCTATAAGCGCATCCACTCTCGCCCGACGCGTTTTCAGCCAGAGAAGAATATCCCGATCCAGAAGATTAAACAAAGCGATATAGATGATGATGCCCGACAGGACACTGACAGGCAGCCAGGCTGCCCCCTTGCCCGCAAACAGGAAAAACAGCAAGGTAACGCCGGCTGTCATCAAGGCGGCATGGCGAGAACCCCCGCTTTGAATGGCTGCAAGCGTCGCTCCTGTCGTACCCGCACCCGCCATGCCGCCTGAACATGCGGACAATATGTGCCCACATCCCTGACCAAACAGTTCCCTGCGGGAGGAGTGTCTGTGGCCCGTGGATAGGTCCGCTACAACGGAGGTCAACAGCGTATCCAGAGATGCCAGTACAGCTAAAGCCATGGCTGTGGGTAGAACAAGCTCCCAGGGAATAGCAGGCAATTGTATCCCGCTCACCATCAGGCGCGGTGCCTCCAGGCTGGGAAGGCTGCCGACAAGCCATAATGCTGGAATGTTCATGCCCATGGACATCAGATGAAAAAACACCACACCGACGACAAGACCAAGAATCAGGCCTGGGATACGTAGATGCCGCTTTTGCGCCCATTGAATGCAGAAAAGGGTTACGGCCGCTGTGGCAGCCGGCAGCCATCCTCCCTCGGACATGGTGAGATCTGCACCATCACCAAGTAGGTGGGGCCATTGCGACTCCAGCATCAGCAGGCCTGTGCCGGTCATGAAACCGGACACAACAGGATAGGGCATGAACTTGACCAGATGACCCAGCCGCAGCAAAGCCATGACCACCTGGAAGACACCAGCCAGAAAAATGGTTATCAATACGGCTGTGATCAGCACGGACGGATCCAGATCATATGCAATAAGCGCATTCACCAAACCGGAAAGAAGGACCAGGGTTGGCCCAGTCGGAGCCGAAACCATGCCGACGGTTCCCCTGGCAATGCCTGAACACAGGCTAAGAAAGACAGCAGCAAAAATCCCAGAAGCAGCTGCAGCGGCCGCTGAAATGCCGACAGGCAGCCAAAGCATCATGCCAAAGGCCATGGCTTGGGGGATCACTAGGGCGCCAGCCACCACGCCGGCCCATCCATCCTTGATCAGCTGTCCCTGGAGCCGAATGGACGCCATGCCGCCTTTAAGCCTGTCCACATCCACGTTCGCGCCTCCCGAAAGGCCCAGATTACTCGGCAAGTTGCATCAAGAAAATGGCGGCAGCAGGGAAATGGTCAGGGTTTCGGTTCAATCAAGGAAGGGAAAAAGTCCTCAGGCGGCTGCCTACCCATCATTTCGAAAAGCGTCGCGGCGATATGGGCCAATCCAGGAGTGCTGCGCAGATCCTGATCATCCTCCTTTGCCTGACGAAGCCTGTAACTACCGTCATAATCTGGGTCGTACAGGATACAGGGCACGGGATTGATGGAATGCTTGGTCGAAGCCTCCGCAGAACCATCAGATCTTTTAATGAGCATCTGCTCGGCATTTCCATGATCGGCCGTGATCAGCGCATACCCTCCTGAAGCTTCAAGTGCCTCGATAATGCGCCCAACAGCACGATCCACCGCCTGTACGGCGCGAATGGCCGGCTCGATCTTTCCACAGTGACCAACCATGTCGGCATTGGCGAAATTGATCAGCCCGAAGCCATAACGTCCTGAACGCACCAGCTCGACAGCCTTGTCGGCAATTTCAGCGGCCTTCATCTCCGGCACATCGGCAAAAGACACACCCCGATCGGAAGGTATGAGAATGTAATCCTCCATTTGGGGATCGAGCGGTTCACGATAACCTCCATTGAAGAAGAAGGTCACATGCGGATACTTTTGCGTTTCGGTCAAGCGGAACTGACGTATGCCGAGTTCAAGGATGCGCTTGCCAAAGGGCCGCTCCACCTTGGTTGGACCAACCAATTGTAGATGTGGAAGATTGCGATCTTCATCATAGACCATCATGCCGGCATAGGTAACATCAGGCCTTTGACCGCGGTCAAAGCCATCAAAATCATCAAGCTCGAAGGCCTCGGTGATCTCAATGGCGCGATCGCCCCGGAAATTGACCATGACCACGGCATCGCCATCCTGAACCCTGCCCTTGGGTCGCCCCATGGCATCAACAATCACAAAGCCCGGCATGTCCTGATCAACCAGCGATGGATCCCGAGCTCTAAAATGCGCAATCGCTTCCATCATGGAATGAAACTGATATGCAGCCTTTCCATGCACCATGGCATTCCAGCCTGCCTCGACCTTGCTCCAGTCCCGATCACGGTCCATGATGATGCGCTCACGACCTCCGCCGGAGGCAAAGGCATAATCAAAACCATCATGGCTGTTCACAAAGGCAAAGGCTTCCTCCAGTTCGCAGACATACTTCTGGGCGGTTTGCACGCCAACATCCCGGCCATCGAACAACCCATGAACGCGCAAGCGCTTGACCCCGCGTTCAAACGCATGGTCAATCAGGGCTCGAAAATGTGATATATGAGAATGGATGTTGCCATCTGAGATCAGGCCGAGAAGATGGATGGTCCCACCTGACTCGCCAACCCGCATGACTGTCTTGAGTGCCTCAGACTCGAAAAAGGAACCATCGGCAATGGCCTTGTTAATGCGGGTCGGCCCCTGATCGAGAATCTTGCCGGCTCCCATGGTGAGATGGCCCACTTCGGAACCACCGAGATCCTTTTCGTTGGGCAACCCAACATAATGCCCGTGTGTCCTTAATGCCGTATGCGGGAAATGTTGCCACAGACGATCAAACACCGGTGTGTCAGCCTGCGCCACAGCATCCTCGGGACCACCTCGGCCCAGCCCCCAGCCATCCATGACGATAAGCAACACCGTGCTGCCCGAACGAAAATGCTCATGCATCATGCTTATCCCCTTCTCCGACTTCCTCGGCCAGCAAGGCAGCCAGTCGCTTCTCGTCAAACAGCTGCTTGTCTACCCTCAGAAAAACGGCGTTCTCCTCCGGCACCACCCTGGCCTCGTGAACACCCTGGAGGTCAAGAAGCCTCTTCTCAAGCCTGTCGGCAGAGGCAAGCCGTTGGCCATCCACATGGGCCATGACAGACGACTTCATGGCTGGCATGCGCTGATGCCAGGCAAGAGCCAACCAGAGCAGCATAACAGCGGCGCAAGAATAAAACACGCCCCCAACACCATACTCGCCAAGCATCCAGCCGCCTAGGGAGCCTCCAAAAAAAGCTCCCAGAAACTGCGAGGTAGAGTACACGCCCATGGCCGTTCCCTTGGCATCAATGGGGGCCATGCGCGAAATCAGCGAGGGCAGCGTGGCTTCGAGCACATTGTAGGAGACGAAAAAAACAAACAAGCCGAGAACGACCGAAAGCAGTCCCTCATGAAAGGAACCGAGCATCACTCCGGACAACATCACACCCGCAATGGCGCTCAGGAACACGACCCTCATCTTTCCACGTTTCTCGGCAAGGATGATCATCGGCACCATGACAGCCATGGCCACGATCAGTACGGGAAGATATACCCAGGGATGATGCAGCGATTCGATATGCAGTTCGTCGCGCAATACGAATGGCAGGGCCACGAACATGGCCGTCATAACGCCATGCAGGGCGAAAATGCCAAAGTCCAGCCGCAGCAATTGCGTATCGCCCAGAATTCGGCGGAAGTCCGTGGGAACAGCTTCAGCATCACGATGCCGTATGGTCTGTCTCGGGGTGGGAACCACCAGATAGAGGACGGCTATGGAGACAAGCGCCAGCACGGCCGTGGCCCAGAAAATCCCCGGAACGCCGATCAGCGCATCAATCCACGGACCAAGGATCAGGGCGACGGTGAAGGACATGCCGATGGTCATGCCGATAACTGCCATGGCGCGCAACCGAACATCCTCGCGAGTCAAGTCGGCCAGCAAGGCAGTCAATGCGGCAGCGATGGCCCCGGCACCCTGCAGGGCCCGCCCGATGATGATCCACCAAATGGAATCGGCTAGCGCGGCAACAACACTACCCAGGGCAAAAATAAGCAACCCCGCGGCAATAACCGGCTTGCGTCCGATCTTGTCAGACAGCCAACCGAACGGAATCTGCAACAAGGCCATGGTCAGGCCATAGGCGCCTAGGGCCAGGCCGACCAGCATCGGGGTATGATCCTTCAGGGTCTCGGCGTACAGGGCAAAAACGGGGAGAATCAAAAACAGGCCGAGCATCCGCAGACCATAAATCCCCGCAATGGCAAAGACGCTGCGCCTTTCCTGAGCTTGGAACATCATAACCTCCTAGGCCTTTTGATATCTCCTGAAAAGGGGCGCATGCTAGCACTGCATCCAGCAGGATTCATGGTCAAAATCCCTCTTGCTGGGAAACCATGTCAGCGGCAGGCTGCTGCCGATGTTTCCACAACTGGCCAACCCGACGTCGGCTTTTGTCATCGCTGTCCTTATAGCCATCGCTGCCCAGATGCTGGCAGCAAGGATGCGCGTTCCTGCCATCCTGCTATGGCTGATTGCCGGCATGGCACTTGGACCGTTCGGTCTGCACTTGCTTCATGTCGAAAGCATCAGGCCAGCCCTGCATCCACTGGTCGAACTCGGACTGGCCATTATTCTGTTCGAGGGCGGATTGAGCCTGAACCTTAAAGCGCTTCGGGAAAATGGATGGATTATCGGCCGCCTGGTTCTTTTCGGACCAGCGGTCACCATGGCCTTTGCTGGTGGTACTGCTTACTACCTTGCCGGCATGGATCTCGGTCTGGCCTTGCTTTTCGGAGCGCTTGTATCCGTGGGCGGTCCAACCGTGATTCTTCCCATTGTCCGGCAACTGCGCCTGTCTCGAGACGTCAGTCATATTCTGACCGGCGAGGCCATGCTCATCGACGTGTTCGGCGCCATCCTGTCAATTGTCATGCTGCAATTTGTACTTTCCGCCGATGCCATGCCTCCCCAGGACATCGCCATGAACATCCTGTTCAAGGCTGCCATTGGAACGGCAGTGGGCCTGATCGGCACGCATCTCCTCGTATGGTTGCTAAGATCAACATGGCTGCAGGAAACCGAAAGCCGTTCAATCCTGACCCTGGCCTGGGCCTGGGGGCTGTTTTTGCTTGCGGACCAGGTCAGCGCCCAAGCAGGATTGCTGGCCATGCTGGTTGCGGGAAGCTACCTGCAGAAATTCGACCTTCCGGACATCCAGCGCCTCAGACATTTCAAGGGCAGCCTTTCCATGCTTCTGATCTCCGTGCTGTTTGTATTGTTGGCAGCCGACCTGGATTTGTCCGTTGTGCGCCGTTATCTGTGGGAAGGCATCATTATCTTCTTGATCCTGCTGGTTGCCGCGCGTCCGCTCACAACCTTACTCTCCTGCATTGGCTGCAGGATCAAGCGCAATGAGATGTTCTTCATCGCCGGCATGGCGCCGCGCGGTGTCGTAGCCGCTGCCATCACCTCACTGTTCGCCATCGTGCTGCACGATCAGGGGTTCAAGGGTGGTGACATGTTGCTAGCACTCGTCTACATCATCATCATCGCCTCGATTCTTTTTTACAGCCTGATCGCGGCACCATTGAAAAAAGCGCTGGGCATCGCTGGATCCGATGAACGATCGGTGCTGATCGTCGGTGGTGGCCAGATGGGATCGGAAGTCGGCCGGGTGCTTGGGGAAGACCGCGAGGTGCGCTTTCTTGATCTGAATGCCGAGGTTATCGCCAGCCTGCAGCGTTCGGGCTTCGAGGCTATTCGCGGCAACGCCCTTGACCCGATCTACCTGGAAATCGTCCATGCTGAAGAAATCGGCTCGATCCTGGTTATGACGGGCTCCTCGGATCACAACCTGCACATCGCACGTCTGGCCAGTGAATACTTTCATATTCCCAACATCTATGTTGCCTTACAGGAAGGAGACGAAGTCAAACATGCACAGCTGATTCACCAGTTGCAGGCCAAGCGCCTGTTCGGCAAGCCATATACTTACACCTACTGGACGGATCAGGCCTATCGACGTCGGCTGGTCCATGAATCACGGGTGATCGAGCAGGAGTCCCCGCTCGTTGGATGCCGGCTTGGTCAGGTTCGGATTGCCCATGGAGTGCAACCCATTGCCATCATCCGTCATGACCGCACCGAAATCCCCCATGATGACTTCATTCTGCAGGCTGGCGATGAAATCAAGGTACTGACACGACCGGACCGCCTGAAACCAGGCCAAAAGCTGTTTCTTCCCCCAATTGTCTCCAGAAATCCGGTGACCGCCGAGACATGAAACATCGTCAACTGCGGACACGGTTCGCTCCCAGCCCCACAGGCTATCTTCACGTAGGCAATGCCTATTCAGCACTGATCTGCCAGCAATGGGCACAACGGCATGATGCCGAGTTGTTGTTGCGCATTGAGGACATTGATCATACTCGGTGTCGTCCGCATTTCATTGCAGCCATGCTGGAGGATCTGCGCTGGCTGGGCATACGCTGGCAGGGTGAGCCATTGTTTCAACATGAGCGCCAGGACATCTATGAATCGGCGATCAATGTCCTGCGAGAAAAAGACGTCATTTATCCATGCTTCTGTTCCCGCAGGGATGTGGAGCGGGAAATCCGTCGCACAGCCAGCGCCCCTCACGGACAGCCTGCCTCCGCCTATCCCGGCACCTGCCGGCACCTCAGCCCTCGCGAACGAAAGCATCTCATGCAGATCCGGCCGCATGCATGGCGACTTGACAGCACACGTTTGAGAGCCTTGCTTCCCGAAGGGCTGTGCTGGCTGGATGAACATGGACGGAGGCATGCGGCAAACATTGATCATGACCTCGTCATTGGTCGCAAGGATATCGTCTTTTCCTATCATCTTGCCGTAGTCATGGATGATGCCCTACAGGGGATCACGCATGTGATCCGCGGTGAGGATCTTCGAGCTTCAACAGGATTGCACCGCATTCTGCAGTATTTATTGGATCTGCCATCCCCGGTCTATCTGCATCATCCCTTGATCAGAGATACCAACGGACAACGGCTGGCCAAGCGGCACGGCGCTGCCGAGCTCAGACAACTTCGTCAGGCGGGCGTGGATGCACAAAGCCTTAAGCACTTCCTCCTCAAGGAGTCCGGTGGCATCTGGCCCTTTGATAGCCTGGATGAGGCCTGCCGCCACTTGGCAAGTGCTTCCGCATGTTCCAGTGTTCCGCGTCATGAAAAAAGCTGCTGACAGTTCCGAAATTGGCACGATCCTGGACCTGATCGGAGAAACACCCCTTGTGCGCCTACAGCGCATGACGGCACACCTGCCGGAAAACATCCGGCTGTATGCCAAGCTGGAACGCTTCAATCCCGGTGGCTCGGTCAAGGACAGGCCTGCCTTGTGGATGATTCGCGATGGCCTTGAAAGTGGCATGCTGACCCGCGAAAAGATCATCCTTGATTCGACAAGCGGTAACACGGGTATTGCGCTGGCCATGATCGGAGCGGTCCTGGGCATTCGTGTACGGCTCGTCATGCCCGGCAATGTATCCGACGAACGCAAGCGCATCTGCCGGGCCTTTGGTGCCGAGCTGATCTTTTCCGACCCTCTTGAGGGCTCTGATGGAGCCATTCTAAAGGCTCGTTCCATCTATGAGGAAGCCCCGGAACGGTATTTCAAGCCGGACCAATACAACAACCCGGCCAATCCTCGTGCACATGAAGAATCGACAGGGCCAGAGATATGGCGGGACACCCAGGGACGCATCACCCACTTTGTAGCATCCTTGGGAACCTCAGGAACGTTGGTCGGTACAGGCCGTTTCCTCAAGCGGGTCAAGCGCGACATTCAGGTGATTGCTGCGGAACCTGATTCGCCCTTTCATGGCATTGAGGGTCTCAAGCACATTGAGTCCAGTATTGTTCCGGGCATTTATGATCCAAGTGTTCACGACAGGAAGATCGGCATTGGCACTGATACCGCCTATGATCTCACCCAAAGGCTTGCCGCCGAGGAAGGCATTCTTTGCGGTCAATCTTGTGGTTGTGCACTGGCAGCTGCGCTCACTGTAGCCGAGGAACTGGCCGAGGCAAATCAACCCGCAGAAATGGTCATGATTTTTCCTGATGGCGGAGAAAAATACCTGACCACTCCCGTGTTTGCGGATTCATCGCGGGTCCATTACGCGGAAGGCATCTAGAGCATTCCCATTCCCCTGCATGATCGCTAGGCTGCGGTTTCATTTCTGGAGGCATCCCATGAGCAGCATCGAGCATCATAGACTCATCATCCTCGGTTCCGGCCCGGCCGGCTATACGGCAGCCATCTATGCTGCACGCGCAGGGCTGCATCCGGTCGTCATCCAAGGCCAGCAACCTGGTGGACAATTGACCACGACGACGGATGTGGACAATTACCCTGGTTACAAGAACGGCGTGCAGGGACCGCAAATGATGGAGGATTTCAAGGAGCAGGCAGAGCGCTTTGGTACAAAGATGATCTGGGATCACATTGTCGAAGCCGATCTGCAGAAAAGACCGTTTTATCTCAAGGGCGAAGAGGCAGAATACAGCTGTGACGCACTGATCATCGCCACCGGAGCATCCGCCAAGTACCTCGGCCTTCCCAGCGAAGAAAAATATGCAGGCCGCGGCGTTTCAGCATGTGCAACCTGTGATGGTTTCTTTTACCGTGGCAAGGATGTGGCCGTCGTTGGTGGAGGCGATACAGCCGTTGAAGAAGCCATCTACCTCGCCAACCTGTGCAACAAGGTCACCTTGATTCACCGCAGAGATGCACTCCGTGCCGAGAAGATCATGCAGGAACGCCTTTTTTCAATGCCAAACATCGAGGTGGCCTGGAACAGAGTCGTGGATGAAATCCTCGGTGATGAGCAAGGTGTAACCGGCGTCAGACTCAAATCCACGCAGGATGGTTCCATTGAGGAACTGGCTGTACATGGCGTGTTCATTGCCATTGGACACAAACCAAACACCGACTTTCTGGGCGACCAATTGGAGATGGACGAGGCCGGCTACATTATCACCAAAGGCAAGTCCACATTCACCTCGATTGAAGGTGTCTTTGCTGCCGGCGATGTCGCCGACCCCGTTTACCGTCAGGCAGTAACCAGTGCGGGCGAAGGCTGCAAGGCGGCCCTTGATGCTGAGCGCTGGCTGGCTACCCAGGGAACTTGAATGAAAAAGGGGCGGCTATCCCCAGCCGCCCCTTTTTTCACTGGCGCCGTAAGTATCGCTAAACATTGAAACGGAAGTGCATGATATCGCCATCCTGCACTATGTAATCCTTACCCTCCAGTCTCATCTTGCCTGCCTCCTTGGCCTTGGCCTCGCCGCCGCATGCGATAAAGTCCTCGTATGAAATGGTCTCGGCACGGATGAAGCCCTTCTCAAAATCATTGTGAATGACTCCGGCCGCTTTGGGTGCCGTGTCGCCACGGCGAATGGTCCATGCGCGGACCTCCTTCACACCTGCGGTGAAGAAGGTCATCAGGTCAAGAAGCCTGTAGGCCTCCCGGATCACGGTATTAAGTCCTGGCTCCTTGAGTCCAAGCTCTTCCAGGAACTCTCTGCGGGAAGCCTCGTCCATCTCGGCCAGTTCGGCCTCGATCTGGGCGCAGACCACGGCCACCCGTGCCCCTTCCTGGCTGGCGAACTCTCGAACCGCATCAACATACTGATTGCCATCCGGTAGGGAACCATCATCGACATTGGCAATGTACAATACCGGCTTGATGGTCAGCAGACAGAGCTCACGCAAGGCCTCCTTCTCTTCCGCAGCAAGCCCCTGCCTCCTCAGCGGAACACCATCCTCAAGCCCGGAAAGCACACGCTCGAGCAGACCCATGCGAGCAAGCGCATCCTTGTTGCCCGTCTTGGCCTGTTTTCCGACCCGCGTCAATGCCTTCCCGAGCGTTTCCATATCCTTGAGCATCAATTCAGTATCAATGACCTCGATATCGCCCAAGGGATCGATGCGCCCGGCCACATGCGTGACGTTCTCATCGGGAAAGCAGCGAACAACGTGAGCAATGGCTGCACACTCCCGGATATTGGCTAGAAACTGGTTGCCTAGCCCCTCACCCTTGGATGCTCCCGCCACAAGGCCAGCGATATCGACAAACTCGACCACGGCATGCTGAACGGCCTGTGGCTTCACGATTTCAGCCAAGGCATCAAGTCTGGGATCGGGCACGGGAACAACACCGATGTTCGGATCGATTGTGCAGAATGGATAATTGGCTGCCTCCGCCCCACCACCATTCAACGCATTAAACAGCGTGGACTTGCCCACGTTCGGAAGCCCAACGATGCCGATACTCAAAGCCATTTCATGTCTCCTGTAATTTCAAATGGATGCAATTGGACGCACCAGCCAGATCCCCAGCAAGAATGCGGGGCAATACCTCCAAAATCGCCTCAAAGACCTTGGCTTCGCGGGCCTTCTCCTCTGCGGTGATATTCCCCAGAACCCATGAAGTGACGTCGCGTCCCGCAGGAGGTCGGCCGATGCCCAGCCTGACTCTGGTATACCCCGCATCGGGAAGATGCTGGTTGAGGGAGCGCAGTCCATTGTGCCCGCCATGCCCCCCACCTCTTCTCAGGCGCACCTTCCCAGGAGCAAGGTCAAGATCATCATAGACGACGATGATGTCCTCAGTGCCAAGGTCATAATAGCGGGCCAGGATGCCAACAGCCTCTCCACTGCGATTCATGAAAGTCTGGGGTTTGACGAGAAGAACCTTCCAGTCTTCACAAACCCATTCAGCAAGTTCAGCGTGGAAACGGGGCACTGACGAAAATGCCAGTGCCTCCTTTCCAGCCAGACAGTCGACAAAACGAAAACCGACGTTATGTCGTTGACGAGCGTATTGCCGCCCAGGGTTGCCCAGGCCTACCAGAAGCTTCATCAACGACGACAATCAAAATCAGGCTTCGGATTCACCTGCCTCGGCTTCCTCCTCGGCCTCCGTACCACCCTTCAGCGCGGAAGGAGTTGCAATGGTGATGACTGTGAAGTTGACATCATGAGGAACCATGACCCCATCCGGCAGCGCAATATCATCGATGTGGACGGAGTCCCCAAGGCCAAGCGAGGAACAATCGACCTCAATGGCTTCTGGAATCGAGTCCGCGCGGCACTCGACCTCCAATTCATGCCGAATGACCTCCAACAGTCCGCCTGCCACAACCCCCGGGCACTTCTCGTAATTGATTGGATGAACCGGAACCTCGACCTGAACCGTTTCGGCGGCCGAAACGCGCTGAAAATCGAGATGGGTCACCATGTCCTTGACCGGATCATACTGCGCAGCCTTGAGCAGGGCAGTTTGCTTGCCACGCTTACCCTTGACCTTGATCTCAATCATGGATGTATGAAAACGCTCATCGTCCAGCTTCTTCGTGATATCAAAAAATTCCAGAGAAATCGGCAAATCGGGCTTGTCGCCACCATAGATGATGGCGGGAACCCGACCCTGTCTGCGCAGACGGCGGGCTTCGGCCTTGCCGGTCTTTTCCCTGAGCTCGGCTTCCAGAACAAAAGTATGACTCATGATGACCTCCTCGAAATGTTCCACCGGCGGGTTGTCCCGTGACGGCGGCGCCTGACAGGCGCGCGGCGCAGTCTAGGGACTGTCATCAATTATACAAGCTGCTGATCGATCGGGCGTCATAAATGCGGCTGATGGTTTCAGCCAGCAATGGAGCCGCCGATAGAACGCGCACTTTGCCAAGCTGAAGGATGCGTTCCGGCTGCAAAATGGTGTCCGTGATTACCAGCTCGTGAAGCGCATCTGTTGTCTCCAGCCGATCGGCAGCAGGCCCCGAAAGAACTCCATGCGTCGCATAGGCCGTGACCTTGGATGCTCCGCGTTCGACAAGCGCCTGCGCTGCATTGCACAGCGTCCCAGCGGTATCGACCATGTCATCGACAAGAATACAGTGCTTGCCATCCACATCACCAATGATATTCATGACTTCAGCTTCGTTTGGTGCGGGTCTTCGCTTGTCCACGATGGCCATGTCAACATGCAGCCGCTTGGCAAGCGCCCTGGCCCGAACCACACCTCCGACATCCGGAGACACGATCGTAACCCGATCCAGCGCATTGTGTTCCTGAATGTCGCGTGCGAAAAGCGGTGCCGCATAGATATTGTCCACGGGGATATTGAAAAAGCCCTGGATCTGGCCCGCATGAAGATCCATGGTCAACACGCGTGTCGCTCCTGCGACCTCGATCATGTCGGCAACCAGTTTTGCCGTGATCGGCGTGCGACCACTACTCTTCCGATCCTGCCGGGCATAGCCGAAATACGGTGTCACGGCACAGATCTGACGCGCAGACGCACGCTTTGCCGCATCAATGGCAATGAGCAGCTCCATCAGATTCGTATTGGCCAACGCCGATGTCGGCTGAATGAAGAAAACATCTTTGCCACGGATGGTCTCACCGTACTGGAGATAGATTTCACCATCTGAGAATCGGCGAATGGAGATGTCACCCAAGGGTGTCCCGATGGCTTCGCTAATAGCCTGAGCCAGCGGCGGATTGGATGTGCCAGAAAAAAGACGCAGCTTTCGATGAATCATGCCTGCTCCCGCTTTGGCTTTGTGCCAAAACCCATATGTCCTGACCTAACTGGCTGGGGCGGCAGGATTCGAACCTGCGCATGACGGGATCAAAACCCGCTGCCTTACCGCTTGGCTACGCCCCATTTTTTAATCAACTCCGGTACGGGGTGCCTTCGCATGAGATGCCCGATATGTGCCCAGTTGCACAAACCCAAGGAACGCATCTCCCGAACCGCCTTCTCGGCCTGATACCGTTTTTCAAACAAACCGATACAGGCCGAACCACTGCCGCTCATCCATGCAAGGCGCGTACGCCGGCGCAATTCCTGCAACAGTTGTCCAATCGATGGATTGACCGCTATGGCACTTTCCTCCAGATCGTTGGAACCCAGCTGGCAAGCGGGTCGCATGGTATCCAGCGGCTTGCCAGGGGTCAACGCAAGATGCGCATCGTAATGGCGGAACACCGATGCGGTCGATGCCCCACTGCCTGGCCAAGCTAGCAAGATCCATCCCTCCGGCCATGGACCCTCATAGGGAACCAGTCGTTCACCAACGCCACTGGCGCAACTGGCCTGGCCGAAAAGGAAACAGGGGATATCCGCACCATAACGCACGGCAAATGCCATGAGCTCATCGGTGTTCCAGTGGGCATTCCAGAGCACATTGGCTGCCATCAGCGCCGTGGCTGCGTCGCTTGAGCCCCCTCCGAGCCCTGCCTCAAGCGGCAGACGCTTTCTCACCTTGACTCTAAGCCCCTGATCCGTGCCCAGGACCTCACGAAACGCGGCAAGCACCCTGAAAACCAGGTTCTGCTCCCCTGCTAGTCCCGGAACATTACAGGAGACCTCCAGCCGCTGATCCGGATGCAACGACAACTCGTCCATGGCATCCACATAGGCGAAGGCCGTATCCAGCTCATGCATGCCATTGGCACGAACGCCTGTAATGAACAGGTGGAGATTAACCTTCGCAGGAGCGGGCAGCTTCATGAGGCGTCCTGCAAAAACAAGATGATGCTACGGCCGTGCGTGATGTCGGTCAGGGAGAGTCGTCCGCGCTCAGGCTCCCATTGGATGCGCAGCAAGGCCCCCTTCCTGCGTGCATCCCATTGGAGATGGGCCTGGGCGTGAAAGTCATCGGGCATATGCCCCAAAAGAATGGATGCCAATTCCCAAGGCGGGAGAAGTATCCCCTGTCGTTCCAGTTCTGCAAGACCCACCGTCTGCCAATGCGGAGCAGAAGAATCTCTCAGATACACCTTAGGCTGCTCCCATCGCACCTCGATGATGCGGCCGGAAGCACCATGAACAAGCCTCAAACTCCCACGCTCAGGCCGTTCTGCAAACCAATCCAACATCACCTGCCACCGTTTGCCTGGCATGATGACGGCAAGGCGCCCATGCACCGAGCTGTAAGGCCCGATGCCACCTGTTACCTGTTTATGGGGCGCATGAACGCATCCGGAAATCAGAAGCAGGACAGCCCAAGAACATACCGCCACCCACTGCTTCATCATTTCAACGCACGAATTTTCCTGTTGATCTCACCTGGATGCTCAGCACCCATATCCAACGCCTTTTTATAGGCGCGAATGGCCTCCTCGATATTCCCTGAGGCGGCCAGCATATCGCCCAGATGTTCGAACATGACCGGATCATCACCGCGTAGCGATACGGCCTTGCGTTGAATGGGCAGAGCCAAGTTTATTTTCCCCTGCTTGAACCAGGCCCAGGCCAGTGAATCAAGATAGTATGGATCATCGGGACGAATCTTGAGTGCTCGCTTGACCAATTCTACGGCCTCATCGAGATTCACCCCCCTGTCAGCCATCGAATAGCCGAGAAAGTTCAGGGCCTCGGCGTGATTGGGGTCCCGTTCCAGGATACGCCGAAGTGTGGACTCCATTTCCTGATACCGGTGCAAAGCCTCAAGGGCAATGGCCCTGCTGTACAAAATTTCATTGGGAACATCATCCCTGTGTGCCAAAGCGTCGCTTTCGCGCAGAGCCTCCTGGTATCGTTTCTGGTCCACAAGAAAGCCGATGAACAGATCCCACGCCTTCCATTTTTCTGCGTGGGAATGGAGCAGCGCCCGCAAACGCCTCTCGGCTTCCTGCGGATGTTTCTGCTGAATGTCGAGAACACTGAGTCTGAGCTGGGCATCGACATAATGTGTGGCGGATTTGCCTACCTTTGCATACCACCGCCGCGCCTCATCCAAGCGCCCCTGAAGCTCCAGGCTCGAGGCGAGGAAAAAGACCAGTTCATTGTCCTTGCCCGCCTGCAGGTAAGCCTTTCGGAAGGCTTTTTCCGCGGCTGCATAATCACCTTCCTGCATGTAGAGCATACCCAACGTCTTCAAAAGCAGAGGCGCATCACCGGTCCTGGCGGCCAGTGCCCGATACACCTCTATGGCCTCGGCTCGACGCTGCTGCATGACAAGGAGACGACCAAGGGCCATACCCACCGATACCGCACGCGGATTTCGCTCCAGAAAGTCGCGATAGAGGCGCTCAGCCTCGTCCATCCTTTTGTCCTGAATCGCGATGTCTCCCAGCAGGAGAATGGCCTGCACATTGTCCGGATTCTTCTGCAGGAGAAAGTGTAGAACAGCCTCGGCCAATGAGGCATTGCCCGTACCCAACAAGAGACGTGCCTTGGCCAACAGCAGCCGTTCGGATGCCGGGTGGCGACGCAATCCCTCGTTCAACGCGGCCAGCGCCTCAACCATACGTCGGCGCTGCATCTGGATCTGGGCTCTGAGCAAGTATCCCTCCTCCAGGTCGGGAGACTCTTTCTGGAGCAGATCAAGCTCCTGCAAAGCCCGGTCCAGGCTCCCGCGCATGGCCAGCGAGCGTGCGTAAAGAACGCGCGCACGCGCCTTTTCCTCCCCTTGAAGACCGGAAACATGTTGCAGCGCAGCAAGATGCTGCTCAGCCTCATCGAGGCGGCCTGCCTGGGCCAGCATGGAGGCCAGATCAAGGCGGGGAGCAACAGCTTCCGGATCCTTTTTGACCACCTCCCGCAGCAACTGGATGGCCATAGCGGCATTGCCCGACTGAATGGCGCTCTGAGCCGCAAGATAGAGGTAATCCGCACTGAAAGAGGCCAACGCAGGCTCCTTGCCTGTATGCCCTGCTTTCGCCTGTGCGGCCTGCTGCCCATGCAGGACACATCCTCCAAGCAGCAAGCAAGTCAACCCGAACAAGACGGCCAAACGCCCCATCACAACATCCTGACAGAAACAGACTGGAAGCGATCCCCGTTTGCATTCAGGGTCCAGTAAGCAATTTCATGGACGACACCGCGATCAACGCTCACAATCGGATAGAGAAAGGACTCCCAAGCATGGCCCAGGTCCGTCGGCGATGGCTTGGCAGGGCAATCCGGATGCGAATGGAACACACCGATGATCTCCTGTCCCGTTCCTCTCACACTCTGATCCACCCGCTGATAGCCCTCGGGATCCAGCAGAAAGCGGTCGGCAGAACGATCTTCATTGATGTTACGAACCTCATAGGCTGCATCGACATGCCATCCCTGATCATCAAGCCGGCCAACCAGCAGACCACAGGCCTCATTGGGATATCCGCTTTCGGCAGCCTTGCGCATGACCTGCTCGACACTCTTGCCGATGAAAGCCGACAATTCACTTATCTGGTCATCCAGCACGCGAAGATAGGCGGGGCTCTTGAAACGCTCAGGTTCGATCAATACATGCTCTCCTTTGGTTGGCATCTGACATCCAGATGGGCCGCAAAGCGTAATGCGCAGCCTTGCCAATTGCACCGATAAATTGGATAATCAGCTTTGCAACCACAGTACAGGAGGTTATTCAATGCAGCATTCATACAGGCGCCTGCTGACCGGCATGCTTGCCGGCTTGATCCTTGGCGCATCGTCAGCTATGGCAGACAATGCCCGGGTTTTCTTCGTCGAGCCGACCGATGGTGCTACAATCCCCGGCCACGTCAAGGTGGTCATGGGCGCCGAGGGCCTTACCATTGAGCCTGCCGGCAAGGTCCACGAACATGCTGGTCATTTCCATCTTATCATTGATGGCTCGTATGTGCCCAAAGGCCGGGTTGTCCCCAAGGACGAGAAACATCTTCACTTCGGCAAAGGCCAGAAGGAAACGATTCTGGACCTCTCGCCGGGCAAGCACACATTGACCCTGCAGTTTGCAGACGGGCACCACGTCTCTTATGGGAAGAAGCTCAGCCAGAGCATTCAAGTCATGGTCAAGTAAAGGCGCAGGCGGCCACGCTCATGCGTGACCGCCTGATTCTCACCCCTGCTTCGGAGGAATGGGTTCAAGCCTCCAGATATCCCGGTTGTAATCGAGCATCGTGCGGTCAGTAGAGAATTTTCCGCTACAGGCCGTATTCAAGATACTCATGCGCAACCAATGTTCGCGATCCTTGTATGCCCTCGCCGCTTCCTTCTGAGCCTCGACATAACTGCGGAAATCTGCCGCCACAACCCATGGATCATGAGGACTGCGGATGGACGCTGTAATGGGCTCGAACAGGCCAGGCTCGAATTGATTGAAATGGCCACATTCGAGAAGCTGCATGACGCGCTTCAAATCTTCATCCCGTTCGATGATTGCATTGGGATCATAGTTGGCACGAAGCGACTCGACCTCCTCAGCGGTCAGGCCGAATAAAAAGAAGTTCTCCTCGCCCACTTCCTGGCGAATCTCGATGTTTGCCCCATCCAGCGTGCCAATGGTAAGTGCCCCGTTCATCATGAATTTCATGTTGCCCGTTCCGGAGGCCTCCTTGCCCGCTGTTGAGATCTGCTCGGAAAGGTCCGCTGCCGGACAGATGATCTCCATGGCCGAGACCCGATAATTCGGGAAGAACACGACCTTGAGCAAGTCGCCGACATCCGGATCATTGTTGATGACCTTGGCAACGTTGTTGATCAGCTTGATGATCTTCTTGGCCATATAATAGCCCGGTGCGGCCTTGCCGCCCATGAGTACACATCGCGGTGTCCAGTCGCCAATGTCTCCTCGCTTGATACGGTCATACAGGTGGATCACATGCAGCACATTCAGCAACTGCCGCTTGTATTCATGAATGCGTTTGACCTGGATATCAAACATGGCATCCACTGGAAACTCGACGCCACATTCCTCAGCAACCTTTCTTGCCAGACGCAACTTGTTCTGACGCTTGCTCTGATACCAGCGATCCCGGAACACTGGGTCATCGGCATAGGCCTTGAGCTTCTTCAGTTGCGAAAGATCGGTGATCCAACCATCGCCGATGGCGTCGGTGATCAAATTGGCCAGGGAAGGGTTGCACAAGGCCAGCCAACGGCGTTGGGTGACGCCATTAGTCTTGTTGTTGAACTTCTCCGGCCACATCTCATAAAAATCGGCAAACAGCCCCTTCTTGAGCAAGGTCGAATGCAACTCGGCTACCCCGTTGACGGAAAAGCTGCCGACAAGGGCCAAGTAAGCCATGCGCACCTGCTGGACGGGCCCTTCCTCGATAATGGACATCCTGCGCTGCCGATCCGTATCCCCAGGCCAACGCTTGGCCACCTCCGACAGGAACCTAGCGTTGATCTCACAAATGATGTCCAGGATGCGCGGCAGCAGCCGGCCGAACAACGGCACTGCCCACCGTTCCAAGGCTTCGGGAAGCAACGTATGATTCGTATAAGCCATGGTCCTTGTCGTGATGGACCATGCTTCATCCCAACCGAGATGGTACTCATCCATCAGAATGCGCATCAGCTCGGCCACGGCCACGGTCGGATGCGTATCATTGAGCTGGAAACAGTTTTTCTCGGCAAACAACGAAAAGTCCGGGCCATGGATGCCCACCCAACGGCGAATGACGTCCTGAAGGCTTGCCGATGCGAGAAAATACTGCTGGCGAAGGCGCAGTTCCTTGCCGCTCTCACTGGCATCATTGGGATACAGCACCAATGAAATCTGCTCCGCCTCATTTTTGGCGGCCACGGACTCCGGATAGCTGCCAGCATTGAACTCACCAAGATTGAATTCGTCTGTGGCAGCTGCTTTCCACAGCCTCAATGTGTTGACTGTCCCGTTCTGATAACCCGGAATGGGAACATCGTAGGGCACGGCCAACACATCCTGCGTGTCCACCCAGCGGAATCGCAAACGCCCCTCATCGTCACGGTAGCACTCACTGCGGCCACCAAACTTGATCGTCTGCGTATATTCGGGACGCTCAATTTCCCATACGTTTCCGTTACGAAGCCAATGGTCCGGCTCTTCAACTTGATAGCCATTCTCAATCTTCTGGCGGAACATGCCGTATTCATAGCGGATGCCATACCCCGTCACAGGCAGCTGTAGCGTCGCGCAACTATCAATGAAGCAGGCAGCAAGCCTGCCCAAGCCGCCATTGCCAAGCCCAGCATCAGGCTCCATTTCGAGCTTCTCTTCATAACTCATGCCGAGCATATGCAATGCATCCCTAGCCTGCTCTTCAAGGCCCAGATTCAGGGCCGCATTGCTCAAAGCCCGCCCCATGAGAAATTCCAGTGAAAGGTAATAAGCGCGCTTTCCGTCCTTTTCGAGATAGGCATCCTTCGTGTTCTTCCAGTTCTCCATCAGGTGATCACGAATCGAATACGCCAATGCCTGATAACGATAATGGTTGGACGTGCTGGCCGTGTGCTGACCCAACGTTCGCAGGTAATGTCGCTGAATGCCGTTGACAAGACCCTCAGCCGTCTTGTCCAGCTTGGGGGCATCCGTAATGCTGTAGATCTTTCTCCGTTTTTCTGTCATGACCTCATCCTGGTAGTGAACTTCGGCGGGCATGCTACCCCCTTGCCCGAGCAAAATCTCGTTCTCTCTTGCCTGCCTTTTCACGCCCCCCAATGCATGCATCTTCCGCTGCATGCTCGCAACCAAACCTGTTCCTGTTAGTGGAGTTCACGGTTTGTGCTACCATCATGCCGAGCATGCCAAACCAAAATCGACCCAGGAGGTTTCCATGAGGCTCGCGCACTGCACCTGGCTGGAAGTCGAGACATACCTGAGGCATGCCGACGGCATTCTGATACCCATCGGCTCAACCGAACAGCATGGTCCCAACGGTCTGGTGGGAACGGATACAATCTGTCCCGAGCTCATCGCCGAGAACGTTGGAAAGCGCCTTGATCTCATGGTGGCGCCAGCCATCGCCTATGGCATGTCCCAGCACCACATGGGATTCCCCGGAACGATATCGCTTCGACCTACCACATTGATAAAGCTTGTCATCGACATCGTCCGATCCCTGCATGTCCACGGCTTCAGGAATTTCTTCTTCCTGAACGGCCATGGTGGCAACATTGCCCCCGTGACATCCGCCTTCGGTGAACTTCATGCCACCCTGCCAAGCTCAGGCATGCGCTTTCTTCTATGCAACTGGTGGCTATTGCCGGAGGTCAAGGCATGGGTAAACAAGCAATATGGCGAGGATGAAGGTATGCATGCTACCATCAGCGAGGTGTCACTGACACAATATGCCATCCCACACACTGCCAAGCACTATCCATGCACCCCGGAGCGAGCGCCAACCGGACCCATTCATGATGCTTCGGATTTCAGGCGCCGCTTCCCTGACGGGCGCATCGGCTCCGCGCCGCAGCGGGCCAATGCCGATGACGGCAAGAAAATCTGCGAGCTGGCTGTGAGCGCGGTGTGCCGACAGTATCTGGAATTCATCAAAACATCATGAGCGATTGCGCCCTAAAACTGCCTGCTGGTAATCTTCAAATTACCCTATCCAACACCTGTCAGCAGATCGATTCCAAAATTTGCTAGTGGAATGGTTCTCTCATGCCCTTTTTAAAAGGGTACGGGAAACCTTTTACTCTGGCACAATGAAGCTGATACCGTAGGGGCGGACCATCCCATTACAGTCCAAGGATATTATCTCCCAACATCAAACATCCGCGATGGCCGCCCATGCCCCGTCAAGTGGTGAATAAAGTGCGCGTGCTATTCTTCCATATTGAGTCATCATGCTGCTTTTGCCATGTCAGGCTGTTGTATCTCCGAGATCTTCGGGACGTTTTCCCTTATCAGCGTCTCGATGCTTTCCCGGCTTCTGCAGCAGCGGGCCAGCGCCATCCATTCCTCGTTCCGCTTGATGAGCATTGCCTCAACGGAATGTAGAATGGCTTTCCTGTTCGGGAAGATGCTGACGACATTGGTCCTGCCACGCACCTGCTGTCTACTTTGGGTGGACAGGTTGTTGCTTTTTGCTTTCTACTTTTTTTCGGCTATTCTTAGATTAGATATGATGTGTTCACCGATAAGGTGAATGCGTTCATCAGTCTCATGGAGGAAAAGCAAATGAAAAAGAGAAGCTTCATGGTGACATTCGCAATAACGACAGTCGCAGCTGTAGCCATGACGAGTGGGATATCCAATGCTGCGACAACAGTCCCGGACAACGCAACGGCTGTAGCAAAGATCAAACCATTGCCGCGAAACTCTGTAGGCACTGCCCAACTAAAGAGTAATGCCGTGACAACGAGTAAAATCAGAAATAATGCCGTGACAACGAAAAAAATCAAAAATGGGTCGGTTACGGCTGCAAAGATTGCTGCCGG
>RFGS01000101.1 GCA_003695905.1 Zetaproteobacteria bacterium | reverse complement strand
CTGTATGATCCTGTTGAACGAAATGCATTTTGGTTAGGAGGACATTCATCATGAATTCACAACGTTATCAGCGTGGATTTACCCTTCTGGAGATCATGGTCGTGATCGTGATCATTGGTATTCTGGCAGCGCTGATTGCACCAAGGTTCGTCGAGCGAGCCGATGAGGCGAAAGTGGAGGCGACCAAGGTGCAGATGGCCAACATTGCCCAGGCACTGAAATTGTATCGCCTGCAACATGGTCATTACCCCAGTTCCAGTGAGGGCCTGCAAGCGCTGGTCAAGCCCGACGAGCATGGCAAGCGTCATCTGGATGAGCTGCCCAAGGATGCGTGGGGGCATGAATTCATTTACCTGATGCCGGGAGTGCATGGTGATTTTGACTTGATGTCCTATGGAGCGGACGGTGCGCCTGGTGGAAGTGGAGTCGATGCTGACATAGGCAACTGGTAAGCACTCATCGGATCCATGGTCGTCTCGGGATGTTTGCAGACGGACCAGCGTGGATTCACGCTGATTGAGATTCTGGTGGTCATTGTGATCATGGCCGTGATTGTGGGCATCGTGGCTCCCAATCTCGGACTTTCCGATCGCGGAGATGTTGATGTCGAGGCCAGGCGTTTGGCACGAGCTCTTCAACTAGCAGCCGATGAGGCCACTCTATCGGGCCTGCCCATACGTTGGATTGCCAGTCCACATGCTTACCGGTTTGAAAAACGCGACAGGAAAAAACGCTGGCAGGCTTTGGAAGAGGGCCCGTTCCAGACCCGACAGCTGCCTCCCGGGGTGTTTTTGGAGGTCCCGGAACAACAGATGCAGTACAAAGAGAAGCAGTGGTATGTCGTTCTTTCTCCTGTGACGGGGGAGCGTTCGCTCGAGATCCATCTTCACCAGGCCGGCTCGAAACTTGAAAGCGTGGTGCGGATTCGCCCTGGTGCACTTGGATGGCAGATTGACATGCAGCCAGCCCATGCACACTGAGCGAGGATTTACGCTCATTGAAACCTTGGTGGCGCTTGCCATTGCCGCCACGGCGTTGATTGTGCTTTCCGCACGCTTGGGCTCATCTGCTGATCTCCAGCGGACGCTGCTTGCCCAGGCTGTGGCGATCGAGGAAGCACAGAATATGCTCAACGAGCAAATGCTCGAAGATGTCCGCATCCAACGTAGTGGAAAACGGGAGGTATCAGGGCATTCACTTTCCTGGCGATTTTGGCATGAGAAAACAACGCAAGGCAAACTGGTGCGCCAGAATGTTGAGGTGTCCATCGATGGACTGGGCACATACTCCCTGTTTCTCTACCGAAGGGTGGTACGTTGATGGGTCGGATGCGCGGTTTTACTCTGATCGAGTTGCTGATGGCGCTGGTCGTTCTTGGTCTGGTGGTGGCCCTGACCTATGCCGCGATCGAGCCTGCTGGTGAGGGATTCAAGCGTCTTCAGGATGTTCGGGAAGATCTGGACGGACAGCTTGGCCTGGGCTGGCGCCTCCGCGAGGATTTGGCACATGTTATGCTGCCCATTCGCGGTAAGGCTCCCATCAGGATAAACAACGACAATCGCGGCGGAAATGCCTTTGATGAGCTTGTTCTAGTCGTTGCCGATCCGGCTCGTCCGGGTTTGAGCCAAGTGCGTTATTTCATTGATGAGACCCAAGGGCGGCTCATGCGTTCAAGCCGTTACTGGAATGCCCGCACGGGCGCCCGTTCCGTTGATGTTTCCCTTGGAGAGGTATCCTCCTTTGATGTGGAGTTCATGGACAACACGGCGCACTGGCATCAGCGCTGGCGCACGGGACAGGGCTCATTCATCTGGCCGCGTGCTATTCGGATTCACCTGCGCGATCATCAGGGAAGGGAAAGGGTGTTCCTTGTGCCGCTGTTGCAGGGGCAGAGACTGTGAATGAACGAGGTATGGCCCTGCTGATTGTCCTGGGCTTGGTGGCGCTGATTTCAGCCTGGGCCGTGGAAGCAAGCTATGAAGACATGATTGAGCTGCGGCGGGCTCAGAATATCCAGGATCTCATCCGTGCCCGCATGGCCTGTCTTTCTGGCCTGAATCTGGCAGCACAGTTGCTGATTGAAGACCAGAGGCGGGGCAACAAGTATGACGATCTAAGGGAAAAATGGGCCAGGCCGATGCCCGCCTTCGAGATTGATGAGGGCAGGGTGTGGGTTCGGATCGAGGATCTCGAGCGATATGTTGGATTGGGTCTATTGCTCAATGAGCAAGGGAAGCCGGATTTGGCAAGGATCCAGCGGACGAAGCAATGGTTCGCTAGCCATGGATTTGATGCCGCCAAGGTGGATGCTCTCGTTGACTGGATGGATGCTGATGGCAACGTGTCTGGACCAGCTGGGGCTGAAGACCCCTCGTATTATGAACGACCATACCATGTTCCCAACCGTCCTCCGGTGCTGTGGAATGAAATTCGCCAGATCAGGGGATTTGAGGATGGAAGGATCCAGGAGGCCATGGCCGGAACCTTTTCCGCATTTCCCGCTTACGATGCAAAGCAGCCAGCGGTCAATCTAAACACGACATCCGTTGATGCTCTGCTGATTGCCTTCCCGACCCTGGACAGGGCCGATGCAGAAGGCCTGATTGATGGGCGGCCCTACCATGACATCAAGCAGGCATTGCAACGTGTTCCGCAGATTGGCCAGAAGGGGCGTGTGCGCTTGAGTATCAGCAGTCGCTACTTTATCGTAACGACGGAAGCGGCATTTGGTCGGGCTCGCTATGCCGAGCGGTTTTTGGTTGAACGCGAACGGAAAAAAGGCGTGCGCCTATTGGCCAGAGAAAGGATGGTTGACGAATGACATTGGCGCAGGAAAACAGCGGCAGCGCGGTTCTCTACTATGACCGCCAACAGTGGCACGGATGGCTCAATGAAACGGATCATGCACTTGGCGAGAGCCTTTCCAGCGCGCTGCAACAGCTCGACGGAATCACGATAAGCGCCGTCATTCTTCCACTGGAGTCTCTGTTGGTTCGCTCGTTTCGTCTGCCATTACCCTCCCCCAGACTCGTAGATGAAGCCGTTTTGTCCCAGGAGATTGAGGATGCCACAGGCGAAAGCAGCAGCCAGTGGTGGTTGACCTGGCAGGCGGCACGACTGGACGAGGATGTTGCCGGCCTTCTACTTGGCATGCCTGCATCATGGCAGTCGGAGCTTAAGCAGAGCAAGCTGGCTCGCATGGCTCAACCAGTGGCGGCCGACGCAGAACTGCGGCTAACACGATGGCTTGATGAGCGCGGTGGCCGTATGGCTGTGATGGATGCGGATTCCACAGGCGTCTTTTTTGGTTTTTGGCATGATGGTCTTTGCCTGGGCATGAGACGCCTGAATAGCGAAGGGCGGACGAACGAGGAACTTTGTGCGGAAATGTTGGCGAGCCTCAAGGCAATGGGCTGGAGCGAACAGGATCCGATAAACGGCCGTCTGCCACCGGAGTTACAGGGGCTTCTTGTGGGCGAATGGCATGGAGAAGTCGTAGACAGCAACAGGCTGCCCCCCCGATGGCAGGAAACCCTGCGCGCATGCAAACCAGGGGAGGCTTGTGTGCTCGGCTTCAGGCGTGGTCATTGGCGGGCTTCTGCCCAAGCGCTGTGGTCGGGTGGTAGGGTTCACTGGCGCCGATCGGTGCTTCTGGCATGTGGTGTAGCCGCGCTTTGGCTGTTGAGCCACGGCATCCAGTATGTCTATTTTCAGCATCGGCTTGCCGGATGTCAGCAGGAGATTCTGGAGGCCTTTCATGCAGCCTTGCCCGATGAGCCGGTCATTGATCCACTGGCACAACTCCGACGCAAGGGAAGCAGCAGCCAAGCGGGCATGCATGGCAAAAGGGTTCTTGCTGCGCTGGCCAGTCTTTCCCGGGTTTATGCCGAAGTTCAGTGGAATATGAAATCATTTCGCTTTGCCGACGGACAGTTCGAGATCCGAGGCGAGATCGATTCGTTGGATACACTCAATACGTTACAAGAGAAGCTGCAAAAAACACTGGAACGGCAGGTCGAGATCGCTGATACCGAGCTTTCCGGCGGTAAGGTCGCTTTCAGGATGGTGTGGTCATGAATCTGTCCAGTCTTGCCCATAGCATCAGAGAGCGTGTTCATCCCTGGTGGGAGGCACGAAATGAAAGGGAGAAGCGTGTTCTGCAGCTGGGATCGGTGATGCTCGCGCTGTCGGTTGCCGTATTTGGTTTCGCACTGCCTTTGCATGAACGGGTGATAGAGATGCGCGATCAGCTTCCGCGCATGGCGGAACAGGCAGCCGAGGCCAAGAAGATGTCTGAATTCATCCAGCAGCATCAGCATGCTGCCAAGCCCAAGGGCTCATTGATGGCCGGGGTGGAGCAGGCAAGTAAGCGATGGACTGTGCGGAAACAGCTTGTCCATCTTCGTCCGGTTTCCCGGGAACAGGGCAGACAGACGTTGGAGCTTCAGTTTCAAGATGTTTCCTATGCTCGCTTCATTCGCTTTTTGAACGCTATGGTCGAGCGCGGATCGGAGGTGCTGTTCCTTCAATTGCAGGCAGCGCCACAGGCAGGGTTTGTGCATGTTCGTCTGAAGCTCGCGGGATAGCCGGAGAGCGCCTCTCTCCAGCGGTCCTGCGCGTTCCTTTCTCGTCATGAGCGTACGGTTGGCTTAAGTTTCGGTCATGACAACGTATCGCCAGAAAAAACAAGTCTATGCTTGGGCGCTTTATGACTGGGCGAACTCAGCCTATGCAACAGCTGTCATGGCTGGCTTCTTTCCGCTTTTTTTCAAGGAATATTGGTCTGGAGACATGGCATCCAGTGAAAGTACCTTTTGGCTTGGTCTGGCCAATGCTGCTGGGGCATTGCTGATAGCCATGCTGGCGCCGGTTCTTGGGGCGATAGCCGATCAGGGCGGACTGAAACGCCAGATGCTGCTCGCCTTCACATCACTGGGCGTCGTCACCACAGCCGCCTTGTTCCTGGTTGGGCAGGGGGCCTGGACTTGGGCCCTGATCATTTATCTGCTGGGGGCCTTGGGATTTTCCGGGGCGAACATCTTTTATGATGCCCTGATCGTGGATGTTGCCGACAAACATGAGCTCGATCGTGCCTCAGCACTGGGGTACGGCCTGGGATACATCGGAGGTGGGGTGCTGTTTGCCTTTGATGTATGGATGGTCAGCAGACCGGAGATCTTTGGGCTGTTAAACAGTGCGGAGGCCGTGCGCTGGTCCTTCATCAGTGTGGCCATCTGGTGGGCGGTCTTCACGTTGCCCATGGGTCTGTGGGTCAGGGAACGCAAGGGACGCAGCAGAATTAGTCTGTGGGCAGCAAGCCGCAATGGATTCCGGCAACTGCTGGAGACGTTTCATCACTTGCGAGGACTGAAGTCCGTATGGCTGTTTCTGCTGGCCTATTTCTTTTACATCGATGGTGTGAACACCGTTGCGCGCATGGCAGTCGATTATGGGCTTTCATTGGGCTTTACATCCCAGGTGCTGATAGCGGCTTTGCTGTTGACCCAGTTCATTGCTTTTCCTGCGGCTATCGCGCTTGGTTGGGCAGGTGACAGGTTTGGCGCCAAGCCCGTATTGCTGCTCGCCATTCTGGTCTATGCCCTGGTATGCATTTGGAGCTCAACGATGCAACATGAGCAGGATTTCTATGTGCTTGCCGCAGCTATTGGTCTCGTCATGGGAGGAATCCAGTCTCTGTCACGTTCCATGTATGCGCGCATGATCCCTTCGGAGCAGTCGGCAGAGTTCTTCGGTTTCTTCAATATGCTTGGAAAGTTCTCGGCGGTTCTCGGGCCCGCCCTGATGGGAGCCTCCAGCATGTTGTCTGGCAGTGCACGCATATCGATCATCGTGATCGTTCTGCTGTTTGCGCTTGGCGCCGTTTTTCTGTGCTTCGTCCGGGATGAACGAGTGTAATCGCCCGGCATAAAGAAAAGGCGGAGCACGCAAGGAGCTCCGCCTTTCCATTTATAGCCATGCATGTATCAGCTATAGAAGCTGATCATTTCCTCCAGACGCTTCGGCTTGATCTTGTCCGCCTGATCGGCCGACCCGAATGCAATGTAGCGAGCCTTGCAGATCTCCTTCATCGCATCCTTGGCCGCCGCATAGTACTTACGGGGATCGAAGTTGGAGCGATTCTCGGCCAGGTGGCGCCTGATCGCACCTGTGGAGGCCATGCGCAGGTCGGTGTCAATGTTCACCTTGCGTACACCATGCCGGATGCCCTCGATGATCTCCTCCACGGGAACGCCATAGGTTTCACCCATGTCGCCACCGTACTCATTGATGATTTTCAGCCAGTCCTGGGGTACCGAGGATGATCCATGCATGACCAAGTGGGTATTCGGGATTTTCGCATGGATCTCCTTGATGCGATCAATGGCCAGAATGTCTCCCGTCGGTGGGCGCGTGAATTTGTATGCTCCATGGCTGGTACCAATGGCAATGGCAAGCGCATCCACGCCAGTCTGTTCGACGAAATCCTGAGCTTCGTCCGGATCGGTCAGCAGTTGCGAATGGTCAAGTGTTCCTTCGGCACCGACGCCGTCTTCCTCACCGGCCTGACCGGTCTCCAGCGAGCCCAGACAGCCCAGCTCGCCTTCAACTGAGACACCACCGGCATGGGCCATTTCGACGACCTTGCGGGTCACTTCGACATTGTATTCATAGCTGGAAGGGGTTTTTCCATCTTCCATCAGGGAGCCGTCCATCATAACAGACGTGAAACCAGACTGGATGGAGCGCAAGCACACGGCAGGTGAGGTGCCATGGTCCTGATGCATGACAACGGGAATATGTGGATACTGCTCAACGGCAGCTTGAATCAGATGGCGCAGGAAGGGTTCGCCAGCGTACTTGCGTGCACCGGCTGATCCCTGCATGATGACCGGCGAATTCACTTCGTCGGCTGCTTCCATGATGGCCTGAACCTGTTCCATGTTGTTGACATTGAATGCCGGCATGCCATAGCCGTTTTCAGCGGCGTGGTCCAGCAACTGTCTCATCGATATTAGAGCCATTCTTTCCTCCTTTTGAATTCAGGCCTGGCGGCCTTGAAGCTTGTCACAGTGCCTTTTTCTAGCACTGCCCGAAACAATCGCCAACCCTGACGATTTTCATGGTATTGGTGCTTCCAGCCTGTCCCATGGGCGTTCCAAGAGTCATCACGACCAGGTCATCAGGGGAGACAAGGTCGTCGTGAAGCATGACGGAAAGAGCCTCACGGGTAGCTTTTGGCGCATCGGTTTCCCTATAGTCGCCTGAAATCGGCTTCGGGATTACGTTGCGATAAAGGGTGACGCGCCCGGCCGTCTCGACGTTGGCTGTCAGTGCATAAATCGGAACGCGCGAGAGATGGCGGGACATGTACAATGCCGTGTTGCCGCTTTCGGTGAACGCAGCAATGGCCCGGATATCCAGGATATGCGTGACCTCCATAGCCTGCCGCGCAATGCACTCATCGATCAACAGGGGAGGGAAACGGGGATCCCTCGTTTGCGAGGACGGGAAAACTTCCTGTTTTTCCGTTTCGATGCATGTTCGATGCATGGCCTGAACTGCTTCGACTGGATACTTTCCTGCAGCCGTTTCAGCGGAGAGCATAACCGCATCGGTGCCGTCAAGCACAGCATTGGCCACATCGTTTACTTCGGCCCTGGTCGGGATCGGATTCTGTATCATCGACTCCATCATCTGTGTGGCTACGATGACAGGACAATTGTACTTGGGGGCCAGGCGCAGAATACGTTTCTGAACCGGTGGCACGGCTGCATCTCCGATTTCGACGCCCAAGTCACCACGGGCCACCATGACCGCATCAGAGGCTTCAAGAATGGATTCGAGGTTGTCAACAGCCTCAGCCCGCTCGATCTTTGCCACCAGATGGGCATGACCACCTGCCTGCTTAACAAGCTCTCGGGCCTCTTCCATGTCCTTTCCGTCCCGCGGGAAGGAGATGGCGATATAGTCGACACCGATTTCACAGGCTGTTTTCAGATCCGCCTTGTCTTTCTCTGTCAATGCAGGAGCAGAAAGTCCGCCACCGGCTCTGTTGATACCCTTGTTATTGGATAATTCACCGCCAATAACCACCTTGCAGTGAATTTCCGGGCCGCTGACGCGTTCCACGTCCAAAACAATCAGGCCATCATTGAGAAGGAGACGGGCACCGGGCTCGACATCGTGAACCAGTTCCTTGTAGGTCAGACCCACGCGATCATCGGTGCCTGCATCCAGGTCGAGGGCAGCGTCAAGAATGAAGTGCTGACCCGCTTCGAGCCATGTTTTACCCTTGATGAATTTTCCACAACGGATTTTCGGCCCTTGCAGATCGGCCAGGATGCCGACACAGACGCCATTGTTTTTTGCCGCTTCACGAACGCGCTCGGCGCGTTGACGGTGGTCATCAGCCGTTCCATGGGAGAAATTCAGGCGAACGACGTTGACGCCGGCCGCAACCAAACGGCCCAGCATCTCCGGGGATTCGGAGGCGGGCCCCAGGGTTGCAACGATCTTTGTGCGACGGAATGCACTCACTGGCCGGCCCGCTCCTCAAGGATGGCCACCGCTGGCAGCTTCTTGCCCTCCAAGAATTCAAGGAAGGCGCCTCCACCAGTCGAGATGTAACTGACCTTGTCGGCAATGCCATATTTAGCCACGGCTGCAAGCGTGTCTCCACCACCCGCGATCGAAAAGGCCGGGGATTCGGCGATGGCCATGGAGATGGCTTTCGTGCCCTCGCCAAATTGGTCGAATTCGAACACGCCCACGGGGCCGTTCCATACGATCGTGCCGGCTGATTTGAGAATCTCGGACAGGGCCTTGGCCGACTCGGGTCCGATATCGAAAATCATGTCGTCATCAGCCACCTCATCGACTTTCTTCAGCGTGGCCTCGGCATCGGGTGAGAACTCTTTGCCCACGACCACATCGGTAGGGACAGGAATGTCAGCACCCCGTGCCTTGGCATCGGCTGTCAACCTCTTGCAGGTGTCGATGAGGTCTTCCTCATACAGCGACTTGCCAACATTGTATCCGGCAGCCGCAATGAATGTGTTGGCGATACCGCCCCCCACGACCAACTGATCCACGACCTTGGCCAGGGATTCAAGAACGGTCAACTTCGTGGAGACCTTTGATCCACCGACGATGGCGACCATCGGGCGAGCCGGATTGTCCAGGGCCTTGCCCAAAGCATCCAATTCAGCAGCCAGCAGGGGGCCAGCACAGGCAATAGGCGCATACTTAGCTACGCCATGAGTGGATGCCTGAGCGCGGTGGGCGGTTCCGAAGGCATCCATGACATAAACGTCACACAGAGAGGCATATTTTCTTGCCAGTTCGTCATCGTTCTTCTTTTCGCCCTTGTTGAAACGAATGTTTTCCAGCAGGATAAGCTCGCCTTCAGCGACCTCGGGAGGATTGTCGAGGTAGTCCTTGACCAGCCGGACCTCTTTGCCCAAGACCTTGGAAAGATGTCTGGCCACAGGAGCAAGGGAAAACTTCTCCTCATATTCTCCCTCGGTCGGGCGACCAAGATGCGCCATGACCATAACCCGGGCGCCGGCATCAAGGGCGTGCTGCATCGTGGGTAGACTGGCACGAATACGGGTATCGTCACCGACTTCACCGTCGACAATGGGCACATTCAGATCCTCACGGATGAGTACACGCTTTCCTTTCAAATCGAGATCAGTCATTTTGATTACGGACATGGTTGTTCCCTCCACATTTGCATAGCACCATCCGGCATGGAAAGGCCGTCAGCATTGACGCGTGAGACCGGATGTGCGCGAGGCTGGTCGCGCTTGTCCTTGCTGACTCAAGCGTGTTGAATCGGCAAGGACAAGCGCGGGGGCGGATTCGCCCCCGCAGCAGGCAGACTTAGTTGTTGGCCACGTGACGTGCGAAACGGAGCATGTTCGCCGTATAGCCATACTCGTTGTCGTACCAGGCAACGAGCTTGACGAATGTTTCGTCGATGGCGATGCCGGCGCCAACATCAAATACGGAAGAATAGCCAACGCCACGGAAGTCCGTGGAAACGACCTTCTCATCCGTCCAGGTAAGCGTTTCGCCAATGCCAGGCTTCTGCTCGCTGGCTGCCTTGACCGCAGCCACGATATCGTCGTAGCTGGCCGGCTTTTCGAGTTCGCAGGTCAGATCGACGACCGAGACGTCCGATGAAGGAACGCGGAAGGCCATGCCCGTCAGCTTACCGTTCAGCGAAGGAATGACCTTGCCCACGGCCTTGGCTGCGCCAGTGGATGAGGGGATGATGTTTTCGAGGATGCCGCGGCCACCGCGCCAGTCTTTCTTGGATGGGCCATCCACGGTCTTCTGCGTGGCAGTTGCCGCGTGAACAGTTGTCATCAGGCCGCGCTTGATGCCGAAGGCGTCATGGACCGCCTTAGCCAGCGGCGCAAGGCAGTTCGTCGTGCAGGATGCTGCGGAAACAATAGCCTGGCCGGCATAGTCTTCATGATTCACGCCATAGACAAACATGGGCGTGTGATCCTTTGAAGGTGCGGACTGCACGACCTTCTTGGCGCCGGCCTGGATGTGCTTCTGGCAGGTTTCCTCGGTCAGGAAAAAGCCCGTGCATTCCAGAACGAGATCCACACCGACTTCATCCCATTTCAGGTTGGCCGGATCGGTCTCGGCCGTGACGCGGATGGTCTTACCGTTTACGATCAGGTTGCCACCCTCAACGGCAACACTCCCATCGAATCGGCCATGTACAGAATCGTACTTGAGCATGTATGCCTGATATTCCGGATCGAGCAGGTCGTTGATGGCAACGACTTCCATGTCATCAAATTCACGTTCGATGGCGCGCAGGGCCATTCGGCCGATGCGCCCAAATCCATTGATCCCAATCTTGATTGTCATAATGTCACTCCTTTCCCTTGTGGTTGGTTACGAAAGCTCTCGCATCGCCGCATCCACGACGCACTCCGTCGTAATGCCGAACTCCTTGAACAGCTCGGCTGCAGGGGCCGACTCGCCAAATCTGTCGATGCCGACCACCTGGCCGTTGAGTCCGACATATTTGCGCCAGTAGCTCGTCACGCCTGCCTCGACGGCTACGCGCTTGGTGACCGAAGAGGGCAGGACAGATTCGCGGTAGGCCTCG
The DNA here is from genome assembly GCA_003695905.1 of Zetaproteobacteria bacterium. Taxonomy (GTDB): domain Bacteria; phylum Pseudomonadota; class Zetaproteobacteria; order Mariprofundales; family Mariprofundaceae; genus J005. The sequence goes on along the minus strand of RFGS01000101.1, from coordinate 1,544 downwards.
TCCTGGGCATCGAAGGCCTCGCAGCATGGCATGGAGACCACACGGATGCGCCGATCAGAAAGCTCTTTTTGGGCTGCGAGGGCCAGCTGAACCTCCGAGCCGGTGGCAATGATGATCAGCTCGGGTTCGCCATCGCAGTCGGAGAGGATGTAGCCCCCGCGCTCGATATTGGCCACCTGTTCGTCGGTATATTCATTGCAGGGGAGGCCCTGGCGGGTGAAGATCAGCGCGGTTGGTAGACCTTTACGCTCGATCGCGTGTTTCCAGGCCACGGCTGATTCGACCGCATCGCAAGGGCGCCAGACCTCCATGCGTGGAATCATGCGCAAGGTGGCGATCTGTTCCACAGGCTGGTGCGTTGGACCGTCTTCACCAAGCCCAATGGAGTCATGCGTATAGACGAAGATCGATTGCACCTTCATCAGCGCAGACATGCGGATTGCATTGCGTGCGTATTCTGAGAACATCAGGAATGTACCACCGAACGGGATCACACCGCCATGTAGAGCAAGACCGTTCATGATATGGCTCATGCCAAATTCACGCACTCCGTAATGGATGTATGTGCCATGGGGTGTGTCCTTTGAGAAGGCCACGGCTCCGGGCCACTTCGTGTTGTTTGAGGGCGCCAAGTCCGCTGATCCCCCCACTAATTCCGGAAGCACACCCGCAATCGTTGCAATCGTCTTGCCGGATGCAACGCGCGTAGCCCAGCCAGGTTTTTCCTCGCGCAGTTGCTGGATCCAGGCATTCATGGTTTCTTCCCAGTTGTCAGGAAGCTCGCCATTCATCCGGCGCTCGAACTCAGCAGCCAGTTCGGGATATTCGGCCTTGTAGGCCTCAAACTTTTCGCGCCAGGCCGCCTCGGCAGCGGCGCCTTTCTCGCGAGCGTCCCAGCCAGCATAGACATCGTCGGGAATCTCGAACGGCGGGTATTCCCATCCCAACTCTTTACGCACAAGCTGGACCTCCTCTTCACCAAGAGGCGCTCCGTGACAGTCGTGTGATCCGGCCTTGTTCGGGCTTCCATACCCGATGATTGTCTTGCAGCAGATCAGCGTCGGCTGTTCAAGATTGGAGCGGGCCGTCTCAATGGCCGCTTTTATCTCGTCCGCATCATGACCGTTGACATTGCGGATGACCTGCCAACCATAGGCCTCGAAGCGGGCTGGCGTATCATCCGTGAACCACCCCTCAACTTCACCATCAATCGAGATGCCGTTGTCATCCCAGAAGTAGATGAGCTTGCCCAGGCCAAGCGTTCCTGCCAGCGATGCAGCCTCATGGGAGATGCCCTCCATCAGGCAGCCGTCGCCATGGAAAACGTACGTGAAATGGTCGATGATCTCGTGGCCTGGACGGTTGAAATGGGCAGCAAGTATGCGTTCCGCAATGGCCATGCCTACCGCATTGGTTACGCCTTGGCCCAAGGGACCGGTTGTGGTTTCCACGCCCGGTGTATATCCGTATTCAGGATGCCCCGGGGTCTTCGAGTGAAGCTGCCGGAAGCGCTTGATTTCCTCCATGGGAAGGTCATAGCCGGT
>RFGS01000100.1 GCA_003695905.1 Zetaproteobacteria bacterium | reverse complement strand
TGCTGGCGCCATCCGCGCGGTCACGCATCCGGGATCTGCCCAGCAGGGTCCAAAGGAAACCGATTTCACGCAGTTGTCCGGCAGCTTCGTGATCCGCAATGGGGTACTAAGCAACAAGGATCTGTTCATGGCATCGCCGTTGCTTCGTGTCACCGGGCAGGGAAGCGTGAACCTGGTTCGTCGCACGCTGGACTACCATATCCGACCGACCGTCGTTGGCACTTTGAAGGGTCAGGGTGATACGGTGAGCATCCGAAAGGGCCTGACTATTCCGCTTGCCTTGACGGGCTCATTGGATGACATCAAGGTGCGACCCGAAGTGGATGCAAAGACCCTGATCCAGGGCGTCCAATCCTCTGGGTTGCTGGACAAGGCCCTAGGCAAGAAGAAAGGGCGCAAGAAGGGGAAGGGTCGCATGCCCAGTCCCAAGGATGTGCTGAAGCAGTTGCCGTTTTGAAGCGCCTTTTCGAGCGATTGCGCCTGCATCCCGAGCGCCCGCAGGCACGCCAGATCCGGCGCGCAGCCGAATTGCTGCGCGAGGGCCTGTTTCTCGTTATGCCGACCGATACTACCTACGTGTTGGTTTGTTTGCCGACAGCGTATGAAGCCATTGCGGACATTCGCCGGCTCAGGAACCTGGACGAGCGGCATCTATGGTCGGTGTTGTGTGGTGGTCTGTCCCAGGTTGCAACCTGTGCCCGGCTGGACAATGTCGCCCACCGTATTCTGAAGCGCTTTCTGCCCGGTCCGTATACGTTTCTGTTGCCTGCTAGCGCTCATCTTCCCCGGCGGATTTTCGGCAAGCGTCGGGATATCGGCATTCGCATCCCCCATCATGCTGTCTTTCGCGCGCTGATCGAAGAGCATGGTGACATGCTGCTGGCCACAACGTTCCAGTTTCCCGATGAGGCGTTTCCGGCCTACGATCCGGATGTGTTCATCCCGCGCATAAGGCATCTCAACTGCGCGGTCATGGATGCAGGCTGGTGTGGCTTGGAACCGACGACGGTCGTGGACCTTTGCAGCGGTGAACCGGTGCTGGTTCGCCAAGGGGCAGGACCATGGCCGCTGTAGGTCATGGTCATTTGCTTGACGAGCGTTGATGGGCCTGCGTTAATTGGCCGCCAATTCCATGGGTACAGGGGAGAACATGTTGTCCTTTATTGAAAAATGGTTCGAATGGTTCCTCTGGAACAGCCGCTTTATCGTTTTGCTGGCCGTGTTGGCTTCGTTGCTTGGCATGTTGCTGCTCTTTGTCATGGCGGCTGAGAGCATGGTCTATCTGGCCAGCGACTTCATAAGCCAGGTGATTGTCAGCGGGCATCTGCGGGAGGGTTTTCATGCCGATGCCGTGGGTACGATCATCGCCTCGATCGATGACTTCCTGCTTGCCACGGTGCTGCTCATCTTTGCTCTAGGCATGTACGAGCTGTTCATCAGCAAGATCGATATTGCACAGAGTGAGAAAAGCGCCAGTCAGATCCTGATGATCAAATCGCTGGATGATCTCAAGGACCGCTTGGTCAAGGTTGTCCTGATGATCCTGGTCGTGGCCTTCTTCAAGAACGTGTTGCACGTTTCGTTCGAGGATCCATTGAATGCCCTGTACATGGGTGGCGGTATCCTGCTGGTTTCTCTCGCCGCTTATTTTTCTCACAAGGCCGGCAATCACTGAGCAATGTCGGCCGAGATGGCGCATCAGAGGCTTTGGCAACGGCTGCTGGATGTCGCCCTGTTCCTGACGACCGTGGCGGCAGTCATGCTCAGCTTCACTCACGATATGCCCGAAGGCCTGCATCTCGGCGTTCTGGTGTTGTTCACGGTTCTGTTTGCAGCCCGTTGGTACGTGGCTGCCGACCGCAGGGCTTATCTCAGGAGCAACTGGCTTGATCTGCTGCTCATCGTGTTGCTGGCTTCGCCGGTGCTGCGGCTGATCATGGCCCTGAAAATCGTGGGCCTGGCTCCTGCAGTCAGGGTTGGGGCGCTGATTCGGGCTCACAAGGCCGCCCTGTTGAAGCTGCTGATCTTGTCTACGGAAAGCATCCCGGCAGCTCTGACCATCATCTTCGGTATGGCCTTTCTGTTCGGGGTCTGTGCCTATCTGTTTGAACACGGAAGCAACCCGGGCTTTGCGACCGTTGCCGACAGCCTGTGGTGGGCCCTGGTCACGCTGACCACGGTGGGCTATGGGGACATCGTGCCACAAACCTCGGGCGGGCGCGTGGTGGCCACGATGGCCATGATTTTCGGCATCGCCGTCTATTCCCTGGTCATAGCCAATGTGACTCGTTTTGTGGAGCGGGCAGGGAACGTGTCCAAAAGCGCAGACACGCCGACAGCCGGGGAGGATCAGTCCTCGATGCGGTAAATGCTTGTGCCTGCAATCAGGTCATGCAGGGTCTGCCTGTTCGGCGTGAGCATCATGCAGGCCATGGAGATCACCGGGATCAGGGCACAGACGAAGAAAAGGGCATGCCCGGTATCCCGATACAGCATGTAGACGAAGGTCATCAGCGCCGCGAGCCATGTCAGCATCAGCACGATGAACCGGATGCTGGCCGCAAGCAGGCTCACCGGTTCGCCGGTGTCGCAAACGGCAACGCGCAGCTTCCATGGACGCATGCCCGTCGTGGCTCCTGCCTTGTGCCAGAAGCCTACGAAATAGGCAAAGGCGACGCTGATCAACAGCATGACCTTGAAGGAATGAGGAATGGCACCCAGTTGCTGCTCGGCAACCGTGACCGGAATGAAGGCCAGAAAAGCCAGACCGACCAGGATGCAGGCATCGTAGCCGCCAGCGATCAGCCGGATGCCTGTGCCGGCTAGTTTACCCTTCGGACGCGCTGTTTCAGCCATGCCAACCCCCAGCTCAGAATGAATGTGCCGCTTAAGACCAGCACGATTGCGGGGCCCGTGGGCCAGTCGCAGGCATACGAAAGCACAAGCCCCAGCATTGCGCCCAGTATGGCAGTGGCTGTGCTGATCAGCCAGAGGCGCAGCAGGGAGCGGCACCAAAACCAGGCGCAGGAGGCAGGCAGTATCATGAATCCCGCAGTGAGCACAATACCGGCAAGCTTTACGCAGAGGATCGTGGTCAGCCCGATCGTGCCATACAGAAGCAGGCGCAGCGCCGAAGCGGGCATGCCGCCGGCAGCTGCGCTGATGGGATCAAAGGCCAGGCTCCACCACGATCTGAATGAGAGAAAAGCCATGATCAGGATCAAAAGCCCGAGTCCCCAGAGCCAGGAGCGCTCGGCTGGCCCAATGGTCAGGATATCACCGAACAGAAGCCCGAACAGATCTACCTGCCGGGTGCCCGCCAGGGGCAGCAAAATGATGCCCAGTGCCATGCTGCCTGCAAACAGGATGCCGGTGCTGGCATCTTCGTGAATACCGCGGCGTTCGGGCATCATGCCAAGAAACAGTGCGATTGCGATCGCGAACAGGGTAGCTGCCGGCAGCAGCGGAAGACCGAGAAGCACAGCCATGCCCAGACCGGCAAGCGTGGAATGTGATACGCCCACGGTCAGGAATGACAGGCGATGCGCAAGCACCATAACCGAAATGGTTGCGGTCACTATGGCGATGGCCAAGGTGGGTGGAATTGCAGCACTCATGACAGGGCTGTCCAGCAATGCCATCAGCAGATCCGTGATCATCGGGCATCCTGTGAGCAGCCGATGCAGGTGGCATCATGGGCCATGAAATGCACGTGTTCTCCGTACATGAGCTTCCAGACATCGTCGGGGATGCTCTCTCCACGTCGGGCGTGATAGTGAATCCTTCGATTCAGACAGGCGACCGAATCAACATGGCTGCTGACTGCCGCGATGTCATGGTCGACCATGATGATGCTCATGCCCCATTCATCACACAGTTGGCGCAAAAGACGGTATAACCTTTCCTGGGCCTGGTTGTCCAGGGCGGCCGATGGCTCATCGAGCAGCAGCAGTTTCGGTTTTCTGACTAGGGCCCGGGCAATGCGAACCCGCTGTCTTTGTCCGCCGGATAGGCGCCGGTAGTCTTCATGGCCCAGTGAACGGATGCCCATCATCTTCAGCACGGAAGAGACGGAATGATCGAAGCTGCCTGCTGGAACAAATGGGTTGCCGTAGTCAATCATGCCCATGGCCACGACATCCCTGACACGCACCGGAAGATGCGGCTGCTGGGTCGGCAATTGCGGCAGAAACCCGACATGGCGCAGCAGCTTTCTTCGATTGAAGCGCTTCAGGCACTGGCCAAAAAGATCGATATGCCCATGGTCGGGTTGAATGAGGCCGACCAACAGGTGCAGCAGTGTGCTTTTGCCGGCGCCGTTGGGGCCAACGATGCCCATGAAATGCCCTGCATCCAGTCGCAGGGTGATGCCATCGAGCACAGGTACGCTGCCGCCATAGCGCAGATTGTGGATGCTGACGACGCAAGACATGATCAATGCTCCAGCAGATGCCGGAGATTGTTGTGCATCAACGCATCCCAGGGCTCTCCGCAAGTGCCTATGGGATCGAGGCTGAGCCAGCGGGCAGGCGGATGCACCTGATTGGCCAGCCATTCAAGCGTTCGGCTGTCATGCCTGATGTCTCCAATCAGCCAGATGGACGGATCCTTTCTCAGCAATCCGACGGCCTGCTCGAGAAGGTGTGGCGTGTGCCCGGCGCCATGGGGGCCCGCCTCCAGCAGCAAATGCACTTTCACGCCCGAGGCCTTCATCAGAGGGAGCCAGGATGCATGCTGCAGGATAACACCATGCGGCTTCAGCCTGGTCAGGCCTTGCTGCCATTCCCGGATGATTCGTTGAACCATGGCCTTGCTTCCCGGTAGCCGGCTGCGGATCTCCGCTGCTTTTTCTGGGAAGGCCTTGGACAGTCCGGCTGCGAGTGTGTCCAGGGCAGGCTCCAGTCGTTGGGGATCCAGCCAGCCATGGGGCTCATGCTCCCAGAGCGAGAGTGTGCTGGCTTTCCTCTGCTGGTCGAGGAAAGACCAACCGGCATCATCAGCCATCGAGCGGACCACGAGCCGGGCATGGTGCCATTGCTCGATCTGCCGCGGAGAGAGCGTAAACCGATGTGGATCCGCATGGGCGGGCAGCAGGCACTGAACCCTTGCATCCGGTAGTAGTATGCGCACCAGCCCTGCAAGCGGCGGCAAGGTGACCGTGACCGCTTCCGATGCCCACAGAGGAGATGCAGCGCACAGGCATGCCAGGCCGAGCACCAGCACCAGCGTTTTTCGAAGGGTGTTGTTCATCGCGCGCATGCTAGCAGCATGCTGCCGGATGCTGAACGATGGCCGATGCCTGATGGCTTGAAACGGGATGCAAATTGTCCATGCTGCGTCGCGTGACGAACTCAAGATTCATGTGCAAGCCGGCTAGACAGGCAGGTGATCGACTAGCCCGGCTTTTGCCGGCTGACATTGATCCTGCCATGGGCCGGGTGGCCGTCGCTTGGTCGGGAGGCGCGGACTCGACCTCGCTGCTGCTCGCCCTGCATGCCGGGGGATGGGATGTTGCCGCCTGGCATGTCGATCATGGCTGGCACGAAGGATCGGCCAGTCAGGCGTGCCTGCTCAGGATGTGGGCCCGGCAGCTGGGGGTGCCTTTTTTTTGCCAGAGGCTGGATACGTCCCCGACATCCAATCGGGAGGCTCATGCCAGAATCGCTCGCTGGCGGTGTTTCGAGGGTTGGGCCGTCAGCCAGGGCATCCGGCACCTGTTTCTTGGACATCAAGCGGATGAGCAGGCCGAAACCGTCTGTCTTCGCCTTCTTCAGGGCGCGGGCGTTCGGGGATGTCGGGGTATGCTGCGTAAAAGACGGATGGGCCGATTGATCGTTTACCGTCCCTGGCTCGGGGTGCGCAAAGCGGTTCTTGTCGGCATCCTTGCCGATCATCGGGTCCCGTGGATCGAGGATGTCACCAATGAGGACCTCTCTTTGTGGCGCAATCGTGTGCGCCGCCGGCTGTTTGTTGGCATGCGGGAGACGGGGGTAGATCCGATCGAACTGTTTCTGCGCTGGGGCAGCGTGGCGGAACGGCTGTTTGACTGTCTGCACGAACGAGTCGCATCCGTTCCTCTACACAGATATGCAGCGGGGGTTTCGGTCGCCTGGTCCGATTGGCTGGCTGCTGCTCCTCCTGTTCGGGCTCTGTTGCTGCAGGAAATGCATCGCGCGCTGTTCGGACCGGCTTCAACGCCTGGGCGACGTCATATTGAACTGGTCGAGCACTGGACTGCGCAGGGCGGTCATGGCGGGCTTGACCTTTCCCGCTGCAGGCTTGAGCGACGCAAGCATCGCTTGCATCTGAGCGCGAGAGTGGCAATGCTTCGCTGAGCGGCATTTCTTCATCAAGCCTTAATCTTTCGGCTTTATGGTGCGGTTGCTGAAATCTTTTTGGTCAGAGGTTGATTTTTCATGGGTCGGAACTTGCTGCTGTGGCTCGTCATCGGGCTGACGATGATGAGCCTGTTCAATATGTTTTCCACGCCGATGCACGATGGCGAAAAAATGTCCTATACCGCGTTCATGGACAAGGTTGACAAGGGCCAGGTTGAAACGGCAACCATCAAGGAACATCGGGTTGTCGGCCAGTACCGGGATCTTCAGGGTGAGTTGAAGACCTACGAGGTCGTCGTGCCGGATGATCCCACACTGGCGCGCCGCTTGCTTGACCAGCACGTCATCGTGAACGTGCAGGAAAAGCAGGAGGTGCCGTTTTTTCTTTCCGTGCTGATTTCGTGGTTCCCCATGTTGCTGCTGATCGCCGTGTGGGTGTTTTTCATGCGGCAGATGCAGGGAGGAGGCAAGGGTGGCGCACTCTCCTTTGGTAAGAGCCGGGCCAAGCTGCTGACGGAACACAGCAAGAAGGTTACCTTTGACGATGTGGCGGGGTGTGACGAGGCCAAGCAGGAGGTGACCGAGGTCATTGAGTTTCTGCGTGATCCAACCAAGTTCACGCGTCTGGGTGGAAGGATTCCGAAAGGGCTGTTGCTTGTCGGCCCTCCGGGCACGGGCAAGACGCTGCTGGCCCGGGCCATTGCCGGTGAGGCAGGTGTCCCCTTCTTCTCCATTTCCGGATCGGATTTTGTGGAGATGTTCGTGGGCGTCGGCGCTTCCCGTGTCAGGGACATGTTCGAGCAGGCCAAGAAGAACGCTCCTTGCATTGTGTTTATCGACGAGATTGATGCCATGGGGCGTCACCGCGGCGCGGGCATCGGCGGCGGCAATGACGAGCGCGAACAGACGCTGAACCAGATGCTTGTCGAAATGGATGGATTCGAGGCCAATGAGGGTGTCATCATCGTGGCTGCGACGAACAGGCCCGATGTGCTCGATCCCGCGCTGTTGCGTCCCGGCAGGTTTGACCGCCAGGTTGTTGTTCCACGTCCGGACCTGCTTGGACGCGAGCAGATTCTGAAGGTTCACATGAGAAGGGTGCCGCTGGCCTCTGATGTGGATCCCAAGGAACTGGCACGGGGAACGCCTGGTTTCTCAGGTGCGGATCTGGCTAATCTGGTGAACGAGGCTGCACTCAACGCGGCCCGCTTTGACCGGGACAAGGTGACCAGGGCTGATTTCGAGATGGCGAAGGACAAGGTTTTGATGGGCACCGAGCGTCGCTCGATGCTGATCTCGGAAGAGCAGAAGAGGACCACGGCCTACCATGAGGCCGGGCACGCCCTGGTTGCGAAATACCTCGAGCATGCTGATCCGGTGCACAAGGTGAGCATCATCCCGCGTGGGCAGGCGCTGGGCGTGACCATGCAGTTGCCGGAAGAGGACAAGTTCAATCACGACCGCGAATACCTTATGGATCAGATCGCCATCATGATGGGCGGTCGCCTGGGTGAAGAGCTGGTCCTAAATCAGAAGACAACCGGGGCCTCCAATGACTTTGAGCGCGCCACGCAGATGGCTCGCAATATGGTGACCCAGTGGGGCATGAGTGATCGGTTGGGGCCGATGGTCTATGGCGAACGTGAGCACGAGCCGTTTTTGGGGCGGGAGATCACGAGGCAGTCGAACATTTCCGAGGAAACGGCGAGGGCCATCGATGCCGAGGTTCGTGAACTGATCGAGTTCAATTATGCGCGTGCCAAGAAGATTCTTCAGGATCATATGGATCAGTTACACGCCCTGGCTGAGGCCCTGATCAAGTACGAAACCCTGGAGGCCAATGAAATTGACATGGTCTTGGCTGGTCAGGAGCCCGTGCGCGAGGCGCCATCCGAGGAAGCCTCCAGGCCAGAGCAGGCAGCCGATGAAACAGAGATCGATGTCGCAGGCTTGGATGAAGAAGCCGGAGATACGCAGGGTGAGGTCAAGGGGCATCCCTTGGAATGAACGACTGGTTCCGCAAGAACGGTCAACCTGCATGGATCATGGGCGTGCTCAACTGCACGCCCGATTCATTCTCGGATGGCGGCCTGCATGCGGACATGGATCAGGCCATTGAGCACGGTATGGCCATGTGGAGAGATGGCGCGGACTGGATCGATGTCGGCGGAGAGTCCACACGGCCTGGTGCGCCATCTGTCGCTCTTGAGGAAGAGCTGGAAAGGGTGCTGGGCGTGGTCCAACATCTCTGCGAGCGTGGATGCAGGGTTTCCATCGATACCATGAAGGCCGAGGTCATGGATCAGGCCGTGAAGGCAGGCGCAGGCATGATCAACGATGTATCCGCGCTGCGCTTTGATCCGGCCAGTCTGGATGTGGCGGCGGGATGTCAGGCTCTGGTCTGTTTGATGCACATGCAAGGCACTCCGAGGACCATGCAGCAATGCCCCCGATATGAGGACCCTGTTGATGATGTGTGTGCCTTTCTCGAGCAGAGGATGGATGTGTGCGTCAAAGCGGGCATTGGGGAAGAGCGCATCCTTGTTGATCCGGGTATCGGCTTTGGCAAGGACCTTGAGCACAATCTTGCGCTTGTTGCCGGAGTGCGCGTCATCCGCAACCGGCTCGGTCGTCCGGTGCTGCTCGGTGTTTCGAGGAAATCCTTTCTCGGGCGCCTTACGGGGGCCTCAGTGGAGGACCGCGAGCTGGAAACCGCCGTGGCGGGTGGAATCGGAGTCTTTCTGGGAGCTGACGGACTACGTGTGCATGATGTGAGACTGCAACGCAGGGCCAGCATCGTGGCTGCCGCCCTGGCTGATGCCGCCCTGGTTTGACCTGGTATCTTCGTCTGGACTTTGCCCCCAATGCCTCTAGCCTGAGGTGACATGGAAAACTGGACGTTCGGGCTGGTCGACGCCCTTGACATTCTGGTTGTTGCGACCGTTGTCTATTTTGCTCTGAGGATGATTCGCGGCACCCGTGCGGTGCAGATGCTCATGGGATTGGGCATGGTCGTTGTGGCCTATTTCGCCGCGCGGTACTTCGGTCTGTTCACGGTCGAATGGCTCTTTGGCCAGTTTTTTTCGGCCTTCATCATTATTCTGGTCGTGTTGTTCCAGAATGAAATTCGCCGCGCGCTTGTGCGTGTGGCCTTCAATCCCCTGGCTGCCAGTGAAGAAGCGGCCAAGGCCATGGCCCATCGTCTTATGGAATCTGCGGTTGCACTGACCGAACGTGGCTGGGGTGGTCTGATCGTCGTGGAAAGGGAGACAGGCTTGCGTCACCTATATGACTCTGGTCTGGAGCTGGAGGCGCCGCTAAGTGCCGATATCGTGCTTTCCCTGTTCTGCCCTCAGGCACCGATGCATGATGGTGCCATCATTGTCCGGCAGAGCGAGGATGGCGGAAAGATCTGTGCTGCAAGGGTTATTTTGCCATTGGCTCAGGCCAAGGATCTTGCAGGCGCCTATGGGACGCGCCATCGGGCGGCCGTCGGCCTGACCGAGGAAAGCGATGCGTTGGTCATTGTGGTGTCCGAGGAGCGCAGAGACATTCATCTGGTGCAGGAAGGAAAGATAGGCAGCGCGCTCACAGGTCCTGAGCTTTATGACCGTTTGATGAGATGTTTCCAGCCCGACATCGATCATCATACGATGATCGTGAAGATGAAGCGAGGAGAAGACGACAAATGATGGGCCTGTTCTTGAAGCGTCTGGCTTCTTTCAAGCTCCAGTTGCTCTCCCTGTTGGTGGCCATTGGCTTGTGGATGTTTGTGCATGGTCAGGGCCAGGGTTATCTTACCCTGGAGGTGCCTCTGCAGGTTCGAGGCTTGTCTGCGGACCTGGTGCTGGTGAACGACCTCCCTGACCGCGTCAAGATAACTGTGAGCGGCTGGCAGCGTCGCTTGCGTGAGTTTCAGAGCCGTTCCTTCTTTATTCCCGTTGATGTTTCCGATATTTCCTCCCCTGGGGTCATCCATCGCACCATTCAGGTATCCACGATCCCGTTGCCCTCCGGTCTGAGGATTGAAAAGATTCGGCCCGATCGGCTGGAGTTGCAGGTTGACCGGAAGATTCTCCGCAAGGTGCGCATCCACCCGGTCTTTGAGCTTCCTGCTGGCTGGCGGGCAAGGGACGTCCGCGTTGAGCCGGCAAAGATCGAACTGACCGGTCCGGAGGTCTGGTTGGGTGCCATGCCCGAGGTCCAGACTAATCCGATCAGGCTTAAGAAGCTCGGTGCCTTCAGGGTCCAGGTCGCCGTGGCCAGCCCGTCGGGTAAGGGCATTCAGCTTGTCAATCCGGATCAGCAGGTTATCGTGATCGGCGAACTGGTTCAGCAACAGCGACGGAACGAAGATAACGGGGAGGAGGGATAAGAGTCCATGCGGAAGTATTTTGGTACGGATGGCGTGCGAGGAAGGGTGAATCAGCCACCGATGACTGCTGAATTTGCCTTGGCGCTCGGGCGGGCGGCCGGCTATGTGCTGACCAACCATCTTTCCCATACACCTCATATCCTGATCGGCAAGGACACCCGGCTTTCCGGCTATATGATCGAGTCTGCGCTTTGCGCAGGTCTGACGTCCCAGGGTATGAATGTGCTGCTTGTGGGTCCGGTACCCACACCGGCTGTTGCCTATCTGACCCGAAGCCTGCGCGCTGATGCGGGGGTCATGCTTTCCGCCTCGCATAACCCAGCAGGTGACAATGGAATCAAGTTCTTTTCAGCCGACGGCTTCAAGTTGCCGGATGAGATCGAGTTGGAGATCGAGCGGAGACTTGACGATCCGCCCCCGCTGGCTGAGCCAGCGTGCATCGGTCGGGCCAAGAGGGTTGATGATGCCAAGGGAAGGTATATCGAGTTCTTGAAGGCCTCGCTGCCTCGGGGTGTCCGCTTTGATGGAATGAAGGTGGTTGTTGATTGCGCCAATGGCGCGGCGTATGGCGTTGCTCCGCAACTGTTCTCCGAACTCGGATGCAAGGTCACGTCCATCTTCGATCACCCCGATGGACTGAACATCAATGCCGGTTGCGGTTCGACCTCTCCAGAGGCCATGTTCGAGATCGTACGTGAGACCGGTGCTGATATCGGTTTTGCGCTGGACGGGGATGCCGACAGACTGATCGCCTGTGACGCGCATGGAAACATGATCGATGGCGACCGGATGATCGCGATCCTTGCCGAGCATGCCTTGAACGAGGGCAAGCTCCAGGGTGGCGCCGTGGTTGCGACGACCATGAGCAACATGGGTCTGGAACGCTATCTTGAACGCAGAAGGTTGGCCTTGCTGAGGGCCGATGTGGGCGACCGCTATGTGCTTGAGATGATGCGTCAGCGGGGGTGCAACATCGGGGGCGAACAGTCCGGGCACATGATTCTTCTCGATTACAACACGACGGGAGATGGCTTGCTCACAGCCTTGCAGTTGATGTGTGCCATGAGCGATCAGGACAAGCCACTGGAGCAATTGGCGGCCGACATGGAGGTTTTTCCGCAGCAGCTTTGGAACCTGGAGCTGGACAGGCGCTGGGACGTGCTGTCCGATTTAGACGTTCGCAAGGCCATCAAACAGGCCGAGGACAGCCTGAAGGGGAAAGGTCGGGTCAATGTGCGCATGAGCGGAACTGAGCCCAAGCTGCGCGTCATGGTGGAGGCTGAGAGTGAGACATTGCTGAAGTCGGTGGGGGAGCAGCTTGTGGATGATCTTGCCAGCTTGCTGCGTGCGAAGGGTTCTGAAGCAGGGTCATGCGCTCGTCGCGCTTGACCCTTTAGCCATGTCTCCCTACGATTCGCCGGCCTTCGTGGCCAGGTTCACTGATTCGGAAACAGATGGCGCGTAGCTCAGTGGGAGAGCACCACCTTGACACGGTGGGGGTCGGCGGTTCAATCCCGCCCGCGCCAACCATTCACCATGGAGCAGGAGTGCGGCAAACGTGATTTCAGTCCGGTTACCTGATGGTTCCAGCCGCATGCTGCCTGATGATGCCACAGCTAGGGATTTGGCTGAAGATATCGGACCGGGATTGGCCAGGGCTGCGCTGGCTGCCCGTATCAATGGACAGCTTCGAGATCTTTCCCATCCGCTTCATGACGGTGACGAGGTCGCCCTGATCACCGAGCGTTCGGAAGAGGCGCTGGAGATTATCCGTCACTCGACGGCGCATCTTCTCGCCATGGCCGTGAAGGAGTTATTTCCCGACGCCCAGGTGACCATTGGTCCTGTGATAGAAGACGGATTCTATTACGACTTTGCTTACGAACGCCCCTTCACGCTCGAGGATCTGGAAAGAATCGAGGGTAAAATGCGCGAGATTGCAAAGCGCAAGCTGCCGATCACTCGCGAGGAGTGGGATCGTGGCAAGGCCATGAAGCTGTTTGACGAGCTTGGCGAGGATTACAAGGTCAAGCTGATTGCCCGCATTCCTGAAGGGGAAGTTGTGAGTCTCTACCGACAGGGGGACTGGTTGGATCTGTGCCGCGGGCCCCATGTGCCCGATACCGGCAGGCTCAAGCATTTCAAGCTTATGAAGGTTGC
>RFGS01000016.1 GCA_003695905.1 Zetaproteobacteria bacterium | reverse complement strand
TGAGGCTATCGCAATAGTGGCAATGATGGCACCACAATAGGATTCAAAAATATCCGAACCCATGCCGGCCACATCACCGACATTGTCACCAACATTGTCTGCAATGACACCAGGATTGCGAGGATCATCCTCGGGAATGCCTGCCTCAACCTTACCGACCAGATCCGCGCCAACATCGGCACTCTTGGTATAGATGCCTCCACCAACGCGTGAAAACAGTGCCACAGAGGACGCTCCCATGCCAAAGCCATGAATGGCATGTGCCGTTTCGGGATCGCCACCGAAGATCAGATAAAGGGTCCCCAGACCAAGCAAGCCCAAGGAGGCAACGGTCATTCCCATGATCGATCCGCCGAAAAACGCCACAGTCAAAGCCTCTGCCTGACCTCCTCGCTGGGCTGCCAGTGTGGTGCGCACGTTGGCCCGCGTTGCAGAAAACATGCCAAAGTAGCCCGCTAGTGCCGAGGAAACTGAGCCCACGATGAAGGCGAGCATCGTGTTCATGCCAAGTCCCAGTCCAAGCAGAATGGCCACCACCAGAACGAAGATGGCCAGGATCGAATACTCCCGGCGCAAAAACACCATGGCTCCGAGATGAATGGCTTCGGCAATCTCCCTGACCTTTCCCTCTCCCGACGGATAGCGCAAAACGATGATATAAAGCCCCAAAGCGACGAGCAGGCCCAATCCACCCATACCAATGGCCACAAAGCTTTCCATGTTTCCCCTCCCAAAACGAAAGCGGGCGCTTATACGCCCGCTTTCTGTTTATTTGTCCTTCTTCTCCTGGAACCTGTTCACGGAGGAGATGATTTCCTCCTTGGCTGCGGCAGCATCACGCCAGCCGAGCACCTTGACCCATTTGCCGGGCTCCAGATCCTTGTAATGATGGAAAAAGTGCTGGATCTGATCGAGCAGGAATTTCGGCATGTCTTCCGGTCCTTTTACATGGTCGAATACCGGCTTGATCTCCGACACAGGCACAGCCAGCACCTTGGCATCCAGACCCTTCTCATCCTCCATGAGCAGAACTCCCACTGGCCTGCAATTGATCACACAACCGGTGATCAACGAGAAATTGCAGACAACAAGGGCATCCACCGGATCCCCATCCTCTGACAATGTGTTGGGCACAAAGCCATAATTCGCCGGATAATGCATGGCCGTATGCATGAATCTGTCGACAAAGAATGCCCGCGATTCTTTGTCCAACTCGTATTTGACCGGATCGGCATGAGCTGGAACTTCAATGACGACATTGATGTCCTCAGGCGGATTGTTGCCTGGCGGAATCTTGTTGATATCCATGTTTTTCTCCTGTTTTAATAATCTGATGTGCCGATTGTAGGCACTCACGTGCTTGGCACAACCTGTCCAAGATGGGCTGGCGGCATATGGAGGAGTGCCATGCCCTCCGCCTCCATGCCCAAAAACTCCATGCCCTCAAGCAGGTGCTTTCGCGTCAGCGGTAACTCGCTGAGAAATTGGCGCTTGCCATCCCTGTAGGCCAGCCTCGAAAAAATCCCAATGGCCTTGATGTGCCGCTGCCAGGCCGTTAGACGCACGGCCCGATGCCAGGTATCGAAACTGCCATATACCCTGCGGATATCGGCAGGCAAATCTTCAAAAAAGGCAAGACTCCATGCTTGTCGCTCCGATTCAGCATAGTCCTGGTAGCAGTCGTAGAGCAATGAAGCCAAATCATAAGTGACCGGGCCCATGACGGCATCCTGGAAATCGATGACCCCCAAAGGCAACCCATCCTCGGGCACCATCAGGTTACGACTGTGAAAATCGAGATGAACGGGAACCCTGGGTAAGGCAGCCAGACTCTCCAGCCAAGGTCTGACTTGCTCATGAAACCGCAGTCTTTCGTGACGAGTGGGCACATGCCCGGCAACATAAGGCAAGTACCAATCGAAAAAGAGATCACACTCTTGCAGCATGCGTTCGACATCGAATGCCGGAAGCTCAGGTGCATTCACACCCTGCTGCAACAACAGCAACTGTCTGAGGGCATCGGCAAACAAGGGAGGCATTTCGTCACCCGCCGCACATGCTTCTGCCCACGTACGGTCACCAAAATCTTCCAGCAACAACCAACCATGCTGAACATTGGCAGTATACAACTCGGGGACACGCAGACCGAGGGATCTCATCCATTCGCGGACCTTGAGAAATGGCGCGACATCCTCCTTGCCAGGCGGCGCATCCATGAGCACCAGGGATGTGTCGCCAAGAAGCACACGGAAATAGCGCCGAAATGATGCATCTCCAGCCAATGGCATCAACTCGAATGCAGCACCCAGCGCCTCTTTCAGCCATCGCTGGCGCAGAACTTCACGATCCATCGCGAATCACCAACCCTTTAAGTTGCACTTTTTTTTCCAGATCCTGTTTCGCATGTTCGGCCAGCAAGGAACTGTGAAAAGGTCCGACAAACACCCGGTGCCATTGCCCTTTGTCGCCCAGATCCACGGACTGGATGAAGGTTGAAAAACCATGTTTCCTCAGATGTTTCATCATCGACTCAGCATCATACCGCCGTCGGAACGATCCCACCTGAATGCGATACCCACCCTTGCCGGTGGCTGCAGCTCCCCCCATTTGGGCCTCAATCACATGTGAAATGTCATCATGCTTTTCGGCATGGCGCACTGCCCTTTTGGCTGGATCCAGCACGGGCACCTCTGCCAAAGGTGCAGGCGTAACCGACTGCCTAGGCAGCTCACGATAAAACGTCAACTCATCAACCGTGGCAGGATTCTTTTCCTTTTCCTGTTTCAGGCGGGCATTTTCCTGTTCGAGCTGGGCCAGTTGGAGCCTCTTTTCTTCCAGCTGCTTCTCAAGCATGACAAGCCGCTGATGTTCATCTCCATCAAAAACCTTCCCCTGTCCCTGGTTTCCCCACCAATATCCCACGCCGAACGCGATAGCGGGTAACACGAACAGCGATATCCAGTCTGCAGCCGACGCTTGCCTTTTACTCCCCATGGACGCTGCCTTGCGGCCCCTGCGTGATGGTGACCTGACCTTGGCAAAATCACGCCCTGCCATTCACATGCGCTCCGGAGCATCTACGCCCAAAATCCCCAACGCATTGGAAAGCACCTGGCGCGTTGCCTGAATCAAGGCCAGTCGAGCCTCCGTCTCTTTCTTATGTTCAGTAATCACGCGATACTTGTGGTAAAAGGAATGGAAATCAGCCGCCAGCCGCATGGCATAGGTGGCCACCCGATAGGGCTCAAGCCGTTGTGCGGCTTTCTCCAGCATTTCGGGATACTCCAGCAGGGCCTTGACCAGACGCTTTTCCTCGTGAGAAGCGAGACAGGAAAGATCCATGCCCTCCTTGCCAGGAGAAATGCCCAAGTCCGCAGCCTTGCGAAGAATAGCGCAAATGCGGGCATGAGCATACTGAACATAATAAACTGGGTTCTCATCGCTCTGCTCCTTGGCCTTGGCCAGATCGAAATCGAGTTGGCTTTCTGCACGACGAGTCATGAAATTGAACCGGACAGCATCCCGTCCTACCTCATCCACCACCTCACGCAGCGTGACAAATGTACCAGCTCGCTTGGACATGCGAACCGGCTTGCCATCACGGGTTAAGTTGACCATCTGCACGAGCAGGATATCCGGCTGTCCCACACGGCCGGTCAGGGCGCGAACAGCAGCCTGCACCCGTGCCACATAGCCACCGTGGTCTGCCCCCCACACATCGATCATGCGATCGAAGCCGCGCAGATGCTTGTCATGATGATAGGCAATATCTGCGGCAAAATACGTAGGAGAACCATCCTGCTTGAGCAACGGCCGATCGCAGTCATCGCCAAAATCCGTGGCACGAAACAAAAGCTGTTCCACGGGCCTGTAATCTTCCACCTCCTTGCCTTTAGGAGGCGGCAAGATGCCAGTATAGACCAAGCCGCGGGATTTCAGTTCCTCAATCATGGCCAGAACCTTTCCAGAACGATGCAACTCCCTTTCGGAGAAAAACACATCGAACTCGATGCCAAGGGCTGCAAGATCCTCACGTATGACCTTCATATTGGCATCCACAGCCGCCTGTCCGATGATCTCGCGACGTAAATCGGCATCCATTTCCTGCCACTCAGCATATGGCCTGCAAGCAAGCAAGGTGCGTGCAATATCAATGACATACTCTCCAGGATAGGCACTCTCAGGGAAGTCAATGACCTCTCCTTGAAGTTCTCTCATGCGTAACCAGACCGAATCCGCCAGAACGCCGATCTGGGCGCCGGCATCATTGATGTAGTATTCCCGGGTTACCTCATGTCCCACAGCCTGTAGAACGGATGCGAGCACATCACCAACGACCGCGCCCCGACCATGGCCAACGTGCATTGGTCCGGTCGGATTGGCGGAAACAAATTCCAGACAGATCTTCTGCCTCTCCTGCTGGGAGCGGCAACCATAGGTGTGCCCTTGCCTCAGGACATCCCAGATCACTTGGGTCTCACTGGCCTGCCGCAGATGTATGTTAATGAACCCTGGACCGGCAATCTCTGCCGAGGCAACCACCTGGGGCCAGACGACACGAGCAAGAAGGTCCTCAGCGACCTGACGCGGCGGTTTCCCCAATTGCCTGCTCAGCTGCAAGGCCAGATTGGACGCATAGTCGCCATGTTCTCGGAGTTTTGGCCGGGTAAGCCTGATCTCGGGCATCGTTTCCCCGTTTGCCAGCAACTCCCTTGCGGCTTTCCGCAACGCTCTTTCCAGAGATTCTTTCACGCATCCTCCATGTTGGCAGATCCCATTCTTTGATTGGGCGCATGCTAGCCTGCTTGTGCAGGAAGAACACGCAGCAAAAAACTACGGGGAAATCGGTGGAGACTGGGTTATAATTATGACGGACATGTGATACGGCTCACTGTCCAATATATTCGGGCAAGGATCATTCCATCACCATAAAAGGCATGGCCACGTGGGGAGGACCAAAACATGCAGCGGCTTTATTCACATCATCTCCGAGGATGCTTTCACTCCCCTATATATGGATCCTAATTGATGCAACCACCATCAAAGGCCCCCACCAAAGCGCTCTGGGTGCTGGTGTTCCTGCTTGGTGCTTCGGCAAGTATGTGGGTATTTCATTGGCTGCAGTCAGAACAACAACGTATGCTCAAGGAAGAAACCGTCTATCGTAGCCAAGTCAAACTGGCACTAATCAAACAGCTAATTGACAACCAATTCAGGCTAACTGCCGATGCACTCAGCTTCATGGAACAAACGACATCAACCGAGCACAACAGCCTGCAGCGAGTGGCCGACAAGTTACTGAAGACACACGACCTGCAGCTCGGACGTATCGCATTTCTACGCAAGAACGGCAATCAACTGCAGTTGCTGAGTGACTCTGGCGCATCAACGTCGCTGCCGGTTCCGACACAGGGACTGCTTACGCCTTCCCCTAACGGACGAGATCTATTCATCATTCGCAATGCAGAAGGCGAATGGCTGCTCAGATTCGTGCAGACAAGCGAACCCAACAGGATCATTGTCGATCTTCCGGCACAACAACTGCTGGAGCTGGGGGTATCCACTACCGCCCCTGCTGGCTTGGATGTGGAGATTTACCTATTCTCCGACCGGCGCTGGGTACACCTGCTCCATCATGCATCCCGCACACGCACCGATGGTGTCCTGATTTTCGAGCCCCCCACATGGCAAGGCAGCTTTGATGTGGCCGGAAAACGCTTCATTGTGCAAACGCGCGCCGCCCCCAAACTGATCGAAAGGTATCTGAACCCCTATCCGTATCTGGCACTTCTGGGCGGCCTGCTGATCTCGCTGCTGCTGGCCATCTCGGTTTATCAACGCACACGCTACATGGACAAACTGCAGCATATGGTGGATGAAAAGACGCAGGCCGTACGTCTTTACCAGCGCATCTATGATGCAAGCATCGATGCTATCGCCATCCTTGATCCAAACATCAGGTACCTAACACAGAACCCAGCTCACGCGCAGCTCCTCGGATTCACTGACGAACAGATCTGCGGACAGTCGTTGCTTCTGCAATTGAACGATCAGGATCGCAAGCAGGTGCAAAGCGCTCTGAAAGACCAAGGCATGTTCCGCGGCGTGATCGAATTCCTTTCATGGCATGGGCAAAGCCTAGACATCGACATGTCCCTGTTCCCGCTTGGCAATCCTGATCAGCCGAACTGCTATATTGCCATCAAACGTGATGTCAGTGATCGCAAGAAGGTTGAGGCCCAACTGAAATGGTTGTCCTACTATGACGAGTTGACCAGCCTGCCCAACCGCAGGCTTTTCGGAGACCGGCTGAAGCAGGGCATACGTTTGGCCAAAAGGGAAGGCCACAAACTTGCCCTGTTGTACCTCGACCTTGACCGGTTCAAATACATCAATGATTCGCTGGGACACGGGGTCGGCGACCGCGTCCTCCAGGAAGTAGCCAAACGCATGAGTATGGTTCTCCGAGAAGCGGACACCGCAGCACGCATGGGGGGGGATGAGTTTACCGTGCTGCTTCCCGAAGCCGATGCGGATTCAGCCATCCTTGTGTCCGAACGCATAGCCGAAGTCATCCGACGGCCCATCCAGATCGACGCCCTGACGTTATCCACGGACACCAGCATCGGCATCTCGATTTATCCCGACAACGGAGAAGATGCTGAATCTCTGCTGCGCCACGCTGACACAGCCATGTATTACGCCAAGAAGCGTGGTGAGACCTACTATCTTTTTTCTGACGCCATGGCGGCGCAAAGCGAAAAACGACTAAAACTGGAACAATCGCTAGGCAAGGCCCGCAGCGCCAAAGAATTCACGCTTGTCTACCAGACCAAGCACGATCTTGATATCCCCGGTGCCACGCATGAGGTACCCTTGGATGAATGGCCCGTTCTCGGTGTCGAAGCTCTGATCCGTTGGAGACATCCTGAACTCGGACTGATTTCTCCTTCCCAGTTTATTCCCCTGGCCGAGGAAACCGGACATATCCGAGCCATCACGGAATGGGTGCTCTCAACGGCATGCCAGCAGGCACTGGCATGGGAACAGAAAGGCATCCGGCCGCCGGCCATCGGTATCAATCTTTCGGCGATCCAACTGGCGCAACATGGACTCGCTCACGATCTGCTTCAAATCATTGAAGGGCATGGCGCAAGGCCGCACTGGTTTGAGATTGAAATCACGGAAACCGCGATCATGCAAGATCCTGAAATGGCTGGCCAATTGATGGGACGGCTGGCGGACAGTGGTATGAGAATTGCCATCGACGATTTCGGAACCGGCTATTCATCCCTGGCGTATCTCAAGCGATTTCCTGCTGACTGGATCAAGATCGACCGTTCCTTCGTTGAAGGCATCTCAAGCAATGAAGAAGATCGTGCCATCATCAGGGCCATCACTGCCATGGCCCATTCCCTGGGGATGAAGGTTGTCGCCGAAGGCGTTGAAACCATCGAGCAACTTCAAGTCTTGCGTAGCGAAGGCTGTGATGCAGCCCAAGGCTACTTGTTCAATAGGCCATTCCCCGCCAGCGCTGCATCCCCTTTTCTGAGCTCTGGATCGTAAACATGAGCATGATCAAGTTTGACATGATGGGCAGAAGAAGCTGCTGCGCCCATCTTGCTTGAATCGCTGAATCACCCCTCCACACTCCACACAAGGCTCTCCCTCTCTACCATAAACCCGAAAGGCATGGGAAAAATAACCTGGTCTGCCGTCACTTCGTCTGAAATCCCTGATGGTGCTTCCTCCAGCCCTGATGGCCTCCGCAAGAACCTCGCGCAAGGCTGCATGCAAACGGATCAGAGCCTCTGACCCGACATCCCCTGCCTTGCGGGCCGGATGGATACCACTGCGAAAAAGTGCCTCCGATGCATAAATGTTGCCCACTCCGACGACAATCCGGGTATCCATGACAAGATGCTTGATCGAACAACGACGCCCCCGGCAACAGCGAATCAACCAGGATGGGGTGAATGCATCTGAAAGTGGTTCCGGTCCCAAATGACTGAACCAGGGGTGACTAGAAAACGCCGACTCGCTGATGAAGGCCATATAGCCAAAGCGCCGGACATCGCAATAACGCAGACTCCAACCGTCATCAAGATGCAGACAAACCTGCTCATGTTGTGCAACTTCCTCATTAGATGGAAGGCAACGGAACTGTCCGGTCATGCCTAGATGGCAGACAAGCCTCCCATCGCCCTCCAAGCAAAACAGCAAATACTTCGCCCGGCGTTGAATATCAAGAATTTTTCTTCCCTGCAGAATCCGCCAGTCGGGGTACGGATAACGCAATGCTTGTCCGTGATCGCGGGCATGCAGGATATGGCGTCCGAATACATGAGGCATTAATCCCCTGCGCGTAACCTCCACCTCAGGCAATTCAGGCATGTCAGCGGCTGGTTACCTACATTCGGCCACGAGCCGCTCCATCATGGCCCTCGCTTGCTGGACATAACCCCCGCCAAACAGATTCGCATGGTTCAAGATGTGATAAAGATTGTACACATGCTTACGCACGGCATAGCCCTCATCCAGCGGCCAGGTTTGCGCATAGGCCTGATAGAAGGTGCGGGAAAAGCCTCCAAACAGTTCGGTCATCGCTAAATCGGCCTCCCTGTCGCCGTAATATACGGCAGGATCAAAGATGACCGGCTGACCACGCCGATCGCAGAACCAATTGCCGCCCCATAGGTCGCCGTGCAGCAGGGAGGGCGCCGGTTCATGCCCGCTGAAGATCAATGGTAGCAGCTCCAGAAGCTCCTGACCCTTTTCATATATGGCCTCCAGGCCATTTTTCCTGCACAGTTCGATTTGGAATCCCAGACGTCGTTTGGCCCAAAATTCATGCCAGGAAGACATCCACGCGTTGGGTTGCGGCGTGGATCCAATTGTATTGTCCCTGCCCCATCCAAACGCCGATGCCGTCACGCCATGCAGGCAGGCAAGTTGCTCTCCAAACCGCGCCGAAACGGCTTCGTTGGCTGTCCCCTTCTCGAGCCACTCCAAAACAATCCAGGCGTGGATTCCATTGTGACCCAGGGCATGAACGGACGGCACCCGAAGAGGTCCCTTGCTCCCCAACTCCCGCAAACCTTCCGCCTCGGCTTCGAACATACCCAACCTGCTGGCTTCATTGCACTTGACGAAATAGCGACGCCCATCAAGGACACATTCATAGGCCCTGTTGATGCTACCCCCGCCGACAGATCTCCAGCGCATCTGCCCCACCCGAGACAACCTTGAACCAGCCAGTTGCTTGGCCACATCATGATGCCATTCATGCATCAGTCGGGAACCCTGACCTAACTAGACCTGCTTTGCTGTTGCTTGAGCGAGACGTTCCTGGCTCCGGCGGCGCCACCGATGGAGAACCATCAGCCGCCAAATGAAATGAATGCCGAAATACCCGATGGCTGCGGAAAGAACACCCATGAACAGACAACCAGTGAACACGGCCTGCATGACTGAAGGAAGCCCGTTATAAATTGCATCCCAGGTAAAACTATCAGCGGTCAGGCCGCCCGTCGGCCTGCCAAGAAGCCAACAGCCTAACACATAGGTTGCATAAAAGATGGGGGGAATTGTCACGGGATTTGTCAACCATACCAGCGCCACGGATATGGGAAGGTTGCCATTGCAGTAGACAGCACCGGCAGCTGCCAGAACCATCTGAAATGGAACGGGCATAAAGGCAAAGAAAAGACCGACTGCAAACGCCACAGCCACGGAATGCCGATTCATGTGCCATAGCGAGGGTCGGGAAAGAATATGGCCAAAACGACCTAAGATCCTATGCTCACAAAGTTTTTCGTGATCAGGAAGGATGCGATGCAGTCGTCGCTTCAATGCTCGGCCGGGCATGCTTCAAAGTTAGTCTGCCCTGCTTGACATTTCAAGCATTCCATGATAAGGGGATCAATCCATTCTCGGAAAAATCGGACTCGGCCTTGAACACTGATGGCCATCGTTCAAACCTCCCCAGCCGCCTTCCCTGGCGATATGCCAGGCACGGGGGCTGACCGGCTCATTGTGGATCTGACTCAACATGGCCTCAGATTTGTTTGGCATGAATGGCCAGAGCTGCAGTGCAATCAGCCTGAGCGCCTCTACAAGATGGTAGAGCACCGTGCGCAGGCGACCTGTCTGACCTGTCTTCGCCAGCACCCAGGGTGCATTCTCCTCAACATAGCGATTGCCATGACGAACAGCCGCATTGATGCGCTCCAGCGCCAGATGAAAGGCCTGGGCATGCATGTGCGCATCCACGTCGCGCTGCATGCTTTCGATGTCCGCGATCAGAGCTCGATCCAAGGGCTCTTCAGCTTCCCCGGAATGCAAAACGCCTTGGCAATACTTATGCAGCATGGCCAGGCTGCGGTTGAGCAGGTTACCGACATCATTGGCCAACTCCGTGTTATATCGCTGCTTGAGTGCATCGAAGGAAAAATCTCCATCTTGCCCGAAGGGCACCTCGCGCAGCAGGAAGTATCGCAGCAGGTCCGCATCATAGTGGTCGAGCAAGTCTGCCGGTCGCAAGGCATTGCCCTTTGACTTGGACATCTTTTCTCCCTCAACGGTCCACCACCCATGCGCAAAAATCCGCTCTGGCAAGGGAATGCCGGCAGCCATGAGCATGCATGGCCAGTATACGGCATGGAAGCGCAGGATATCCTTCCCGATGAGGTGCACATTTGCAGGCCAATAATGCAGATAGCGATCATCCGGATAACCCAGGGCGCTGATGTAATTCGTCAAGGCATCGATCCAGACATAAATGACGTGCCGCTCATCGCCAGGAACGGGTATACCCCAGGAAAAAGTGGTTCTGGAAATGGAGAGGTCATTCAAACCTGCCTCGACAAAACGGATGACCTCGTTCCGTCTTGATTCCGGCGCAATAAATTCGGGATGAGAGCGGATGTGCTCCAACAATGGCTCCTGATAACGACTGAGTCTGAAGAAGTAGGACTCCTCCTGTACCCTTTCAATGGATCGGCGACAATCGGGGCAGATCTTCTCCTTCCAGCAATCGGCATCCTTTAGCTGGGTCTCGGTCCAATAGGTCTCGCAGGGAACACAGTACCAGTCTTCGTACATGCCCTTGTAGATCGCGCCCGCCTCATCAAGGCGTTTCCAGATGCTCTGCACGGCCCGCTTGTGCCTTTCAGAACTTGTGCGGATGAAATCATCATTGGAGATGGACAATCTCGGCCACAACGCTTGGTAGCGCTTGACGACCTGGTCCGCCAATTCGAGGGGTTTGATGCCTTTCGATTCGGCTGCCTGCTGAACCTTCTGCCCATGCTCATCAACACCAGTCAGAAAGAAGACATCATACCCGGCCAGACGCATGTGCCGAGCCAGAACATCAGCAGCCACGGTTGTATACATGTGACCAAGATGTGGCTCATCGTTGACATAATAAATCGGCGTTGTCACATAATAAGTGGGCATGCTGTCATCTAACCTCCGCTGTGCTGGCGCCGCAAGTGTAGCGGTCTGCATTCCGAAAGACAGCCGTTTCATCCCCGCAGCGCTGAGCGCAACTGCAAAAAGACGGCAAAAAAGGTGGGGACGCGGCGAAGGGTATGCCTCACGGCATCCCTCGGCCAGCGCATCAACGCTTGCAAGGCATCGGCTATCCTCTGCTGGCGTTGGAAATCAGTTTCTCTTTCCAGATAAGGTAGATGCATGCGTACGGTCAATTCAGCCACCAATGTAGCAGGAAGGCTGGCGAGGTTTTCCCGCAACCAAGCTTCCACCCGTCCCACGTCAGCCTTGGCCGCATGTCCAGCGAGCTCGACCCATTCCTGCATAGCCTGAGCAATCCGCTCATCCATCAAACATGCTGCTCGCCCCGGCGTTCCCATACCCAGCATGCGTGCTAGGGGGATCAGAGAAGCATCAAGACCCATCATCTCCCAAACCTGTAGGGATGCAGCCTCATCCAGCGGAGCGCAAGGAGTCATCAAGCATCGAGAGCGAACCGTTGCCGGCAGATACATGAGTTCACTGCACACCAGAAGAAGCAATGATCCCGCGGATGGCTCCTCCAGACCCTTCAAAAGCGCATTGGATGCCTGCGGATTCATGCGTTCGGCATCATCAATGAGCACAACGCGGCGCATGCTTTCCCGGCCAGACAAGGCAAGGAAATCAAGGGCGGTCCGCACCTGACCAATAGCCAGATCCCGCTTCCCTTCCAAGGCTTTGACGAGCAGAAAGTCTGGATGGCTGCCCGCCTGAAGCATCCTGCAGGCATGACAATAACCACAGGCCCTTTGGGACTCGCACAGATAACGCCGAGACAAAGCCATGGCCAGGCTCGTCTTGCCGATACCCTTCGGACCATGCAGCAGCCAGGCATGATGAAGCCGCCCGCTTTCAAGAGCATGCATGAAACTCCGGACAACATTCTCATGGCCGACCACGCCTTCGGCCTCCATCATCCTCTGGCCTCCAGAAAAGACTCGATTTCCATGCGCACTTGGCAGTGCACATGCTCAATACCCTGGCTGGCATCGATTCTTCGAATGCGATCGGGATACTGCCGGGCAAGTTGGGCAAAACCTTCCGCCACCCTCTGATGGAAGGAACGAGCCTCCAAATCGAAGCGACTGTGCTCTCCCCCATTCTTTTGCCGCTGTTGCATGCGGTGCCAAGCCACATCAACCGATACATCAAACCAAAGGGTTAAATCCGGATGAACACCGCATTCGGCAAAGGCAAGCAGCGCAAGCATGCGCTCATCCTGTCCAAGTTTGCGTGCGGCCATCTGATAGGCATGAGTGGAATCCGAATATCGATCACACAGCACAACCCGATTGTGCACCAGAGCTGGCGCCAATTGCTCGCGAACATGCTGGGCACGGTCAGCGAGGAATAACAGCAATTCGGCTTCAGCCGTCACATGCCTCCCAGAAGCCAACAACAACTGCCGGATCTCACGACCCAACGGAGTTGCCCCAGGCTCGTGGGTGGCCAGGCACGAGACTCCGTTTGAGCAAAGCCAATCCTTGGCCAGCCTCAGCTGTGTGCTCTTGCCGCACCCATCGATGCCTTCAAAAGTGATCAGCACGCCTCGGTCACTCATCCTTCCTCCCACGCCCGCACACTCACAACACGAATCTGCATGCGGCCCCCCATCTCTTCAATCCATTGCAGTAGCGACGCATACTGCGCATGCGTGGTCCACATCTGACAAGACCCTGATCGTTGGCCAAACCTGGCCACGGCCAAACCCGATTCACCCTGCAGCAGCGCCTCGAACTTGAACATGTACCGGCGAGGCAATTCGATCGTGACAATCCAGCTTTCCCACGGCGCCGGTTCTTTCATCTGCGCCTTCGCTCCAGACTCACCCATCGCGCGACATTGCGCCGATGTTCCTCAAGGCTTGAGGCAAAGGCATGTCCTCCGCTTCCGTCTGCCACGAAATACAGAAAAGGAACATCAGCAGGTTCGGCAGCTGCGCGCAGCGATGCAGATCCCGGATTGCAAATTGGCGTAGGCGGTAGGCCGCGTCGGGTATAGGTGTTCCAGGGCGTATCCGTCAACAAATCCTGCTTGCGCAGATTTCCCGAAAACGAGCCCTTGGTCCGCAACAGGCCATAAATGACCGTGGGGTCCATCTGAAGCGGCATCCCTCTGCGCAACCTATTCTCAATGACCGCCGCTATCAGCGGACGTTCGCTGTCCAATGCCGTCTCCTTTTCGATGATCGAGGCCATCACGCGCAAACGATCCCACTTCTCGACATCAGACTCGATGTTTCTGAGCAGATGCTCCTGCGCCTTGCGCATCTGCATGAGCAACGACTCGGGCTCAATGGGCTTTTCATAACGGTAAGTCTCCGGTAACAGATAACCATCCCGGCCATCCGGCACGACCTTCAATAGAGCCTGCTGCCACCGCTCGGAAGGAAGGCCTGTATGCTCACTAAGAAGGCGAACGATTTCCTCATTGCGCAGCCCTTCGGGAATGGTGACCTGGAAATGCATGACATCGCCCCTGTGGATGCGATCCATGATGGTCAGGGCGTTGGCCGGCCCCTCAAAGTGATAGTAACCATGGGTCATGTCCGATGAATAACCCCGCAGGCGGACCAGCCATTCAAACGCCAGAGGAGAACGGATGATCCCCTTGCTGGCAAGAAGCCTGGCCATCTGCCTGACCGAGGTGCCCGGTTTGATCTCCACATCCACGGCCATCGGCGGTGTCTGCTGCACAAAAATGCCGTAACCCAGCAACAAACCGGATAGCAAGACAAACACAAGCCCGAAGCACAAGAACTGCGCCAGCCTCCGTCTCATGCGATGGCCTCCATCCAAGCGGCAATAAGCCCATCCATTGCAGCATGATCCACAGGCAGTGCGCGCCCATCGATGCTGGATACCGGCATCACACCTCGAACGGCATTGCTCAGCGCCATGGCCTCACAGTCCCTCAGCCAAGCGGAGGGGCAACAGGCTTCTTTGCCGACTCCTGCCGCAAGCAGGCAAGCACGTGCCACGCCAGGCAGGACGCCGGACGTGCATGCAGGAGTCCACCAAGTGCCCCGCCTGTAAAGCCAGCAATTGGCGGTCAGACCGCCCAGCAATTGACCTTGCGCCTGCCAGATGATCTCTCGCTTACCCACGAGACGCACAGCACGCAGCATCTCGGCATAATCAGCTACAAACTTTGCCGGTTTGGGCCGCAGGCCAAAAGGATAGCTTGCACACTCAAGATGCAGGGGCGGTCTATCCTTGGACAAGCGCATGCGCTGGACATGCGCGATGAGCCTGCTGGCCTGAGAAAACATCCCCCAACATGCCTCACCACCACCGAGCAGGAGCCGCATGCGAAACGTGCCTTTCCTGGCCAAAGCACTGCAATGGTCATGCAGTTCATCGGCCATGTCTGGATCAAGCTCGTAGCCGAAAGCCTCCAGCCCCGCACGCAATCGCCGCACATGCCTCGTCCACAACGGTATCCGCCCATCCT
This sequence comes from Zetaproteobacteria bacterium, assembly GCA_003695905.1. Classification (GTDB taxonomy): domain Bacteria; phylum Pseudomonadota; class Zetaproteobacteria; order Mariprofundales; family Mariprofundaceae; genus J005. The sequence goes on along the minus strand of RFGS01000016.1, from coordinate 4,674 downwards.
TGGCCAGAAAGCTCTCAAAACACGCTTCCCCATAAGCCATGGCACGAGGCATGCTTTCCGACAGTTGAATCGTCAGGCTCAAGTTTGATCCCGCTTCATGGTAGGATTCGGCCATGACCGATTTCTACCTTGAAGCCATCGAACACGCACGCGTCTATGATGTTGCCAGCGAGACACCCTTGGAACTGGCTCCCAAACTGTCAGCCAGACTTCACAACGAAGTGCTGCTGAAAAGAGAGGATCTGCAGCCCGTATTTTCGTTCAAGCTGCGCGGCGCCTACAACAAGATTGCCCAGTTAAGTGAGGCTGAGCGCCAGCGCGGCATCATCTGTGCTTCCGCAGGCAATCATGCCCAGGGGGTGGCTCTGGCCAGCCACAGGCTGGGCATCCAGGCAACCATTGTCATGCCGACCACCACCCCGGATATCAAGGTCAAGGCCGTGGAGCGCATGGGAGCGCAGGTGCTGCTGGCCGGAGATTCTTATTCGGACGCGAGCGCTTTTGCCGAACGACATTGCCAAGAACATGAACTGGTGTTCATCCACCCATACGATGACCCACTGGTCATCGCTGGACAAGGAACCATCGCCGAAGAATTGTTGCGCCAAACGCCGCAGGATCTGGATGCCGTGTTCATCCCTATCGGCGGAGGTGGCCTGATCGCCGGCATGGCCATCTGGCTCAAGCATCACGCCCCCAATACCCGCATCATTGGTGTGGAACCCGTGGATTCCGCAGCCATGCATGACTCCTTGCGGGCTGGCCACCGAGTGGAGCTCAAACAGGTGGGGATTTTTGCCGATGGCGTAGCGGTCAAGAAAGTGGGCAAACACACTTTTGAAATCGCGCAGCGAGTGGTAGATGACATCATCCTTGTGGATACGGATGAAATTTGTGCTGCCATCAAGGATATTTATGAGGAAAACCGCAGCATTGTTGAACCAGCAGGCGCGCTGGGAGTGGCGGGCCTGAAGAAATATGTCCGTCGAAACGGCGCACGCGGAGAAGTGCTGGCTGCCGTCAACAGCGGTGCCAACATGAATTTCGATCGATTACGGCATGTCTCGGAACGCACCGAAATGGGTGAAGGACGCGAGGCCCTGTTTGCGGTCACCATCCCTGAACGCCCAGGCTCGTTTCTCGAATTCTGCCGCATCATCGGGCCACGTAACATCACCGAGTTCAACTATCGCCTCTCCAGCCGTGATCATGCTCACGTGTTCGTCGGTATAGGCGTCTCCAATCCCGAAGAGGCAATGGATGTCGAACGGGCCATGATAGCTGCCGGGTTGAAGGTGATCAGCCTGCAGGATAATGAGTTGGCCAAACTACACATCCGGCACATGGTCGGCGGACACAGCAGCCTTGTGCGTGATGAACTGCTGTTCCGCTTCGAATTTCCCGAAAAGCCCGGGGCGCTGCTACAGTTTCTGACCCGCGCGCAGGGTCGGTGGAACATCTCACTTTTCCACTACAGAAACCATGCCGCTGCCTTTGGCCGGGTCCTTGCTGGCATCGAGGTGCCTGTGCACGAACGCGATGCTTTTCGTGACTATCTGGACGCTTTGGGTTATCCCTATGTGGAGGAGACCGACAATCCGGCCTACAAGCTCTTTCTCAAATAGGCTCAAACATCAGGGCGTGAACCCATCGCCCCCCATGCCGGAAACGCAACCGTCTCGAGGGTGCCCTGCCCAACGCACGTTCACATCCCGCATCAGGCGTAACGACGAGAACCGACCAATCGGAAAAAAGACATTTTAACTGCATGCCAATGCGGTGATACAGCACATGAATGTCCTCGCCCATGCGACGACCATAAGGCGGATTCAACACCAGCCAACCAGGATGGCCATCGGGAGTGAGACTGAAAAAATCACAACATACCCATGAAATATCCGCCTCAACACCAGCCCGTTCTGCATTATGCCGTGCCAGGACAATCATATCTTCGCGCAGGTCACTGGCGGCGATCTCGGAACCAAGCTTTTTTCGCTGCATGGCCTTGGCCCGTTCACACACGCGGCGCCAGCGCCGTTCGGAAAAGCCGGGCCATCCCACACAGGGCAGCGGCTTCTGTATATCCAGGGATGCATGCAGATCAATCTGAGCAGCCTCTATCGCCAGGGTGCCCGAACCACACATGGGAACCCATAAGCGACGACCGGGCTGCCAACCACTCCAGTAAAGTAAAGCACTGGCCAGCGACTCCCGCATAGGAGCCGGGCCCGGCTCGATTCTATAGCCTCGTCGATCCATCCGCAGATGGCTGGCACACAGGCTGAGCTGACAGCGATCCCGATCCAATCGTACGAAGATGTCCACCGCTCCACCGCTGCCATCACCTTGGAAATCTGAAAGAAGGTTATTCAGGGCATCGGCAATGCGACCGCTGTGCCACAAACGGGATCGATGTGTGCTAACATGAAGCCGCCACGATCGTCCCTGTACATAACGAGCCCAGTCAATGCGTCTGGCCTTGCGCACCATTTCATTGATGGATCGTGCATTGAAGCTGGACAATCGCAGCAGCACGCGTGTCACTGTCCTGGCACGCAGACCGACCCTCATGATGGCATCTGGACTTGCCCGAAAGGTGACCCCGCCCGTGTCACAGACAGCATCCCTGGCGCCGAGTTGCAGCAGCTCACAAGCCGCTATTTCTTCGAGACCCGGCAACACCACAGCATAAACATCCAGTCCCTTCGACATGGGCGCATGCTACCATGGCCGGCATCGGCGGGCGCAGTTGGATTTCATCCCGATGCTGTTAGCCTTCCGCAAATACCCTGAACATTGACCAATGAATAAAAAAAGGTAGACCAAGCACATGGCCATCAATCTGCAACCCATTCAGCTTTCAGGAAAGGAAGTGCTGCCCCTCATTGAAGGCGGCAAGGGCATCGCCGTTTCCACTGGTCAATGCTCCGGTGCCTGGGCTGCGGCCGGAGGCGTGGGGACGTTCTCAGCAGTCAACGCTGATCGCGTCGATGACCAAGGTAACGTGATCCGAACGGTCTACCATGGACGATCGCGCAAGGAACGTTTCAAGGAGCTGGTTGAGCAGGCGATCCAGGGCGGTATCTGCCAGGCCAGGATTGCTCATGAGCTTGCCGGTGGCGAGGGACGCATCCACATGAACGTGCTGTGGGAAATGGGTGGAGCTGAACAGGTGCTTGAGGGCGTCATGCAAGGCGCAAGAGGGTTGATTCACGGCATTACCTGTGGTGCAGGCATGCCGTTTCGCCTGGCGCCCCTGGCTGCGAAATACCAGGTCCATTACTATCCCATCATCTCGTCCGCGCGGGCATTCCGCGCACTATGGCTACGTTCTTATCGCAAGTTTCCCGAATGGTTGGGAGGGGTGGTTTACGAGGATCCTTGGCTAGCAGGCGGTCACAACGGACTGTCCAATTCTGAGGATCCTGATCATCCCGAGCCTCCATATCCCCGGGTGGTGGCCCTACGCAAAACCATGAATGAGTTCGGACTCCAGCAGGTTCCCATCATCATGGCCGGAGGCGTTTGGTGGCTTCGTGAATGGACCGACTGGATGGATAACCCCGAAATCGGACCCATTGCCTTTCAGTTTGGCACTCGTCCGCTGCTGACGCAGGAAAGTCCAATCTCCGATGCATGGAAACAAAGACTGCTGAAGATCCGCAAGGGCGATGTGAAGCTCAACCGCTTCTCACCGACAGGGTTCTATTCCTCGGCGGTCTACAACCGTTTCCTGCACGAGCTTTATGAACGTTCGGACCGGGAAATGGCCTACGTTGATCACCCGGCCGGGGATCATAGTGAGCCCTTCACGTTTGGGGTGCGCAATAAAACCGTCTATCTGACGCGACGCGACAAGAAACGCGCTGAAGCGTACATTGCTGATGGTTTCACAAAGGCGTTGCCCACGCCGGACTCCACGCTGATCTTCGTCACCGAGGACAAGGCAAGAGAGATTCGGCAGGATCAGCTCGACTGCATGGGCTGCCTGTCCCAGTGCCGATTCTCAAACTGGGCGACCAATGAACTGGGCACAACCGGACGCAAGGCGGATCCACGCAGCTTCTGCATCCAGAAAACACTGCAGGAGATCGCCCATGGCGCAGACCCTGACGACCACTTGATGTTCGCTGGTCATGTGGCCTACCGTTTCGCGGAAGACCCCTTTTATGCCAACGGCTTCATCCCGACCGTCAAGCAACTGGTCGAACGGATAGCGACCGGCTCGTAAGTCAGCTGGCTTAGCCCGCCAGGCCAAGCAACCGCCGCATATTGGCCATGTGCACCTCGATTTCCTCCTGGGCCTCCTCGGAGCCGGCATCCCTGTCCACCCAGCGAACAGCCGATGGGTCGATCTCCTCGAGGAACGGCGATGGTACATTCTTTTCCATCTTGCCATACCGTCGACGCTGTTTGGCATAGCTGAGCGTCAGTCTGAATCTCGCACGTGTCATGGCAACATACATCAGACGTCGTTCCTCTTCCAGTCGCTGTTCAAGGATGGCGTTCTTGTGAGGAAAAATGCCGTCCTCCATGCCGATCACGTAAACGTGATCAAATTCCAGTCCCTTGGCGGCATGCACGGTCATCAAACGGACATTTCCGACCGGATCCTCTTCCTCAGCGCGGTCGGAAGCCAGAAATACATGCTGAAGAAAATCCTTCAATCGGCCC
>RFGS01000099.1 GCA_003695905.1 Zetaproteobacteria bacterium | reverse complement strand
TCGAGCAGCGATGCTGGTTCGCCATGCACGTAAACACGCTTGCGACGGCTGGCCATACCTGCCGTCAATTCGATATCGGCTTTGGCAACCCCCAGGTTTTTGGACAGGATGGCCAGGATAGCCGCATTGGCCCTTCCATCCTGCGCGGCTTCCCTGACAGCGATCTTGATGGCAGGACCATGGATGCCGCGTACGGCCGGTCGTCGTGCCCCCGGTTGGGCATGCACATTGATATAGATGCCATCCTTCGCGATATCGACAATGGAAGCCAGATCACCGGCATCCAAGACTAGCTCCCCATCAGCATGTTGCGCGCCAACATGCGCAGACTGGCCACCAGAAAGTCATCGAGAAAAATGATGCCCAGCAGTACAATCATGGGCGACCAGTCAATGCCACCCCAGAATGGCAGACGCCGCCGAACAGGGTAGAGCACAGGCTCGGAGAGCTGGATAACAAGACGCACGATCGGGTTGTACGGATCTGGCGAAACCCAGGACAGTAGGGCCCGGACAATGATGACCATCATCATGGCTACCAGCACAAGATGCAGCAACTCCGCCACTGCCTGAAAGAAATAGCCCAGAACGAACATGATCTAACTTCCCAGCTCCACGGAACGTTTGGCCGCAGCAGCTACGGCCGAACGCACAATTTCCGGCAGACCTTGCTCGTACATCACATCCAAAGCGGCCTGCGTGGTCCCATTCGGACTGGTCACCTGCTGGCGCAATTCACTGGGCGTTCGTCCGCTTTCAACAAGCATGCGGCCGGCTCCAAGGGCCGTATGGGTGGCTAGCCTGGCTGCCGTCTCGGCGGAAAGCCCCAGGGACTGACCGGCTCCAGCCAGCAGCTCCGCAAGCAGAAAAAAATAGGCTGGACCACTGCCAGATACCGCAGTAACGGCATGAAGATCCTTCTCCTGGCTAACCCAGAGAGTCTCTCCGCAGGCACGCATCAGGTATTCCGCCCTGCGCCGACAGTTCTCATCACCTTCACTGTACAAGGCTGAGATGCCGGCCCCCACAAGCGCGGGTGTGTTGGGCATGACCCTGACCAGCTGAACAGCGTCACCCACCATTTCGCGCAAACGATCTGTGCTCACGCCTGCAACAATGCTGAGCAATATCTGTTCCATACCCAGCAGATCGGATATCCCTGAAAGGGCCTGCCGGACCTGCTGAGGCTTAACGGCAAGCACAACGATATCGGCTTCCATGGCCTGCCTGTTGTCATCTGTGACCCTGACCTTGTACGCATCCCGCAACCATGTGCGACGGTCTGCATTCGGTTCGGCCACCATAATCGCATCCTGTCTGTGACCGGCCCGAATCAGCCCCGCAATCATGGCCTCCGCCATGTTGCCACCGCCAACGAAAGCTATGTTCAAGTTTTTCATCGCCAAATTCCGTTCACCTCAGACTCTTCCTGATGTCCCAGTCTCCAAACAACAACGAACCGATGCGCACCATGCTAGCCCCCTCCTGGAGGGCGTCGTGAAAATCATGACTCATACCCATACTGAGTTCAGCAAGGCTCCCATCGAACAGCTCGTCCCGCAAGCGCCGCAGCCGGCTGAAAATATCTCGAGCATTCATGTGCAACGGGGCCATGGTCATCAAGCCGACAGGCTTGAGTTCCGGGATGTCACCGAGTTCCTGATAAAGCTGTGGAAGTTGCCGGGGAGACACACCATGGCGCTGCGGATCATCACTGAGATTGACCTGAATCAGTACCGGCAGCACACGATCCTGGACATACCGGGCGACGGCGCGTGCCGTATCGATATCCTCCAGGCTATGCCACATGGTCGCATGACGTGCGACATATTTGGCCTTATTGCGCTGCAAAGGACCGATCATGTGCCATGCGCAGCAAGGCCATCGCTGGCTCCGGTCCCGAAGACGCTGCGGACGGGATTCGGCAAAATCCAAACAGCCCGCCTCAACAAGTGCATCAACGGCCTCATCGGGCGCATATTTGCTGACAGCAAGCAGGCGTGCCCCATGCCGCTGCACCTCGTCGTTCAACTGACGCCAGCGCTCAAGAAGCGCCAACCTGGCCTCTATTGACTCCATCGTCCGCGACCGATGCCCATGTATTGCCATCCGCGACGCCGCATCTCCTCGGGCTCATAGAGGTTTCTGCCATCAAAGAGGAGCCTGCCCCGCATCAAGCGTTCGACTTCATCCCAATCAGGCTCACGGAAACACAACCATTCCGTCACCACGACTAACGCATCTGCCTGTGGCAGACAGGCCTCCGGGGTCGCAACAAAATCGATGCCGCTTCCCTCCGGCCATATCTTTCTGCATGCGCCCATGGCTGCAGGATCATGGGCGCGGATGCGTACTCCATCGGCCAGAAGGCGATCAACGACAATACGGCTCGGAGCCTCGCGCATATCATCGGTTCCGGGCTTGAAGGCCAGCCCCCAAAGCGCTACACGGGGCTCGTCCACATCTCTCAGAGCCTGAGCTACCCTCTCAGCAAATTGCAAGCGCTGCTGCTCATTGACCTCATGTACGGCATCGATGACTCGCAAGGGTACGCCCGCACTGGCACCCGTCGATCTCAGGGCCTTGATATCCTTGGGGAAGCAGGATCCGCCGTAACCAATGCCTGCGTAAAGAAAATGCGGTCCGATGCGCGGGTCCGAACCAAGCCCCTTGCGAACGGCCTCGATGTCGCCACCCACAGCGTCACACAGCCTGGCCATTTCGTTCATGAAGGAAATGCGCGTGGCAAGCATGGCGTTGGCCGCATACTTGGTGATCTCCGCCGAACGGCGATCCATGATCAGAAGCCTGTCCCGGTTTCGATTGAACGGCGCATACAGGCGACGAAAAACCGTAACATCCTCCTCATGCCGCACCCCAACGATAATGCGGTCGGGCTTGAGAAAGTCACCTACGGCCTGGCCCTCGCGCAGAAATTCGGGATTGCTTGCCACATGAATCTCGATGGACGGCGAGCCGCGATCAGCGAGGGCCTGGCTCACGACCTGCTCCACCTTCTCGCCGGTGCCAACGGGCACCGTTGATTTGGTCACCAGCAGGCATGAATGCCCCACATGTAAAGCAGCCTCCCTGGCCGCCTCCAGAACATGCGTCAAATCCGCTGAACCATCCTCCTCGGGCGGGGTGCCCACGGCCAGAAAGATAATCTCGGCATCAGCCAGCCCTTCGGCATAGTCATGCGTAAACTTCAGGCGACCATTGCGCAGGTTGCGCATGACGATCTCGTCAAGGCCCGGCTCGTGAATGGGCATGATGCCTTCCTCAATCCCGGCCAGCTTCTCACGATCGCAGTCAATGCCCCACACATGCTGGCCTACCTCGGCCAGACAGGCCGCCGTGACCAACCCCACATATCCCGTGCCAATCACCGCAATGCTCATGGCATCATTCCCAAACCACGCGCTGATCAATCGCGCGCTGCAGCGTGTATTCGTCAAGATACTCCAGCTCGCCGCCTTCGGGCACGCCACGCGCAATCCGCGAAATCCTTGGCACGCGATCATGAAAACGACGCGCCAAGTAATGCGCCGTGGCCTCACCATCCACGGTCGCGCTCGTGGCCAGAATCAACTCACGCACGCCTTGCCCGACACGACGCTCCAGTGACCCGATACGAAGGCTTTCCGGCATCATGCCATCGACCGGACTTAACCGTCCATGAAGCACATGATATCGGCCAGAAAATCCCCCGCCTCGTTCCATGATCAGCACATCCACGGGCTGTTCAACGACACAGATCAGGCTGCCATCCCTGCGCTCATCGGCGCAAATGCGGCAGCAACGGCCCTCGGCAAAGGCACCGCATTGTTCGCAGAAGCCCACTTTCTCATGCAGCTCCTCCAATATCCTGCCCAAGGCCCGTGCTTCATCCGCAGACCGCTGCAACAGGTGCAGGGCCATGCGCATGGCGCTCTTTGGTCCAATACCCGGAAGCGTTCCCAAGGCTTCAATGGCCGCAGCCAGAGCCGGAGGCATACCGGCATGATTCATCAGAGACTGAACCCGGGCGGCAAAGGCATGCCAGCCATCAACTCTTGCTGCTTGCGCTTGCTTGCCTCAGCCAGCGAGGCTGCCGCCGCATTGCAGGCGGCAACAATCAGATCCTCGACCAATGACTTGTCATGCTCCTGCCAAACAGCATCATCGATTTCCACCCTGCGTACCAGATGATCGCCGCCTAGGGTGACACGGACCATTCCACCACCGGCTTCGCCCGTGACCTCCATGGCAGCCAGTTCCTGCTGCAGCTTTTGAAGGTTTTCCTGCATCTTCCTTGCCTGCTGCATCATCTTTCCAATGTTCATCATGCTTCTCCATTGCCTCGTTCATCATCCTGCACGCCTGCAGGAAGCACCTTGACCAGCTCCGCATCCAGCCGCTCCCTTAGCTGGCGCACATGAGGATCCTGCTCGGCTATCCTTCGTAGCCGCTCTTCCTCGGCCTGCATGCGGCGCCGCCGCTGTTCGGAAAGACTTTCTCCCGAACCTTCTTGCCTCCGTTCCCAAAACACCTCTCGCCCGAGCCAGGTCTCAAATTCCCCTCGGTCGGGAACGGAAAGCTGCCGCTCCTGCAGAGGAGTCAACTGCAGCCTTACCCTCTCTCCAAATTCCGTGCATACGACACACTCCAGAATGGCGGCGATACCGGGGCGAACTCCAGCATAGGCCTCTACAGCCTGCGCCCAAGAGGAATACCCCGGTGAAACAGCTCCACCGAGTGGCAACCCATTATCCGTCACCGGCTTTGCATCCTGCTCTGTTTCGTTCCCGGCCACCGAAGCGGGTGCGGAGACTGGGCTGCTTGTCGGGGACGATGAAACCTGAACCGCAGGCCTCGGCTGCTGCTCATCGAGAAGATTCAGGCCGGCTAGTCGCAGCAGCAGCATCTCTCCACCAAGCGTCTCGTCCAACACGTCAAAATCCCGCATGCCCTGAACAAGCACTTGATAACGAAGATCCAGCCAGGGCCAACTCAGACGTTCAGCCTGCAGGCTAAGCCACTGACGCATGGGCTCATTCAGCTCCTCATGCACAAGTCCGCGGTCGACGATGGAACAACCAAGACGGTGCCACAGCGAAGCAAGTGACTGCAGCAACGAACGCACGCCATGCCCAGCCATCTGCGCTTCCCGCAGCATGCGCACCGCATCCGCTCCTTTACCCTCAAAAATGGCTTCCGACAAGCGGCAACTTAGATCATCCTCCACAAGCCCAAGCGCCTGACGAACATCCGCCTGCCGCCACGCCCCGTTGCCGTAGACCAATAGTCGCTCACCAAGCGACAAAGCATCGCGCACGCTGCCGCCGGCGGCACGCGCGATGGCCAGAAGGGCTTCCTCGTCATGGGTGATGCCTTCGCGTTCAGCCACCTGCTTCAGATAGGCCAGTATCTCCATTGTACTTAGCCGCCTGAGGTCGAAGCGCTGGCAACGCGAACGGACTGTCAGCGGCAGCTTTTCGGGCTCTGTCGTCGCCAGAATGAACAAAGCCCATGAGGGTGGCTCCTCAAGCGTTTTCAGCAGTGCGTTGAACGCATTGCGGGAAAGCATATGGGCTTCGTCGATAATGTAGACCTTGTAACGCGTGGAAGCCGGAGGATAGCGGATCCCATCAATGATCTCGCGAATGTCATCCACGCCTGTGTGGCTGGCCGCATCCATCTCCTGAACTTCGAGCAGACTGCCATTGAGGATTCCCTGACAGGAAGCGCACTGACCGCATGGCTCGCCTTCCTCGACAGCCTCGCAATTGATGGACATCGCCATCAGGCGGGCCAACGTCGTCTTGCCCACGCCGCGAATGCCACAAAACAGATAGGCATGAGCCAAACGTCCTTGCGCCACTGCATTGCGCAACGTGCGCACCACAATGTCCTGGCCGACGAGATCGGCGAACTTTCTCGGCCTCCAGCGACGCGCCAGCACAAGGTAGGACATGTTCAGGATCCTACAAACAGAACCTTGATCAACAAGTCAAAACGGAATGCGTGCACGGATCATAGCGCCAGGCCGTCCGGGACAGGGCCTGGCATCTCTTCCGTAAGCATCAGTCAACACGCGTACGTTCTTCCTGCTCCTGCTGCTGCTTGCAATCGATGCACAGCGTGGTCACAGGGCGCGCTTGCAACCGCTTGATGCTGATCCTGCCTCCACAGGACTCGCAAATGCCAAACTCACCATTCTTGATGCGCTCCAAGGCCTGGTTGATCTTCCTGATCAGCTTGCGCTCACGGTCCTTGATACGCAGGTCAAAGCTTCGGTCCGTCTCGACGGTAGCCTGATCGGCCGGATCAGGGTATGTGTACTGATCCTGCTCCTGCAACGCATGGATGTTTTCGCTCTGACCCATTTCAAGCTCATCGCGCCATGCAATCAACTGCTTTTCAAACTCGGCCAACTGCTTCTTTGTAAGCGGCATGGAACCAACCTCCATTTGAAGGGCGCCGACCAGCCGACCCCCTGTATCCCAAAAAGGCGCGAACCTTAGCGTTTCGATGCTTTAGTGTAAATCAGCCGGCTCGCTGGAGCAATCGATAAAATTGCTCCATCCACAATGCGGATAATTCGCCCATGCCGGGCCTGACCCCCCAATCCTCCATGCGATCAATGCCCTCACCGAGACCACAGGGATCGATCGCCTCGAACCATGCACGTTCCACATGGACGTTCAGTGCGAGCCCATGATAGGCAACACCTTGGGAAACACGAATACCAAGCGCCGCCATCTTTCCTCTCGTCGTCCATACGCCGGGCATACCACAGCGACGGCACGCGTCGATGCCAAAGCCGGCAAGCAAGGCAATGCAGCTCTGCTCCAGCATGTACACATAGGTCTTCACACCCAACCCTCGAGAGCGCAGATCCACCACGGGATAAAGCAACAACTGTCCCGGGCCATGAAACGTGGTTTCCCCTCCTCGGTCGGTTTGTACAAACGGTGCATGCAGACGTCGAAGACGGTTGTCGACACCGCGGCGGCCGGTCGTATAGACGGGCTCATGCTCGCAAAACCAAACCACCTCGGAGCAAACGCCGGAAGCCACCTCGCGTGCACGCTGCTGCAACAAGCGCCACATAGGCACATAGTTCTTGCGACCAAGCCATGCCCATTCCATGTCAGCCAGCATCAGGACAAGCACCCCTCTGTCACTGGCATGGCCACATTACGCACGCAACTGCTCATACACCTGCCGCACGCCAGCCGGCTGGCAAACCAGCAGCACGTCACAGCCAGCCGCCAGGGCCGAGGCTGCGGCATCAACGGGATCCGCCCCCACGCCGCGCATGCACAAGTCATCACTCCAAACATGCCCCGAAAACCCCATGCGCCCACGCAGCACATCCCGCAACCAGAACGGCGAACAGGTCGCGACAGCCTCATCAACCTGATCATAGATCACATGCGCAGTCATCACATGATGCAGCCCTGCCT
>RFGS01000098.1 GCA_003695905.1 Zetaproteobacteria bacterium | reverse complement strand
GCCGGTACCTTGTCGAGAAAGCTCTTGATGATCAGATCGGCCTCGGCACTGCCTGCTAACAGGGGAATCTTGAGCTCATCAGCTAGTCGGTCCACCTGTACCTCGGCCTGTCGAGCCTGACTGTCCAGCCAGGCATGGCGTTCGAGATCAAGAATGATCATCAGCAACACCAGCACCGAGGCCAGCACAGCAGCGCCAACCAGCATGGCCCAATGCCAGCGTATGGGTATCCGCAAGGCTGGCCGTCGCTCAGCCGCTCCGCGCGTGTCCGATCGTTTCGCGTCTTTTCTTTTTCTGTTCATACGCGCAGGCGACTATAGCCATCCAGTTCGATGAAATCACGCATGCCCTTGCCTTGACCGATGATTGAACGGAGTTTATTTCTGCTAGGCATGCGCTAGCATCGGGGAATGGAAACAACCGTTATGATGAATCTGACCTCCCAGCAGAAGCGCGCCTTGAAAGCACGCGCCCACCATCTGAAACCCGTGGTACGTATTGGACAGAAGGGCATAACCGACAGCCTGTTGGCAGAAACGGAACAAGCCCTGGAAGCCCATGAATTGATCAAGATGCATGTTGCCATTGATGACAGAAACACGCGCCATGCCATGGCTGAAAGCGTTGCCGAAAAAACCGGGGCCGCCGTCGTCGCGCACATCGGCAAAATATCCATCCTCTATCGGCCAAAGGACGAATGCCGTTGAGCACCTTACGACTTGTCGAGCGGCGCCTCAGGGAAGCCTTTCCGCAAGCGCACATCGTGTTGCGTGATAACTCCGCTCTTCACGCGGGCCATCAGGGTTTACGGGAACATGGCGGAGGTCACTTCCACCTGCGCATCATCGATGCACAGTTCCACGGTTTGAGCAGAATACGTCGCCACCAGTTGATTTATGCGGCTTTGGGGGAACTGTTCCAGGATACCATCCATGCCCTGAGCATCCAGGCCTTGAGTCCCGCCGAGGCGGACAGGGCCATGCCAGATCCGACATAAACCCCGTCATCGCAGCATGAGCATGCATGGGCCTGCACACACATGAAACCAGTTCGTGACTTCCTGCGGGACATTCTGGAACGGGACATTGCCGAAATCGCCAGCCTGCCGGCGCTGAGCCGACATGCCGCGCATCTGTTCCGATTGCTTTACCGGGTTACACGCAGGTTTGTGGCGGATCAATGCATCCAGCGTGCTTCGGCACTGGCTTATGCGACCCTGCTGGCCATTGTGCCACTGGCAGCGCTGGGCTTCTCGGTGTTCGCGAGCTTTCAGGCCTTCGACCAACTGGCTGCAAAAATACGCAAGGCCATGCTCGAATACCTGCTGCCGACCAGCCAGCAAGTGGTCGAGCAATACCTGGGCACGATCGCCGACAAGACGACCGCTCTGTCTGTCTTCGGCATCATCGGTCTGTTGCTGACCGTAACGGCACTGCTGAACACCGTCGAGGAAGCCTTCAACGATATCTGGCGCATCAGCAGGTCCCGGCCCTGGCTCTCGAAATTCATCGTTTTTTGGTCCACGCTGACTCTGGCGCCCATCCTGATCGGTGCCTCTTTGACCATCACTTCGTATTTTGCAGCCATGCCCATGTTCGAACATGTTGCCAGAGGAGCGGACCTGATCAGCCACACCCCCTTTCTCGTACCCTGGCTGATGAACGCCATCGCCCTGACCCTGGTCTACATGGTGTTGCCAAATACTTCCGTTCCTATGCGTTTCGCGCTGATCGGCGGAGCTGTCGCCGGCGCGCTGTTTGAAGCCTCTAAACTCGGTTTTACGTTTTATGTGACTCATGTCGCCAATTACGAAAAGGTTTATGGCGCCCTTTCGACCCTACCCATCTTCCTGATTTGGCTCTATCTCAGTTGGGTCATTGTGCTCATCGGTGCGGAGATCGTCTTTTGCCTGCAGCACCCTGAACAGTCCCACCGGCGTCAGAGCATGTACAGCCGCCCGGGCGTTCGCCAGTTCTTTGCCCATCTGATCTTGTTGCGAGCAGCTCAAAAGCTCGAATGCGGCGAGCCACTGACCATGCAGGAACTTATCGATGAAACCCATGTGCCGGACAACATTCTCCAGGAATGGCTCGACCAACTCACCAGAAGCGGTCTGCTTCATCCCGTGTATGAAAACCATACCACACCCAAAGGTTGGGTGCCCGGGCGCGACGTGCATGCACTGAATCTGGAAACCATCCATGATCAGCTCAACTCCCGCACGATGGAAGTCCCCGATGAATGGAAGGATACCCCCCTGGGGCGTATCCTTCAGGGCATTCATTTCAGGCTGCGCCGCGAACAGCATCAGATCCTGGGGCAGATCAGCCTGTTTGATCTCGTGCGCAGGCATGAAGAAGACCTGGTCGGTGAGGATACATGCAAGCCCGAGTCATAATCGCAAACTCTGAAAGCAATGCAGACATGCTGTATGTATCGGGCATCTTTGTACCCGATCCTTTTATAGCCATTGAAATTGATGGTCACTGGCACGGCCTGTTTTCTCCCCTGGAGATTGATCGCGCCAGGAAACATGCCCGTCTCGACCAAGTCGAACTGGACACGGCCTGGCATGAAAAGGCCCAGCACCGGGGCTGGCCCCGCAGCTTGGCTGCAGCTGCCGCGGCATTTCTGGATGCCCATGGGATCAGACGCCTGCTCGTACCAGGATCTTTCCCCGTAAGAGAGGCAGATATGTTCCGCTCATGGGGATTCGAGGTGCAGGCATGCGAGGGTTCCATGTTTCCTGAACGGGCCATCAAACAGGAGTGGGAGATCCATCAACTGGCCCGTGCCGAACGCCTGACCCGGAAGGCCATGCAACTGGCCCGGAATCACCTGGCTGAATGCAGCATCGATAACCGGGGTTTTTTGCGACACCCGCAAAACCCCAAACGCCTTAAATCGGCAGATGTTCGACGCGTGATCGAGGGATTTCTGATCAGTCATGGTGCCCTGCCGATGCACACGATCGTGGCCTGCGGCAAGGAGTCTTCCGATCCCCATAATACCGGCCATGGCTTTCTACGCGCGGGCCAACCCATCATCATCGACATCTTTCCCCGCCTGCAGGACAGCGGATACTGGGGAGACATGACCCGCACCTTCGTCAAGGGCCGGCCGAACAAAAAACTGTCAGCCATGCATGAAGCGGTGCGTGAAGCCCAAAAGATCGGGCTCGACATGGTTCAGGCAGGTATCAACGCCCGCACCATCCATGAACGCATCCTGGCTTTTTTTACCGAAAAGGGATTTGTTACAGGCATGCGACGAGGACGTCAGGTGGGCTTCTTTCACGGAACAGGTCATGGCGTGGGGCTTGAAATCCATGAGGAACCGCGCATTTCGCGCTGTGACGCCGTACTCAAGGCTGGCAACGTGGTGACTGTCGAACCCGGCCTGTACTATCCCGGCATTGGGGGTGTGCGTCTTGAAGACCTTGTTGTGGTACGGGAAAGCGGCTGTGAAAACCTGACGCGCTACACAACCCGCATGGAGATCGACTGAGCATGGATAAGCCCATGACAGCTACGGCAGCAACGGAGGCCATGACTGTCACCGAATTGACGGCTCGCATCAAAACCCTGCTGGAACGTACGTTCAGCCATGTGCGCGTATCTGGAGAAGTTTCCCGCCTGACACGGCATCGCTCAGGACATGTCTACTTCACGATCAAGGACGAGCATGCGGCCATTTCCGCCGTCATCTGGCGGTCAACCGCTCTTCGACTACATCAACTGCCCCGCGATGGAGAATGTTTCATCTTTACAGGCGACATCAACGTCTATGAACCGCGAGGCAGCTATCAGTTGATCGTCCGCGATATTGAGCCTCTGGGGGCGGGAAGACTGGCTGCCGAATTCGAACGCAGAAAACGCGAATTCGCTGCCCGTGGCTGGTTCGATGCCACGCGCAAGCAAACCATCCCCACGTTGCCGACACACATCGGCATCGTGACCTCACCCAGTGCAGCGGCACTCGAGGATGTCAAAAAGGTACTGGCCACCCGCCCAGGATGGCTGCGTTTGACGCTGGCACCGGCTATTGTGCAGGGGGACGCTGCGCCCGAGAGCGTGGAACATGCATTAAAACGCCTCATCAAGGTTCGACCCGATGTGATCCTGCTGGTACGCGGTGGAGGAAGCCTTGAAGACCTCTGGTGCTTCAATGACGAACGCATTGTCAAGGCCATTGTCGATTGCCCGATACCCATCATCACCGGCATCGGCCATGAAATCGATTTGACACTGGCAGACCTGGCTGCAGATGCACGAGCTGCCACCCCATCGAATGCGGCAGAGCTGGCCTGCCCGGCCAAGGACACTCTGCGCCGGCAGTTGCCGCCACCCGAACGCCTGGCCCATGCCCTGCAACGACAATTGCGTCATGATCGACTCAAGTTGACGCGCCATGCCCAGGCACTTGAACAATGGTTTGTGCGTCTGATGGACCGACGAAGGATGGCCTTGGCCGACATGGCCCAATCCCTGCACCGTCTGCAAGCAAAACGACTAAGAGAAAAACGCCGGACCCTGATCAGCCTGGAGCGCCACCTTCAGCGCCTGGAGCCAGCCCGGAGGCTTCAGCATCGCCATCATCGCCTCATGCAGGCTGTTTTCACGCTCCACGATGCCATGGAAGCATCCATTCAGCATCGTCGGCGCCAACTACTCACCGGTAACGAAAGACTTCAGCTCGCCGCACGGCAAATCCTGAGCCGGAAAGCCCAGTTGTTGCGACGACCCTCCCAGCAACTCCTGCGCCATACCCAACCGTGTATCCGTTCTGTCAGGCAGTGGCAAATAGCAAACCAAGCCCTGCGCAGCCTAGGGTCAGCCATTGTGGATGTAAGACGCCAATCGCTTACCACCTTGCGAGAGCAACTGTATGCCCTCGGACCGATGCAAGTCCTAGCTAGAGGGTACGCACTATGCATGGATGAGCAGGGAGCCATCATTCGTTCGGTCAGCCAACTGGAACGCGGCCAGCTCATGCGAACCAGGTTCCATGACGGTCACGCCGAGAGTCGAATCGAAAGTTTGGAGCAGAACGGATGAAATGGGCTCATGCCGCATGCACGCTGCTGATCGTAATTGCAGGCCAAGCACCCCTATCCGCCTCAGAGATCAGCACCGAGCAAGGCGGTCTCGCCGTGCTCGAGGCACGAATTGAAGCTGAAAGCCCTCCAACACTGCAATGTCTAGGCAAATCGTGGCCTGTTGAAAGAGTGAAAGAAAAATACTGGAAAGGCTGGGTGGGGGTCGATCTGGCCACACCAGCAGGCCAATACATCTGCCAATGGCTGGCCAGCGGAATCACACTACCCCAGAATATCAAGGTAACAAAAGGACATTTTCGCATATCACGCATCCAGGTGCCCAAGCGCATGGCTGAGTTTGATTCTCAGATCCTGGAACGCATACAACGAGAAGTGAAGGCCCTGAAGAGAACCTATCGTCTTGATGTCGAGGCATCTCCTTCCATCGAGATGAAGCACATGCCCGTCGAAGGTCCGGAATCCACGCCCTTTGGAGCCCGTCGAATCGTCAACGGCCAGCCACGCTCACCACACACCGGCATAGATATCGCCGCACCTGAAGGTACGCCTGTCATAGCCCCACTAGCCGGCAGGGTGCTCTATGTCGGCAACATGTACCTCAATGGTAAGACCGTGGTCATCGGCCACGGGCGCGGCCTTGTTTCCGTACTTTCTCACATGGCCGATATACTTGTCAGCACAAACCAATGGGTCAAAACTGGTGAACTTGTGGGGCATGTAGGCCAAACCGGCCGGGCCACCGGACCGCACCTGCACTGGAGCGTCCGTTTCCATGAAGCCCGCATCAATCCGCATGCGCTGTTGGCCACCGCTCAGCCATGATGCAGGAAACATGGCTGCTCTTTGCTTGCTGTGCCATACTTGCATGCAGAAAGGATCATCAAGGAGCCAGTCATGTCGTTTAAGGCACTGATCGTCGACGATGAAAAGGCCGTGCAAGGCGTTCTCGCCAGATTCCTGCAGCAGTATGCGCGGGAGCGCGGTCTGGATGCAGACATCCACACGCTGCAAAACCCGGTCGAGGCGTTGTTTGAACTGACAACAGCAGGAGAACACTACGACATCATTCTGCTGGATGTTCGCCTGCCCAAAATGGGCGGCGACGAGATCTATCATGCGATCGAGCAGGTGCACAGTGACATTCTCAACCGCATTCTGTTCGTAACCGGCTTCCCTGAAGACTTGCACCGGAATCTGCCACAACAGCGACTCCGCATTCTGCAGAAACCATTTCGCTATCGCCAACTGGCTGAAATGCTTGATGAGATGGTGGAATCAAAACGTGAAACACCGGCTTGAAGCCCTGCATGCAAGCTTGCGCGAACGCCGCGTTGCGGCCATTGTCGCTGGTGCATGCCTGATGCTGATTGCCACGTTGGCCATTCGGCCTGATCTGATCCGATCCACGCACACCTCAGCCGGCCAACGAGCATCCGAACAAATCCTGCCATTACAACCAACTGCGGACAATCCACCCGCAATCACCGAACCAGAAGCATCTCCAACGCCTAAGATGGAGGAGGCCAAAGCTGTACCATCGAACCCGGAAACCGTGAACCCCTCCGTTACCCACCCTCCGAAAATCGAGCCAGACAAGTCATTGAAACAAGCATCGGAGCCAACCCGCAAGATGCGGGCAAGCCCGGCACCACCAGGATATTATGTTCAGGTCGGCGCATTCAGTGATGTGGCCCGCGCACGCGCATTGCAGAAAAAAATCATGCAGCGTGGCTGGCCAGCGCGCCTTATCGAAAAGGGGGGAAGCCTGATGGCTGTTGTCATCGGACCGTACGACAGCCGCCAGAAAGCAGCTGGCAAACAGCAGGAAATCATGCGCACATTTAGACTCAAGGGATATCCCATTCAATACACGCCGGCTCGATGAGGTTGCCAAGGTTGTCCCATGGCGCCGTGGCCGCCGGACATCCGGCCACGGTTGAAGCAGCGGCCTGTATCTTGATGGAAGGCGGCAATGCCATCGATGCAGCCATGGCTGCCGTATGCACCTCTTTCATGGCTGAGCCGGTTCTGACCGGTCCTGCCGGAGGCGGATTCATGCTGATCTATCCACGGGATCAAAAGCCCGTGTTACTTGACGGCTTTGCCAAGATGCCTTCGGGGACACCCGAGAGGAGCGAACTCGTTCCAGTCCCCATCGACTTCGGGGATACGATCCAGACCTTCCATATTGGTCAGGCATCCGTTGGCACCCCATCCCTGATGGCCATGCTGTTCGCAGCTCATGCCCGGTATGGTCGCATGCCCATCACGGATGCCTTGGCGCCTGCCATCGCCGCAGCCCGGGAGGGCATCAAACTTAACCGTTTACAGGCCTCATTTCTTCGCCTGTTGACCCCCATCCTGACACACACCAGGGAAGCCAGGCTCCTATATGCCCCAAAAGGAGAGACCCTTGCGGAGGGCACGCTGTTCCGAAACCAGGACTGGGCCAATGTTCTCGAGATGCTGGCGCTTGAAGGCGTCGAGGAGATGTACCAGGGCGATCTTGCCCGAGCCATCGTCGCCTGCTGCCAGCCTTATGGCATGCTGACCTTGAACGACCTAGCCCGCAGCCAGGTCAGCATCCGAGAGCCCCTGTATCTGCAAGCCTGGCGGGGCACTTGGCTGACCAATCCACCCCCGGCCATGGGAGGGCTGCTCGTGGCACTCGG
>RFGS01000015.1 GCA_003695905.1 Zetaproteobacteria bacterium | reverse complement strand
TGCAGGCATTCGCGAATCTGCTCAGGCCGGAGCATGTCTTCGCCATAGATGCGCTCTGGCTGATGACTCTGAGACTCATCAGCCAGAGCTAACGGCTTGACGGTGCATAGCGCAACCGGCAGTGATGAGAGAAGCAGAACTAAGCGAAAGCCTGATTTCATGTCGATTGATGTTGCCGAGGACTGATGCCCGAATCAATGGGCAATCAGGTGCAGTGGAGAGAAAGGGACGGGTGCGCTACAGTGCTGAACCGAGCCTTTTAGGCCTCCTCCGCTGATTTTTGAAATGTCGCATAATGTATATTATGTAAAGTCATAAGAACGAGGAATAAAACATAATGCCAGAACGAGTTCAACAAAAGCCCAACCCTTTCGAGAAGTTAAAAGAGTTGATGCAAGTGTTGCGTGAAGAATGTCCATGGGACAAAAAGCAAACGCTGGCCAGCCTGCGTCGCTTCACGATCGAGGAAACCCATGAACTGCTCGATGCGATTGAACAGGCCGATCTGCACAACGACTGGCAGGCACTGAAGAACGAGTTGGGTGATCTGCTGCTGCATATCGCCTTTTATGCGCGGCTGGCCGAGGAAGCCGGCACATTTACGCTGGACGATGTTGTCGACGGCTTAGTCGAGAAAATGATCCACCGTCACCCGCATGTGTTCGGCGATGCCGAGCATGATCATGCCCAATGGGAACGCTTGAAAGCCGATGAACATCCGGAACGGCGCTCTGTATTGGACGGCATCCCCTCCCTGCCGGCCCTGGCCATGTCGCGCAAATTGCAGCAACGCGCTGCACGCGTCGGTTTCGATTGGCCGAACAACGAGGGCGTGCTTGAAAAACTGCACGAGGAGATTCAGGAACTTCAGCAGGCCTGCGCCAAGGGCGATCGCCAGGACATGGAACAGGAACTCGGTGATATCCTGTTTGCGCTGGTCAACTGGGCGCGCAAGGAAGATCTCGATGCCGAACTGGCGCTGATGGCCAGCAACCGTAAGTTCATACGACGCTTCCGCCTGATGGAGCGCATGGCGCGCGAAAACGAGCAAAACCTGTCAGCTCTGGATCTGGAGGAACTGGAGCGCTATTACCGGCAGGCCAAGCAGGCGCTCGATGAATGAGCCATGCCCCCGCTTTAAGAGCTAGCTGTTTGCAAGCCGCCTGCGATCTGGCATGGTCGCATCCATGAACCTTGGGAGGTAAACGGCTCATGCATGCCGAAGACGATTTCAACGACGACGAACAACAATTGCAGATCCATATCCCGCCAGAGACGCAACGTGGCGTCTACGCCAACCAGACCTTTGTGACCCATTCGCAGGAGGAATTCATCCTCGATTTCATCCTCGGCGGTCCGCCCATGGGCATCCTGAATGCGCGCGTGATCGTCTCACCCGGTCATGCCAAGAGGATCGCGGCCACGCTGATGGATAACATCGCCAAGTATGAGGCCATGTTTGGCGAGATCCCGCAACCCGTCATGCAGCAGCCGGATCCCACTCGCCACCATTAATAATCCGGGGACGACAGTTCTGCCTGCAGCCAATCGACAGCCAGCCTGACGGCTTGTTCCGTTGCCTGCCCGCAGGCCACATGGGCCGCGATGGCCGAGGCAAGGCGGCAGCCCGTCCCGCGCAGCCGGGTTGCCGACAGCCGCCGTCTTTGATGACGCAGATCAACGCGCCTGCCATCAGGCAGTTGCAATACGTCGCACAGGATTTGCTCATCGTCCGGCGCATGGCCTCCCTTGAGCAGGATCGCAGCCTGCGGCCATCTTTTGCACAGTTCATCAAGCATTCTGTCCGCATCCTGATGCAATCCTGCGCAAAGCGCGCGCGCCTCCTGCAGGTTCGGCGTGATGAGCGTGGCCAGCGGTAACAGGGCCTCGCGCAAAGCCGACAGCCCTCCTTCATCGACCAGCGCAGCGCCGCTGGTTGAATGCAGTACCGGATCGACGATGAGCGGCTTGCTCCGATGGTGCAGCGACAAATGGGCTGCAAGTAGTGCAATGTGCTCGGCATCAACAAGCATACCTGTCTTGACCACACTGACCGCCCCATCATCGAAAGCGGCCTGTAATTCGGCATCGAACTGGGCCAACGGCGCAGGTTCACTGCGTAGAAAAGCGTCCGCTGTCTGTGCAGTCAGCGCCGTGATGGCCGAGCGGCCCGCACACCCCAGGCGCTCGAACGTGCGTAGATCAGCTTGGATGCCGGACAGGCCAAGCCCGTCCGAACCACCGACCGTCAGGCATGTCGGCCTGCCACTCACGAGGTCATTCCCGTCCAGCAAGCCACCATGTCGCGTGCCGTGGCCTCGATATCCGAGGACTCAAACAGCGAGGACACGACAGCCGCCAGATCGGCACCCGCGCGGCGCACCTGTGGCAGGCGCTCGCGCGTGATACCGCCGATGGCGCAAATCGTCGCCTCAGGAAAAAGCTGCCGTGCCTTGTGCAGACGCGCCAGGCCGATGGGTGGCACATCGGGTTTTGTGCCGCTGGCCCAGATCGCACCAAACGAGACATAGTCTGCGCCCTCGTTGAGCACATGCCGCGCAAAGGCGGCATCGGCCCGGCAGGTGATGCCGATGATCAGCTGCCGAGCCCCCTCTTCCATTCGCAACTGTGCAAGGCTCTTGTCCAAATCGCCCCGTCCAAGATGCACTCCGTCTGCACCGGCCTCAATGGCCAGCTGCAAGGAATCATTGATGATCAGTCGCGCATCATGGCTGCTGGTCAATGCACGCAGCGCACGGGCCCGCTCAAGACGCCTGCGATAGCCCGTTTTCTTGTCGCGCAACTGCAAAACACGCACGCCACCGCGCAGCGCAGCCTCGGCGCGCTGCAGCAGTGCATCCAGATCAAGATCAGCAGGCAGGATGCCGTAAATGCCTTCAAGTTTCTTCATCATCCAGGCACCGCAGCAATTCGTCAAATCGCTTCAGCCTAACGACCCGGCCCTCGAACTCGGCCGGCAATGGCTGGTAGCCATGCTCACAATAGCACACGACAGAACAGCCTGCATTGAAGCCCGCTTCGATGTCGAAGCGTGTATCCCCGACCATGGCCGTACGGTCCGGCGACACATCCATGACACGACAACACTCAAGCAGCATATCGGGTGCCGGCTTCTTGGCGAAACCATCCTCCGGCGACAGCGCCAACGTCAGATAGGGTGTCAGCCCCAGTGCATCAAGCACCTGAACGCGCGCCTTGGCCGGTTTGGCGGTCACGCAGGCCATCGGTATGCCACGGGCCTTCAGTGCATCCAGCGTCTCCATGACGCCCGGAAACGGACGGCTGAAATCAGCCGGATGCTCGGCATAAATATCCGCAAAAGCATGATACAGGGCCATGGTATCTGGATCATCCAGGGGCTTACCCAACACGCTGGCGGCAAGCTTTTGCGCCCCGCCCCCAACATGCGGTCGCGTTTCCTCCAGCGACAATGTTCGCTCATAACCGAGCGATTTCAAAGCGCGATTGATGTTTGCCCGGATATCCGGCAGCGCATCAACCAGGGTGCCGTCGAGATCAAAGATGAAGGCCGAAGGTGATGTTTGGTTCATGTCGTATCCTAATCCAGATGTTCGAGTGCGTGTTGTATCTCGCGACGAACATCGTCATTTTGTTCCCGCCGCAAGGCGCGACCCAGCAGTCTGGACCTTGTCCCAGCCGGCACATGCAGACGGCCGATGGCCCATGCCGCATGGGCGCGAACCAGAGGCTCGCTATCAGCAAGCGCCCCCAGCAGCGCGTCGAGCGCCTGCGCCTGCCGCTGATTGCCCAAGGCGATGCAAACATTGCGCAGAAAGGCCGCCCTGCCCGTGCGCCTGATCGGCGACTTGCGAAAGCGGGCGCGAAACCCAGCCTCGTTCAGGCGCAGCAGGCTAGCAAGGTCCGGCAAGCAATTCTCCCCTTGAGGTTGCAGGGGATCCTCGCCTTTCAGCGCAGGCAGCTTTCCATTCCACGGGCACACCATCTGACAATCGTCGCATCCATAGATCCGGTTGCCGAATCGTGGTCGCAGTTCATGCGCAATCATGCCCTTGTACTCGATGGTCAGGTAGGCAATGCAACGCCGCGCATCGACGACGAACGGATGGATAATGGCGCCGGTCGGGCAGATGTCCATGCAAGCTGTGCATGATCCGCAATGTGCTCTGGCCGGTTCATCCGCCGGTAGCTTGGCCGTCGTGAAGATCTCACCGAGAAGGAACCATGAGCCGAAGCTTCGGCTCAGGTTCAACGAATGCTTGCCCTGCCACGCCAGACCCGATTGCTCGGCAAACGCATGCTCCAGGACGGGTGCTGTATCCACATACACGCGCTGATCATGCCGGCCAAGCAACCCATCCAGACTGGCGGCAAAGGCCTTGAGTCGCTTTTTCATGATCTCATGATAGTCCATGCCCTGGGCATAAGCGGCGATGATGCCCCTACCTTGCGCCCGCAAGGCCTCCTGCAGTCCGTAGACTGGTGGTGAATGGCGCATGGCCACTGAGATCACGCTCTGCGCGCCCTCCAGCATGCTCTCTGGCCGGCAACGGCGAGCAAGCCTGCTGGGCTCGGCCATCCAGCCCATGGTGCCGAAATAGCTCTTGGAAACCCATGCCGCATAGCGGGCAAGGAAGGTCGGGCGCAGGACGACCCTGCTGATACCGCAGGCGTCAAAGCCGTGCCGGGCCGCCAGTCGTCGGATTGCGTCAGCGCTTACGCTCAAGAACAGGCCCGCAATCAGCGACGGACGTTCTTATATTTGACAATCACGCTCATCTGGGGCTTGTCCTTGCCGCCTCGCAGCTGCATCGGTTCAATGGACAGCGGATGCTTCTTCGTCCATGCCCCGCCCCACCAGTACGACCAACCAACTTGCTGGCTGTTTAGATAGATGATGGTTTCGCGCAATACGCCCAGCCATTTGCGGTCTATGCCCCGCCCCGCTGGCACGCCAAACTCGCCCAGTTCGCCATGGTAGCGGTTCTTCTTCAGCCAGCCGACATACTCCTGCAGCCTGGACAAGACGGCCGCGCTTAACGGCTGGCCGCCATAGACGCTTTTGTAAGTCGCCTTGTAGCGCTTGCGACCGAGCTTGTATAAGCCGCTGCCATCCTTGTCAAAAAACTGATGTGCCTCGATGACCAGTTTGTTGTAGGGATCGTTAATAACCAAAAACTCGTTGTTGATCAGCCAGTTTTTGGCCGAGCTCCAACCATCCCCGGGCACAATGATCACGTGCTGGGTATCCACCAGCCTGATCGTGTTGACCACGTATTGCGCAATACCTTGCCATTTCCCTGGTTTCATCGGCTGACTGGAGTCCAAGATTTCATAGCCATAAACACCCGGATGCGTCGCATACCTTGAGGTCAACTTCTGCCAGAAATCCGCCAGCCGCCGGGCCGTGACCTGCGCAATGCGCACACCTGCCTTGTCGAGATCAATGATCACCTTCATCTTCAACCGTTTGGCAGTATTCAGCACCCGGTCGATCCGCTTGAGTTCCGCGCTGGACAAGGCGCCAAAAAACTTGGGTTGCAGCCGTTTCCAGTGAATGGGCAACCGGATATACAGCAAGCCCTTGCGCTTGTAATAGAGCATTTCAGCAGTGCTGGGATAGATGTAATCTTTCTTGTACACACCGACTGCACGCCCCAGCTCTGGCCCAGACAGAGTCAAGCCTTTCGGGATTTCCCAAGGCGCCGTCGATTTGAGCGGATCAGCTGGAAATTCGTCGAGCAACAAGGGCGATGCGCCAACCTGGGCAAACGTGGCACCTGCATTCCATTGGTCCGGAAAACCATCGCCATCGGCGTCAACCGAGGCGGCTGGATCCTGCGGAAAGGCATCCAGCGCATCCTGAACCCCGTCGCCATCGCTATCGGGCAACACAGTAATCGTCACCGTGGCCGTGGCTGTAGCCCCCTTGAGATCCCTGATTGTATACAGGAAGGTATCCGTGCCCTGAAAACCCGGCTTCGATGTATAAGCGATGAGATTTTTCTGGCGGATGGTCACCAGGCCGCCCGCAGCACTTGCCGTATCGGCGGAATCAAGGGCAATCGGATCGGCGGGATTCGGATCGCTGTCGTTGGCCAGCACATCAATGATCACGGTCTGTCCCGAAATAGCCTGGGCAAAGTCAGGATTGGCAATCGGCGGAACATGCCAGCGAGTCGGATCCAGCGGAAACTCGTCCAGGATCAGTCCTGAGGCCTTGATCTGTGCCTGAGTCGCCTTCGGGTTGAAGAAATCGGGATGGCCGTCACCGTCGGTGTCCACATAGGCCACAAAATCGCTGGCAAAGGCATCCTTGTCATTGGTCCATCCATCCCCGTCGCTGTCCATCAACGGCAGCAAGGCAAGCATCTGGGGACGATCGGGACCAAGAACCAGACTCTGCGGCTCGATCGACATGGCATCCTTACCCCACCATGGCCCCCCTGCCCAATAGGCCCAACCGACATGCTCGGCCTGCAGGTAACGGATCAGTGGGGTCAGAAGATTCAACCATGCGGGATCCGTGTGTGCAGCCGCCGGCACACCGAATTCACCCAGATACCCGCGGTAACCATGTTTCTTCAGCCATCCGACGAACACATAAAGACGCTCGGCCAGCACATCCTGGAATGTGCGCGTGCCATGTGCGGAACGGTAGGTCTGCGTATAACGGCCTCCAGCTCCCATATAGGTGCCACTGCCATCGGCATCGAAATACTGGTGTGCCTCGAACAATAGGTTGTTGACAGGATCATTGATCACCAGTCCCTGGTTGTACAAATCCCAATGATTGGCGCTGCTCCAGCCATCACCACCGACAATGACCGCATGCGCGGTGTCCACCCTGCGGATCGCATCGATGGCCGCCTGGGCCATAGCCTTCCAGGTACCGACCGTGTTGTGCGGCTCATTCATCAGCCCATAGCCAAAAATAGCCTTGTTCGTGCGGTAATGCGCAGCCATAAGCCCCCAGAAGTCGGCCAGCTGCGCAGCCGTAGCCAACACACCGCGATAACGCGCAAAATTGTGTAGATCCAGGATCAGCTTCATTTTCCGCTGGGCCACGGCGGTGACAAAGGCGTCCAGCCTGGACAATTCCGCGGCATCCAGCGCGCCCATGGCCTTGGGCTGGAACCGCTCCCACAGGATCGGCAGGCGAATGTATGTGAAGCCCTTCTTCCGGTAGTAGTCCAACTCCTGTTGGTTGGGATAGATGTAATCAAGACCATAGCGGCCAGGAATCTTGTTCGGAGATAGCTCTGGTCCGGACAGGTTCACACCAAACGGCACCTCCCAGGCCACAAACTGGCGTGCGGGATCAGCCGGAAACTCATCTCGCACCAATGGGGAAGCCCCAATCTGCATCAGGGAGGCACCGGCCACCCAGGCATCCGGGGCTCCATCGCCATCAGCATCCATGGCTGCGGCTGGATCATTTGGAAACGCATCCAGGCCATCGGCCACGCCATCCCAGTCCTTGTCGCCCCCGCTGACCTTGCGCACCCTGGCATTGAGCTGATCCGCAACGAACAGGGCATGAGTGGGCGTCACGACCACAGCAAGAGGCATGTTCACCTGGGCCAAGGCCGATGGCCCGCCATCGCCAGCAAAGCCTGGTACCCCGGTACCGACCAGTGAAACAATGACAGCATGTGTATCGATCATGCGAATCCGGTGATTGAGGCTGTCGGCCACATAGACGCGACCATTGGCATCGACATCCAGGCCGGCCGGAGAAAACAGCTGCGCCAAGCTCGCATCACCCCCATCGCCCAAATAACCCGCCACGCCACTGCCGGCCAGGGTCATGATCTTGCCGGCATCAACGGTTCGGATACGGTTGTTCCTGCGATCGGAGATGTAAAGGATCCCATTCGCATCCACGGCCACGTCGTACGGGGCATTTAATCTGGCTGCGGTTGCCAGTCCGGCGTCGCCCGAAAAACCCGCCTGGCCTGTGCCGGCCACGGTTGTGATGATGCCTGTGCCGGCGGAGACGCAGCGGATCTTGTGATCAAGCGTGTCAGCGATGTACAGATTGCCCCGCGCATCCACGGCCACGCCTCGCGGTGTGTTCAATCTGGCCTGCACGGCCGGCCCGCCATCCCCATTGGGCAAGGCCGGGATGCCGGGTATGCCATTGCCGGCCACGGTCGTGATGATGCCCGTAGCAGCATTGACCATGCGGACGCGATGGTTCAGCGCATCGGCGATGTACAGGTTGCCGTTGACATCCACGGCAAGGCCGGTGGGTGCATTCAGCAGCGCCTGGGTGGCCGGACCATTATCGCCTGCAAACCCGGGCACACCCGTTTGACCTGCATAGACGCTGGCCACCCCGCCGGGCGCCAGCTTGAGCACATGGTGCTTGAACTTGTCCGCAACATAGACATTGCCAACCGCATCCACTGCCACACCACTCGGATGCACAAGCTGCGCCGGCCCGATAACCGTGCTGATGATGCCAGCCTTTGCCGTCGAAACCCCGAGCACAAACAGCAGGCACAAACACGCGCATCTAAAGACTGAAAGCATCATGGATGGTATCGATTCAACTCCCGCCCTGAACTCTTTGATTGGAAAGAGGATTATGCTTGGCATGAGGTCATGCGTCAATGCATCGAAAAATTGGCGTTGACATCGCCCCCTGCAAGCGGCTTGAATCCTTGCAGATCCATTGCTTTGTTCAGGAGGCTGGTGTGTGGCGCAAATGCAGCATGTTGATGATCATCTTCTCGCTCATGAGCTGGGATGCCCAGGCCTGCGAGGAAATCCTTGGCGGAGCGGCGCTTGCCTGCCATGCAAGCTCGGATTTCTGTGTATCAACACCCGATGGCCGGCATGCGATGTGCGGCGGCCTGGCCAGCTATTGCCATGTCACACCATTCGATGTCGCCTGCGGCGGTCTGGCCAAGGAATGCCGTGTTGGTCCCAAGGGCGTGGCCTGCGGTGGTGAGGCCACCTACTGCCGGCAAAGCGCGGATGGTCAGGATGTCGCCTGCGGTGGTAAGGCCGCCTACTGCATGCAGAACCGCGATGGCACCAAGGTGGCCTGCGGCGGTGCTGCCACCTACTGCGAACGAAGCAAGGACGGCCATGACGTCGCCTGCGGCGGTCAAGCGACAGCTTGCATGGAGAATGCCGACGGCACAAAGATTGCATGCGGCGGTGCAGCGACCTATTGCAAGAACAGCAAGGACGGCCATGACGTCGCCTGCGGCGGTCGGGCAAACTACTGCATGGAGAGCATCGATGAGCACAAGGTAGTCTGTGGTGGCGAGGCTGCATACTGCCGTTTCAGCACCGATGGCAAATCCGTTGCCTGTGGTGGCAAGACGACCGAATGCCGCAAGGCGCCGCGTGGCGAACAATACGCCTGTGGAGACTGGTGGCTCTACAACAAGCCGATCTACCCGATCAGGCGATCATCGCATTAATAATCTAATTCAAGAAATCAATATAACTTATTGATAAACAGCTAATTTTATCGGAACTTCTTTCTGAGACGATGGAATCCCTGATGCAACTCTATCCTGCCCCAATCCTCCGGTTGTAGGCGGACCCTGACCGTGGCTGAACCAGAGGCATCCATATGCACGTCCAGCACCTGGCCGTAACGATGGCAGAAAGCCAGCGTTCTTCCATCTCCGGGAGCCAGCTTCAGGCAACGTTCCTGCATCGTTGAAGACGCCCAGCCATCCAGCAAATCGAGCAGCTGCGCGATGCCCTGCCCGGTCAGCGCTGAAACGGCAATCCGGCTTTCGGCAATCTGTGGGCTGATGCGCGAGTGCATGCCCGGCACCAGATCCGCCTTGTTCAAGACCTCTAGGATCGGCGGTGCGGCATCACCTACAAGGCCGAGCTGGGCCAGTGTCTTGCGCACGACCTCGGCCTGCTGCCGGCGCATCGGATCGGAGGCATCCTGTACATGTAGGATCAGATCGGCCTCGGTCACCTCCTCCAGCGTGGCCCTGAACGCCTCCACCAGTTCATGGGGCAACTCCTGCACAAAACCGACCGTATCGGCCAACATCAATGATCGGCCGCTGGGCAAGCGCAGCTTGCGCAGCGTCGGGTCCAGCGTCGCAAACAATTGATCAGCCGAATACACACTCGCTGCGGTTAAGCGATTGAACAGTGTGGACTTACCCGCATTCGTGTATCCGACCAGGGCCACGGTCGGGATGGCCTTCCGCCGACGCCCGGCCCGCTGGGTCGAACGCATGCGCCTGACCTTTTCCAGGGCATGCTCCAGGTTACGGATGCGCTCGCGAATCATGCGCCTATCCAGCTCGATCTGACGTTCTCCGGGACCTCCCAGAAATCCATATCCGCCGCGTTGCCGCTCCAGATGGGTCCAACTGCGCACCAGGCGCCCAAGCTGGTAATTCAGGCTGGCCAGTTCGACCTGCAACACGCCCTCGCGCGTGCGTGCCCTGGCAGCAAAGATTTCCAGGATCAGCCCCGTGCGATCGACAACCTTGGCCTGCCATGCATTTTCAAGATTGCGCTGCTGCACCGGGCTCAAGGCATGATCGACAAACACGACCTGCGCCTCGTGGGCCTGCACCAGATCGCGCACATGTTCAACCTGGCCGCGACCAAACAGAGTACCGGGCACCAACTGCCTCAGGGGCAAGCGCACCGAGGCCACACGCTCGCATGCGCAGGATTCCACCAGGCGCTTGAATTCCTCGGCACGCGCTTGCCAAGCATAGGTGCTTTGTCTGTCACCCACGATCTCCGGATGTACGCTGATGGCCCGATCCAGGGGGCTAGCCGTGCTTTTGGCCTCTCTCATAAAGCCAGCGCCTTGCGAAGCCCAGAAACCAACTCGGCTGCAGAACCAAAAACGGCGCCACGGGTCTGGTGCCGAAACCATGTCCCCTGTCGTTTCGCATAGCGTCTCGTGGCCGTAATG
Source organism: Zetaproteobacteria bacterium (assembly GCA_003695905.1). Lineage (GTDB taxonomy): Bacteria > Pseudomonadota > Zetaproteobacteria > Mariprofundales > Mariprofundaceae > J005. The sequence continues at coordinate 17,760 of RFGS01000015.1, read as the reverse complement.
CCGTCACGAATGGCTTCATCAAGCGACAGCTTGCCTTCCACATAGGCAAGCAACTGGCGATAACCCACAGCTCGACGGGCCGGATGATCCTCGTCGAGTGCAAAGCTGGACAGCCAGTGAACTTCACGCAACCATCCGGCATCCAGCATGGCATGGAAACGTTCGGCAATGCGCTCGCGCAGGACAGGACGCGGACACTCAAGGACAAATACAGGACAGACAACTGCAGGCTTGCTGTGCGGGCGCTTTTGCCATGTACTTAGCGGGATGCCCGTGGACTTGAACACCGACAGCGCGCGCATGATCCGCTGTGTATCCCGCGGCTGCAAGGCTTTAGCCAGACATGGATCACAGATGCACAATTCCCGGTAAAGGGCCTCGATGCCCTGCTCGCGCAGCTGAAGCCTCAACATGGCCCGCACCGCACGGCTTTCCTCGGGAATGTCCGCAAAACCCTCAAGCAACGCCCGCAGGTAAAAGCCGCTGCCCCCGACGATCAGCGGTATGCGACCTTGCGCGTTCTCGCTGCGAATATGCGCCAGGGCCTGACTGGCCCAACGCATGGCCGAAAACCTGTCCGGCAAGTTACAGCAATCCAGCATGGCATGCCGCACCAGGCGACGCTCCTCTTCAGTCGGCTTGGCCGAGCCGATATCCAGCCCACGATAGACCTGAACTGAATCGCAGCAGATGATCAAACGGTCCGTTCCTTCGCACAGGTCCATGGCCAGTCGGGATTTTCCACTGGCCGTGGCCCCAACCAGGGCCACGGCACGCCATGTTTTCTCCTTGCTCACGATCGCTCCGTGGAGGTGATCAGTGAATCAAGCAAGGCCTGTCTGGCAGGTATAAGCCTGCGGATCAGCAGCATCCACAAAGGACTGAGCATCAGCGTCAATGCGATGACGATCATGACCATCTGGTGGGATGTCTGATCGAGCAGACCTCCCGACAAACCAATAGCCGCAAGAAGGAAGGACAGCTCACCGATCTGACTGAGCAATGCGCCTGTGAGCAGGGCCATGCGCCAGCCTTCACCCAGCAGCCTGAGCACCAATGTGTTGACCCCTGAATTGAGCGCAAACACAGCCAGCGTGATCAGGATAACGGCTGTCAGATGCTGCAGCGCGAAATCCAGATCCACGAGCAGCCCGACTGAAATGAAAAACACAGCCACAAAGACAACATACAGCGAGCGCAGATGATCCTCCACCCAGGTGTGTTCCTTGGCTGCATGCAGGATCATGCCGGCAAGAAAGGCGCCCAATGGAGCCGAAAGACCGATCGCAGATGTTACTGAAGCGGAAGCGAAACAGATCAGCAGACCAAGCATGACCTGCTTGTCCGTCGAGGCCTTCAGAGCTTTGGGCAGGCTCCAGCGGTCCTGTTTCATGAGCCAGATGGCCAGAGCCATGATCGCAAGACCACCGATGAGCTGCAGGGAAAGCCGCCATGGAGAAACCTCCCCTCCCCCCAACAGACCGATGATGATCATGATCGGCACGATGGCCAGATCCTGCATGAGCAACACGCCCAGGGCGTTCTGCCCAAAAACCGAATCCAATTCGCCAGCGTCCTTGAGCATGGTCAGCACAACCGCTGTCGAGCTCATGCTGATGATAAAACCAAACAGCAATCCTGTCCGCCAGCTTACTCCGAGCAGAAAAGCAGCCGCCGTGCAAATGGCCACACTAAGAAGCATCTGGGCCAGGGTCCCCAGCACGGCAATCCGCCAGCCGGCCAACAGCCTGGGCAGGGACACCTCCATGCCGATGAAGAACAACAGCATGATGACCCCCAACTCGCCCAACACCTGAATCAGGGATACATCATGGACCCAGTTCAGTCCACTCGGACCAATGACCAAGCCAGTCAGGATATAGGCGATAGCCGCAGGCATGCCAAACTGTTTGAGCACATAGGCGCTGAACAGTGCACAGCCGACCGTGGCGACAATCAGGAAAAGAACCGGATGAAATTCCACAGCACAATGCTAACCCGTCGTGCGATTGGATGCATGGGCCATCAGCCCCGGCGGCCAAAAAGCCGGTCCAGGTCATTGAGCGATAAGCGCACATAGGTCGGCCGGCCATGATTGCACTGGCCGATGTTGGGTGTCCTTTCCATTTCGCGCAACAGCTGTTCCTGTTCCTCCGGAGCCAGGATGCGACCCGATTTGACGGAGCTTCGGCAGGCATGGTTGCCCAGCCATCGTTCCACGATCCTTCCCGCACCGCTGTCGCCGCGTGCCTCATCCGGACCGATCAGCATGCAGGCCTCAACCAATTCCTCTGCCAGTCGTTCCGGATCCTCGTCCGTCAGCATGGCCGGAACAGCCGTGATCAAGAACCGTTCCGAGCCATCTTCCGGGTGCAACACAAAGCCGAAACGCTCAAGCAAAGGCCAATGCTCATGCAGCCAGGCGGCCATGCGTTCATCGGGTTGCCAACGCACAGGCGCAAGCAACTGCTGGCTGGAAATGCGCTGCCGGGCAATCTGGCGCTTCATGCGTTCATAGGTAATGCGCTCATGAGCCGCGTGTTGATCGATGAGCACAATACCATCGTCGGTTTGGGCCAGCAGGTAACAACGATGGATCTGGGCCAGCGGCCGCCCCAAATCCAGATAGACTTCGTCCTCTGCTGGGCGTGCATATTCACTGGCCGAAGGTTCCGAAACGCCAGCCGCTGCAAACAACAGACGCTGAACGGCCTGCTCCTTTGCCGAAGGCATGCGCGCAGCACCCTGTACGCGCATCGGGGCCTGCCGGGGAGCACCAGCCGGCATACGCGGAGCCGCGCTCATGCTGCGCAGGGCCTGCAGGCTGGTCTGCGTGGAGACTTGCCGCCCCATGTGTCCGATGGCGGTGCGAACGGCGGCCACAAGTGCAGACCGCACAGCTCCGGGTGAACGAAAACGCACCTCGCGCTTTGCTGGATGCACATTGACATCAACACTCGCTGGATCCATTTCGATACGCACCACGGCCACAGGATAACGGTCATGAAAAAGCACATCTTGATAGGCCGCCCGCATGACCGCGATCAGTGCCCGATCACGGATCACTCGTCCATTAAGCAAGATGTAGATCCGGCTGGCATCACGATGATGATGCGTGGGCAAGCCGAACCATCCATCGATAACGATATCTTCATGCGTGACGCGACGATGAACACTGTTCTCGGCAAAGCCCTTGCCCAATAGCGCATGGACTCGCTTCGCATCCGTCTGGGCAGGCAAATCAAACCGCACACGGCCATCGATATACAACGCGAAGGCCACGCCCGGATTGGCCAGCGCCAGCATGCGCACGGTTTCGACGATCAGTGCCTCCTCGGTGCGGTCGGAGCGCATGAACCTCAGACGTGCCGGTGTGTTCAGAAACAGGTCGCGAACCCTGATCCGGGTCCCCTTTCTGGGCGGGGCTGGCTGCACCCTGGCTGTAGATCCCCCTTCCACTAGGACCTCGCAACCTTCACGTGCGCCGGCCAAGGCCGTATGCATCTGAAAGCGCGACACGGCCGCAATGGAAGGCAGGGCCTCCCCACGGAAACCGTGACTTGCTATGCGATGCAGATCCTCAATATCAGTGATCTTGCTCGTGGCATGCCGCTGGACGGACAGCTGCGCATCATCCACCGACATGCCGCAACCATCATCCTCGACCTCAATCAGTCGCTTGCCTGCCTTCTCGATTCTTATCGTGATACGGCTGGCGCCGGCATCAATGCTGTTCTCGACGAGTTCCTTGACAGCCGAAGCCGGGCGTTCAACAACCTCACCTGCAGCAATCTGGTTGGCTACGCGCGGTGGCAGCACATGGATGTGACCCATTGGCAGCTAACCGATGCGTCTGGGCACGGGCAGCGAAAGCCCGGTTGCATTGCGCATCAGCAACTGCTTGATCAGCCCTGCATTGCCGACCAATCGCATGCCCATACCACGCAACACATGCAGCCCCGGCAGCGAAGAGGTGAAAAGCTGATGAAACCCCTCCATGCCACCCATGACGGACAGAATGTCCGGCAGCCGTTGCTTCATGTAACGCTTGAGCACATCCATAGAACCCCAATCTTCATCAAACCGGCGTGCATCCACGATCTCCTGAGCCAGCACCATCGCATCACGCATGCCGAGATTGACGCCCAAACCAGCCAGCGGATGAATCGTGTGCGCCGCGTCACCGATCAGCGCCAGGCGCGGACGAACGAGATGCCGGGCCAGCTGGGCGCGCAACGGGAAAGCCGCGCGTCTGCCGGTCTCGACGATATCACCCAACACGGGGCCAAAGGCATCGTTCAATGCCCCAAGAAAGGCCTCGTCATCCATGGCCATCAGTGCATCGGCCTGCTCATTGTCATTGCTCCAGACGATGGAACACAGTCCATCGCACATCGGCAGCACGGCTAGTGGTCCCGTGCGCATGAAACGCTGAAAGGCGATGCCATGATGATGGCGACGCGGACGTACCGTGGCCACAATGCCCTTTTGCCGGTAATCCCGTTGCCAGCAATCGATGCCGGACTGCTCACGCAGCCATGAGCGCCCCCCATCCGCACCGACGATCAACGGGGCACTGAATCTGCGTTGCCCGTCAATGACAACATTCACGGCCTCCTCATACCACTGGATATCGGTGATATTGGCCGGAAGGCACAACTCAATGTCTTCATCCTGCTCCAGGTTCTGCAGCAGCCCCTGCTGCAGGTTTGAGTTTTCCACCAGATAACCGAGGAATGGCTGGCCAATCTCGGCAGCATCAAAGCGGATGCCGCCTGCATGTTGATCATCCCACACACGCATCTGCACCAACGCCTGGGCCCGCCCTTCCATCCATGTCCATGCGCCCGTTGCCCGCAGCATTTGCACATTGCCAGCCACAATGGCTGAAACGCGGCAGTCCAAGCCAAGCGAGCGAACCACCGGCGCACCGCCGCGCTCGATGATCACAACGCGCCAGCCCAGACCCCTTAAGGCATTGGCTAACGTGAGGCCGACCATGCCGCCACCGACGATAATCAGATCGACGCGCTCAGCACCTTTCCACGACTCAGGCACAAAAAACCTCCCGCTGGGCTTCGCCCTGGATCAGACCCGCTGCATGATCAATCAGCATATCCTGCAGGAACGTTACCCGCTGCAAGCCCCGCAGGCCCAGGGAACGCAATGCCCCTGCTCCGGGCAACCGCAAAGCGAAAAGATCGACCAAGCCCTCAGTAAACGCCGAAACCGCAGCCACATCCAGCCTGCGACCCTCGCTGTAGGCCTGCAACACGATGGTCTGGCCGGGATCGCGGTGCCCGATCGCTGAATCAAGAACCGCACTCAGGCGCATCACATCCCGCAGGCCGAGATTCATGCCCTGGCCCGCAACCGGATGAATCGTGTGCGCAGCATTGCCGACAAGCGCAATGCGCGGCTTGGTGAAGCGTCGCGCAATTGTCAACTCGAGTGGATAGCTGGCCAGGGGTGATACCTGCTCAATGGCCCCTATGCGTTCCAGAATCCTTGCATCCGTAGCCTGCATCAAGGCACGCTGGAAAACAGCAGTCTCCATGTTCAGCAACTGGGTTGCTTCCCGGGGGCGTACGGCCCAGACAATCGAATACCGGCCATCGGCCAGTGGCAGATAAGCCAGCGGTCCACTGCTGCGGAAGCACTCAAAGGCCGTCTGCTCATGGGGCTTTTCACAGCGGATGCTCGCCACAAGCCCAAAACGATTGTAATCCCAACCAAATGGCGCGATACCTGCAAGGCGGCGTATCTGGCTATGCGTGCCATCGGCGCCGATGAGCAGTCTTGCCTGCACCCGTTCGACCGGTGCCGCTCCGGACAGATGAACATCCACCTTCTCCTGGTCAACATGAAGCCCGCAGATCACGCTCTCTTTCCACAGATGCACACTGGAAACAGACAGGCACTCATAACACGATTGAAGCAGATGCGCCATATCCACGACATAACCCAAGGCATCCACACGTCTCCCCTGGTGTCTGACCTCATCGGCATTCAGGTGCACCATGGATGCGGCACCGGATTCAGTAACCATGATATGCCTGATCCATCCTGTGCCCATTTGTTCAAGGGACGACCATACGCCCAGGCGGTCCAACTCGATGCGGCTTCCTTCATTCAAGGCAACCACGCGTTCAGGATTGCCTGGCTCAAAACAGGGGCTGCCACGTTCAATCAGGGCTACCTGATAGCCCAGACGGTCAAGAGCCAGGGCCTGACAGACGCCGATGGCACCTCCGCCCACGATCACGACATCAACTCTCAGCGTTCCTCCTCCGGCCATGGTTTCGGAGTCTGATCAACTGTCCTCACATTGCAAGCCTGCCCGACGAAGCTTGCTTGACAGCGGCCATTCGCCTCGCAAGGCTTCGTGCGGATTCCAAACCTGTCCTTTTATGCCGGGATGGTGAAATTGGTAGACACGCCAGACTCAAAATCTGGTGGCCGCAAGGCCGTGCCGGTTCGACTCCGGCTCCCGGTACCATGTTTCATAGCCCCCAAGTGCATGTGCTTGCCATACGGCCGGCACATGCACTTTCACTGCCATCTGTTCAATTGACTATCGATGCAAACTCGGCTGAAGCGCCTACCGTCATGCTCTTCGATTCCACGCGCAATGATTGTCGGTATAGACCCAAGCCCAGCTAATAGATGAAAAGTTTCAAATGCTCAGCCGCCCCTGGAGACCTCAGGATGCCATGCGCAGCCTTATTTCACGATCGACAGCCTTGGCAAGATTCTGTAAAGCCTGAGAGACCTCTACAACCGGTCGCCCCTCCTCCACCATATCCGGCTGCCGCAAAGCAACGGGGAGAGCCTGCAGCTGCTGTCGGGCATAGGCGCGCGCGGCATCAAGGTCCGGCAAGGCATGCAAGCGCCGACCATCGCGCATGACCGGCTGCAAGAGCGGTTCTCCCGTACTTCGGGTATCATCCAGCGTCGTAATGATATCCCGCTCGATCATGCCATCACGGTAGTGGCGATAGACCTGCTTGCGCCCCGGCCAGGTGGCCTTGTGCTCGGAAAGCTTGCGACGCGCACGACCATCGTATTCCTGCAGTTTGTAGGCGCAATCAAGATACGGAGCATCACTGGAGGTGTTCATGCGCGTCCCCACCCCGAAACCGTCGATCGGCGCTCCTTCATCGAGCAGCGACTTGATGCGACATTCATCCAGGTTGCCGCTGGCAAAAATGCGCACCTGATGCAGCCCTCCCCGGTCAAGGATGCCCCGAACCTTGCGTGCATGTGCGCCCAGATCTCCCGAGTCCAGTCGCACGGCCTGGATGCGAATGCCTTCGGATGCCAAGCGGGGCGCCAGTTCGACAACCTTGCTGGCAGCCGCTTCGGTATCGTAGGTATCAATCAACAGCACAACCCCTGCCGGATGACTGTGCGCATAATGAACGAAGGCCTCCGACTCGCGCTCATGAGCCAGGATATAGGAATGCGCCATCGTGCCCACGATGGGGATACCGTAGGCAAAGCCCGCCTGCACGTTCGATGTAGCATCAAAACCAGCCAGGTAACTTGCACGCGCGGCCAGCAGCCCTGCCTCGGCACCATGACTTCGTCTCAGGCCAAAATCCACCAATTGCCTATCACCGGCGGCCAGCCGGACACGTGCAGCCTTGGAGGCAATCAGGGTCTGGAAATGAAGCAGATTGATCAGTCGTGTCTCGATGAGCTGGGCCAGAGGAAGGGAGGCAGTAATGCGGACAACTGGCTCGTCGGGAAAGAAAACGGTCCCTTCGCGCATGGCGTCGACATGACCGTCAAAGCGCAACGTCTCGAGATAGTCGAGCAGCGTGTCCGAAAAACGCCCCGTCTTCCTGAGCCAGTCAAGTTCCGTCGCATCCAGACGCAATTGCTCAAGGTATTTGAGCAGGCTCTCAAGACCGGAAAATACCAGAAAATTACGATGTTCTGGGAGTTTCCTGACGAAAAGCTCGAAGGATGCGCTATGGGTGAGGCCATGATCGAGATAGCTCTGGACCATGGTCAGCTGGTAAAGGTCTGTGACCAACAGACTGTCATTGCGCATCGGGCACCTCATCATCCACGATGCATGCGCCTGCCTCCTTCATCCTGTTCAGGGCCCGATCGACATCGCCTTCGTGAACATCCACGCCCTTGACTGCCTTTGACAGCAGGACAACCTCCAGACCTTGTTTGAGAGCATCCAATACGGAGGCCTGCACACAGTAATCGGTGGCCACGCCACAGACCCAAAGCCGCCGAATGCCGAGTTCTTTCAGCCGAACCTCAAGACCGGTGTGTTCGAACGCCGAATAACCGTTGCTGTCCGGGTTCACGCCCTTGTCGATGACCACTACATCCTCGGGCAACGCCAGTCCGTAAACAAAATCGGCGCCGTCGCTGTGTTGAACGCAATGAACAGGCCAATCGCCACCATTGACTGCAAAAGAGCCATGATCACACGGATGCCAGTCGCGCGTTGCAATGACCGGCCAGTGATGCGAGGCAAAAAACGCTGCCCAGCGGTTGATCGTCTGGATCAAGGTGTCTGCCCCGGGAACCGGCAAGGCACCGCCAGGCATGAAATCCCGCTGCATGTCGATGATCAGCAGGGCATCGCCCTGCCGAGGATGCTCATTCCCAGATTGCATGGCCTACCCTCCGCCCCAAGATTATGCCCGAGCGGGTCATCGTCTGCAATGCAGACTATTCCCTGCGCAGGTAGTCCCGTATTCTGTCCAGGCTATCCAGTAGCCAGCCTCCCTTCTGACGTTGAGTCAGTCTGCGCAATTCGGCGGCCGCACGTTCATGGCTGATGCATTCAGCAACAAGATCCTTGTAGATCCTGTTGGCTAGCTTGCGACGTTTCACGGCATCCCCAGCATCAACAAAGGCTTCAATCAGGTCTACGATGCGCTCAAGTATGCCCCGCTTGCGACGATGGCGAAGCTCATGCCTGACCTCAGCCATGCTCGTCTCGAGCTTGTCGGCAATCAGATTCAATTCCGCCTGGAAGCGCTGCCGCGAGCCCAGCGGAGAGTGCCGAACCTCCTCAAGCGTCTTGCGCAGATGCTCTTCACAGAGCTGTCCGAATCCAGTCATCAAGGTCAGCGTGTTCATACCCTGCCCCACAGTATAGGGATCGTCGCTGCGCAGAAACTCACATGCCTCGTGGCATTGTTCCCATTCCTGCCAGCGATAGACAAAATCAAGCCCTGTGCCCTTGATATTCTGAATACCCATGATGCGATTCAGGAACCCCGGCGGCGTCGTCCGTACTATGTGGTCAATGATCTGTTCGCCGCTGGCATGTGGATCCTCGATGATAACGAGCTTGTCCATGAACCAGCGACGCAACTGTTCACGAAAGGCGACATCCAGGCCGACGGCATCCGTTGCTGCATCGCTACGAACCCTCTGCACAAGGTTCAGGTATTCATGGTATTGCCCCAAACGCCGCCGATGCTGTTCCAGTACACAATCCCGCCAGCTCTCGTCGGCATCTTCTAGGTGCAGCCTTAACCGATCGACGTCCCGCCAATCCTCAACTGCAGCATCGATGTCCAGCGCCATGGTATCCTCAGCTGAACCCAACATCGTTCTCAGGCCTTCAATCAGCTGCGATTCATGAATCGGCACACGCAGACGGACAGCTTGCCTGGCTAGTCGCTGCAGCGCTGTCTCAAGCCGGTCTGACGTATCATCGACCGGGAAAAGGCTCAGTTCTTTGGCATGTTCGTCCCAGGCCCGTCGTATGTAGCCAAGCAGCCCATGAAGGTTCGTACCAATCAGAAAATGGCGGTCGGCAGACAAATCCCGGACAAGAAGGTCGGCAAACACAATGGAGCGGGAAACACGGTCAGCACGGTTGTTGACCAGGGTGCTGATCCATGTCCCCGGCTCAGCCACCGGATCGTGATCTGCAAAGCCCATGCGCTTCCAGTTCTGCAGGCAGCCATAGCGTTCATTGGCAGACATGCCATTGACGAACTCAAGCCTCCGTCCCCTGATGGGGGCCTCGGGAAAACGCTTGAGCACACCAATATCCGGCACGACGTAATCCGTCATGTATCGCAATGCTGTGTCCTCATCCATGCCCAGTTCAGCAGCCACAGCAAGTACCAGCGCGATGTTGTAGGGATGCTCCGCATAGGGGAAAAGCGCCAACACATCATCGGTCAACAACCCGGCCTCAAGCCATCCCACTTCCCTGATTTCATTGCCGAGGCTGCGGACCTTTTCCCGCAAAATCGGAGTCATTTGCTCCTCACTGGTCAACAACAGCCCTTGCTCCGGGATGAAATCGTTCATGACCATGGGAATGTTGATGCCAGCAGGCCCTTGCAGATTCTCATGATCCGGGAATGTGTTGGTGATCGTGGACATGTCATCGCGCATCCAATCATGTTGCAGCACGCGCACGTAATGCGGAGACAAACCCATGCATTCCCAGAGAAACACATCCGGCTGGAGACGCTTGCTGATGCGTAGCAGATCGGCCTGTTCCCAAATGCTCGCCTTGTCATAAGGCCGAAACAGGAACAGCTCCCGCAGACGCCGAAACGGCTGTCCATGCAGGAACATCGCTTCACAGCCCGTGGTCTTGGAGACCACACCAACACCCAGGCCATTGAATACCGAGGCCTTCAGGCGTTCAACGCCTGACTTGCCGCGTGTGCCCCAGCCGCCGATGACCAGCGGGAGATGCTTCCGTATGTGCTTGAGTTCCCTGTTGATCCAAATATGCCGTCCGACAAAGGCGATGAGTGCAATAAGTGCAAACAGCAGCAGCTCATACAGTGTATTTTCATAGGGCGAAAAGGCATAATCCGAAAAGCGCACCCACCAGTCATCCCATGGCAACAACAGCGGGAAAAAGCGCATCAGGCTTGCATCCGGTTCCAGCGTGCCAATCTGCGGATATGTGTGCTGGCGATGTTCGATCGTGAACCCCAATTCCCTGAGTGCCTGGATGTAGTCCCCGGGCCCATGGGTATCGCCATGGTCCCAGTTTCTCAGGCGGGCATAGTTTGCGTATCCAAGATTCAGCTTGGCCAGGGCCAGAAGCCGCCGCAAGATGGATCGGGGCGGCACCACAAGCGTCAGCCCTTCGCTGGAACAAATCTCGATGGGTTTTGAACGGAGGCCATTGTTCAAGGCCGAGATAAGCTCATCGACGAGCGGAAGATATGGCCGCCATCCCCCCTCCTCCTCAATCACCAGCGGCTCACCAGGGACCTTGGTCGGCGTCACCTCGGCCAGAATGGAGGAAGGTGCATGCAAGGTGCCGGTGAATCGCCGGCCAATCAGATGCGGAAAGGCCTGACGCTTGTCCGGCGAGGGATGACGAAGCTCATGCCACAGGCGCCAGAAACGGAATTCGAACACAAACCCGCGTGTCACCACCCATGCCCGACGGGTTTCCCTGACATCGAAACCGAAATCCCTCTGTGCTAGAACCGACAGCACGCGAGCGAAGGTTTCCCTGTCGTCAATCGGGATAGCGCGCTTTAGCAAACGTTTGCTGAAACCTGGCTGGATCGAACGAAGCTCTTTCTCGAGGCCTTGCATCAGCGCCCTGGCCTGCTCATGCCCATAAGCCCATATGCGTTCAGCCGATAAGGCTGCATATCGGCGCAGGCTCACCGGTTCCGCGCTTGCATGCAGCATTTTCAGACAACCCAGAAGGGTACGCTGCCAAATCGACTGTTCCGTGCTGCTAAACCCTTCATCCTGGACAAGTGTGCAGAAGGCATCAGTTGCGCCCAGCATGGCACAACGCAGGCTGAAAGGATCCTTGTCCTGAGTTAGGGCCTGTTCAAAAAGCCGGAGCGCCCATGAGCGTTTCTCGCCAGCGAGCCTTCCCTCCCTGACCAGATACACCAAGGCCGCGCCTCTGACCTTGGGATCCCGATCTTGAAGGGCAAGCCTTTCCAGCCAGGGGCGCACATCAGCGAAACGCTGCCGGCTCAGACCCTTGGCAAGCCCCTGCCTCACATACGAGCTGCTGTCTGCAAGCGCAAGCGGCAGCAGCTCATACAGGCCCTCATCCTGATGCAGAAAGTCAGCCAACAACATCGCAACCTTTCGACGAACGAAGATATCATCCCGGCGTCTCTTGGGCTCTTCCAGTCTCTTGCGGACCACGAGCTTGAAGGATTCCATGGCCAGCGTGGGCAACAGGACAAGGGCCGATGTCTGAATACCCACCCCATGACGTGATTCCAGAGCCGAGCGATAGATATACTGGAGTGTCGTATCCGAAACTGAGGTCTGCCGCAAATCTGCAGGTATGGCCAGCAAGGCTTGCCCCAGGCAATGGAAGGCCGCTTCAGCCACACGATCATCGCCTTCATGGGCCAGCAGAGGCCTGATGCGTGCCTCCAGTGCAAAACGTCGCCACAGGGATGCGCGTTCTGCCTCATCCCGACCCTGAAGGGCCTGGGCGGCAAGCACGCCCAGGCGATCGAGCGCAAACGCCAGCCTTCGCTCCGTCTCGGCCACACGCCTGTTGAAGCGATCCTTGAGGGCATCGAGATCAAACCAGCGGGAGAATGCCTTGCGATCCTCTGCCAACTGCTGTGGACCTGCGCCCAGATCGGCGGCATAATCGAGCATGTGCCGCTGTCGTTCATCGCGCGTCGCACTTGCTTCATAACGCTGAAGAAAGCGCACATGATGGCGTTTGAGACGATTGATACGCTGGCCAAGCGCTTCCACATGATGATCTAGGAAGCGCACCCACATCACGACCATGGTCTGTTGATCCTGCTCAGCAACATCCCGATTAGACGGTGCAGATGCATGCTCTGGCCATGCGGTAAAGGCTTCCAACAGTTCATCCAGCAGACGACGTTGCAGCCTTATTTGCTGCGGTTGGATGCCATGTTCGAGGATCGTGCGCATCGTTGTGGCGTTCATGATCCGGGGCTCCGATAAATGTTGTTGATCGTTTGTGGAATGCGGCGCTGCCTGAGTTCGAAGAAATCCGGAAGGTCCAGTTCACCGGGCATGAAGTCACGGTACATTCTACCCTCTCCGAAATGGACGGTCAGCCCGATGAAACCGACATTCTCCCTGGTCTGAGTCCAGTAATGGCGAAAATCGAGACTCAACTCCCAGCGTGTTTGGTTTTCCTGCCAGAGATCCCACAACAATTCGAGATTCAGATAACTCACCGTAGCCGCCTTCAAGCGGTCCCTATCGGCGAAATAGCGTATCCAGTCATTGGCGAGGTTGAACTGGGCATCGCCGAGTCGCTGATCCCAGCGCAGGGCTGCAAACACATGGTCCGTATCCAGGAGATTTTCATTACCCTGCCAACCCGCAGAAACGCGCAGCAAGGTATCCAGCCAGGGACGATAGGCCAGCGTATCAGCCAAACCGATACCATAACGATGACGTTCCTTGTAGGTGGTGTACACATCCGTATCGATCCTGCCGACCAGGCCGGGCGGTGGATCGATGACGATGGTCCCTCCTGGCAGCAGGCGGGGGGTCCCCTTCATGCTCACATGACGGACAAAGCCGGTCAACAAAGGCACATGGTACCATTTGGGGTTCAGATATTGTCTTCGCAAGGCCGTAATCTGCAGCGTGCCCGACCATTCGATGCGATTGATTCCCGGATGAAGCCCGCCATCAAAATGCGCGAATCTTTCGGCATAAAGGCTTCCATCGATACGCAGACTGGCGGGCCAATCAGGCTCGTTCATATAGATGCGCTCGGTCAAGCCCATCACGAGGTCGCCATGCTGGTGCCAGCGGACAAGCCCTTGCGTGCGAGCATAGCGCTGTTTGGTGGCATCGAAATAGCGATGCCAGATGTCCAACTGCGTAAAATTGGAAACCGGCGCGGCCTGCAGCCTGTCCGCAGCGGCATTCAGTCGCCGATGTTGTGACACGCCAACCGACCATGTGCCATCTTCCTGTCCGCCCAAATCGAAGCCGTCTTCAAGCTTGGCCGTGCCGGTGACGGGCCGGGCGCCCGCCAGTTTCAGCCATGGTCCCGGCACAGGCTGAACGGCAACCATGGCGGGCAAAGGTCTCGGCTTGTTTGCGCGCGCCATCGCTGCCTTGTCCAACACGCGACCGGCGAAGCGATAACGGACCTCTTGACCAGCGTGCGGTTTGAAGCGCAAGCGATGCCATCCAGATGGAATCAGTTTGTAGGAGACCCTCGAACGGCCATGACTGCGCTGCTCGATCCTCAACCACAACGGACCGTGTACGTTAAGCACAACAGGCTCGCTGCGTGTGGCCACGTAATAGGATCGTTCGAAGTTCAAAGCAATGGCCTTACGCACGCCATTCCTGACTTCATAGGCATACACTCTCAAGTACTGATCAGGCAAGGGATCGCGCAAACGGACGATCACGAAATGCCGGCCTGCTGGAACCGGTATACGAACATGGCGGGTGCCCTGTTCGGGATCCAGGGTCATCAGAGAAGACGCGCCTTCATCCAGCCGATACTCGATCTGCATAGGCAAGGGCTCCACGAGGGGCAGCATGACTGCGCCGAGATTCAGGTGCAGGACTGTCGAAGCCGTGTTGTCCATGATGATGCGGATCTGTTGATATCCGGGCATCACAGCCTCGTCACGGGAGACAGGTGGCATCAGCGTCTGCCGTACCCGCTGACGCACACTTTCAGGCTGCCAGCCATGGACCTCCTCGATGTGCATGCCTGCACTGTTTTCAACCATGCGCTGAGGCGTCCAAACCGTCCCGGCCACGAGCCGCGCATGCAATCCGCTCATGCCCGGAATATCGGGATGAGCGGCAAACAGCGCCTCTCCCCGGCTGAGCGCCCGCTGGGCACGTGCGGCATCATGCTCCTTGATCCATAACAGGGCCTGCATGTATTCGACCGTGGAGGATGCATCCTCGCCCGGCTTCCATGAAAGAATGCGGTCAAACTGACGGCTTCCAAGCCATACGGCCAGGGAGTCGCGCCTGTCCTTTTCCCCGCCAAGGCTGCCAAGTTCACTGGACAGATGTTGCCGTTTCATGCTGGATCCTTGCCTGCTCCCCAGTGAACCCTGAAAAGCTGCAAGGGTGCTCTGGATCGTCACCGGTGGAAGGACGCTCAAGGGAGTAGCCGGCCGGCGTACAAACACACGTACCAGCATGGATGCCCGCTCTGCGGAGACCTCCACTTCATGCAATCCCGGACCGAAATGGGATTCGATCGGGACGCTGCGCCCAGCCAGGTAGGGCCTGCCGACCAGCTCAAGGGATGGCACTGGC
Source organism: Zetaproteobacteria bacterium (assembly GCA_003695905.1). Lineage (GTDB taxonomy): Bacteria > Pseudomonadota > Zetaproteobacteria > Mariprofundales > Mariprofundaceae > J005. The sequence goes on along the minus strand of RFGS01000015.1, from coordinate 2,514 downwards.
ATGTTCCCGAGCACCGGCACGACCCGAAGGCGTCCATTTTCCCGGACTGAAATCCAATCGTCCAGCGCATGATGTCCAGATGCCGGATGCAATGGCCTGGCTTCAAGACGAAGATCGGCCGGACCGAAAAACCGCAACTTGATCGGTCGGCCAGGTTCGCTGCGCGCGCCATAGAACACCAGCCCCCGCTCGAGATTGTTCACCAGTTCCGTACCTGCCGAGGAAACAACGGCCGAGGCCATTTCCCGCCATACCATCGGACCGGGCTGACTTTGCACCCAGGACCACCATTGCCGCATTGCCCGGAGCCGTTCGCTGCGCGAACGAGCATCAAGTTGGTTGCGGATCTGGCGGCCTTGTTCGAGCTTGCGTACCAGCATGTTTCCGGGTTCTCCAGCCTGCTTCCACTGCTGAACCGCCTCGTCATATCGTCCCTCGCGTTGATAGCTGTAGCCCAGCCAAAGCGCTCGCTGCTCGGGAGTGAGGTGTTGTAGACTTTCATCAAATGTGTGCGACCAGCCAAGTTGGTAGCTGGCCAACGTCATCATCTCCCATGGACGCTCGTTATCGGGGAGCATCAGGGCAAGCTCAAGTGCCATGCGGCTCTCATCGCTTAAGGCCAGGGCCTGAACAAGGGCCTGGTAGTCCAGGAGCTGACCATGTCGCAGCAAGGCGCTGACCACCATGGGCAGCATGGCGCGCATGCGGTGGCGTTCCTTGGCCTGCCGGGCAATGGCCTTCCAGGCCTCCTGGCGCAACAGTGGGTCATCTGCATACAAGAACAATGCCCGTTGCAGGCTCCATGCAAGCCCATACTCACCGAGTTGTTCAAGCGCGCGGACCCTGCCCAGTTGGGCAAGCCTGTAATCCTCCCCGCGGCTGCCGGCTGCAAGACGCCCCCAATGCTGCAAAGCAGCAAGCCAGTCACCTGTTGACTCTGCTTTCTGCGCCTGCTCCTTCAGGGAAAGACGCGTGGATGCGGACCATGGTGCACCTTCTCTGAGCATCATACGACTGGCCGAGACCGGTACCGACAACAACCGATTCTGTGCGATCATCAGGCGTATCAGCGGCATCCATTCATTGAGCAGCTCGGAGGAAGAGAAATTGCCAGCAGAAGGCATGTCATCCTGGCTGCTTGCTTGACGCCAAGGCTGCGGTTGTTCGACAACATAGGCATCCGTAAATCCTTTGCGCATGAGCTCATATTGCAGTCTCTTGGCTTTTTCCAAACTTGATGACTCACCAACCATCAGCCTGATTAGCATCGACCCGGGCAGGGGTGGCTCCAGATGTGCATCAAAGCCGCCTTGCTTCAGTTTCCGTGCCCTTTGCTTGGCCCTCTCGCGATCGACATAAGCCCCGACCTGGACGGCATAACGCATTTGGCGACCGAAAGGTCCAGCAAGCGCCCTGACCTGCTTTTGAAACAGCTCAAATGCCTTGCTGCCCATCCGGTCCAGAAGCCCCCTGTAGGCTGTTTCAGACAGACGGTGAATGCTGGAGGCACGATATTGTAACGCCACCCAGCCTTCGCCTTGCTGCTGGCTGTCGCTCCAGAGACGTATGCGGGAAACCTCACTGGGCAGTTCCAGTTCCGCTGTCGCAACCTCCACCAGGCTGCCGGACTCCCGGAAAGCAGAGAATGGGCCGTCAAGCGTGGATGCACGGTTCTTACCGAACATCTCCGCCAGGCGATCAAGCGCTGCCTCGGAACGGCCGGGAGCGAACCGCAGTGCGCCAGTCATGGGTACCAACTGCAGATGCGCAGGCGGACGATCATCCATCTGCAACCAGAGTCCGCGAATATTGCCCCCCTTTTCAGCATGCCATGCAATGCGAATCCTGCTCGCTGCTGAACGCACAGGCAGATGATACGTCAGAGCCTTGTCGGCCGAATGCCTGGCATGGGTCAGCAAGGTAAAATAAGCGCCCGGCAAACCCATCAGCCCTGCACGCAACATCTCCGGTTCAAACCATTGCTCAAGGTGTACCTCAGCCGGATCTGCAAGCTGCTTTGGGACAAACCAGAAATAGGCCTGTTCAATCGTTCCCTGACCGATCTCCGGACGCAGATCCCGATAGAAGGTATGACGTAACATGATCAGTTCTGCATCCTTCCGTAAGTCAGGCCACTGCCGCTGCTGCTCTGCCTTTCGGCGGAGAAGACTGGCTGCAAGCAGGCCTCCATCACTGTGGCTGTTGTCCCTGGCTAGGCGCATGGCGGCAAGCTCGACCTTGCCGATATCCTTAGCATCCATTGCCTGCACCAAATCTTCTTGAGTGAGGGACCAAGGGTTCCCACTCTCGAAAGTCTCCAGTTGCTGGCGAATGGAACGCTCATCCGGCTTCGGCCCATTGAGAATCGGAAACAAGTAATCGGGGTCCTCAAGTCTCAGCAAGCGTGCATAAACTGGCGCGCTGCATCTGAACGTCAGGGCATGTTCCCCCTTGGGAACCTCGATGTATCCGTTCTCCAGCTGGCCAAGCGCCTCTCTTTTTCCACCCGCAACC
>RFGS01000097.1 GCA_003695905.1 Zetaproteobacteria bacterium | reverse complement strand
ATTGAGAACCCATAAAAAAAGGCCCGCTTGCGCAGGCCTTTTACGAAATGGCGCACCCGGAGCGATTCGAACGCCCGACCCTCAGATTCGTAGTCTGATGCTCTATCCAGCTGAGCTACGGGTGCCTTGATTGTCTGCCCCTGACGGAGCGTGGCGAAGCCTAATGGCTTTCAACCAAATTTTCCATCCCGAATCATCCATGCCGAACAACTCAGGAAATTTCACATACAGCCATCCACGATAGACGAGCTGTCCTCCGCGTCGGATCTCGACGAAGGCTGCGGGATTATCCACATTTTCGTCATCGAGAAAAGTCCCCGATGTATCCACGCGCAGACCCGACGCCAAGCCAAGCAAACGCACCTGGAAGCCTTCCATCTCAGCCTGCTGACCCGTATCGACCTCCATGGTCTTTACCCGGGCCGTAGCCTTCTCCAGCCACACAAGCGTGGCCACTCCCGTTCGACGTGCAGCCCAGTCCGGAACATCACCCTGATCAACTCCAGCCCCATGAGGATCCTCGTCCGCCTCCAGCTGCAGCTGCCAGTGAATTTGCTTTGGCTGCTTATCCTCACAGCCAGTCAGTCCCATGCCGGCTGCAAGAACCAGCAAGAGCGCGCCAAGCCATGCCCTCACGGTCTGATCAGCCTTGCCGAAAAAATATGGCGGAGAGAGAGGGATTCGAACCCTCGACACGGTAACCCGTGTAACACCTTAGCAGGGTGCCGCTTTCGACCACTCAGCCATCTCTCCGTCTGCCAGGACCTGCCCAGGCAGGGCCAAAACTGGCGGAAGGGGTGGGATTTGAACCCACGGATGGTTGCCCATCGCCGGTTTTCAAGACCGGTGCATTCAGCCGCTCTGCCACCCTTCCGTGCGCGGCAAAATCTATTCATTTGCAATGCGCTGTAAACCACCCATATAAGGGATCAGAACCTCTGGGATCTCAATGCTGCCATCCGGCTGCCAGCCATTCTCCAGCAACGCCACCAGGCAGCGTCCAATGGCCAGACCGGAACCATTGAGCGTGGCCACAGGTTGCGGTTTCCCCTTGCCTGAGCGGTAGCGAATGCCTGCCCGGCGCCCCTGGAACTGACCGAACGATGAACAGGAAGAAATCTCACGATAGCGCTGCTGGCTGGGGAGCCATACCTCGAGATCATAGGTTTTTTGGGCTGAGAAGCCCAAATCACCCGCACACAACTCCACGACCCGATAAGGAAGACCCAGCTCCTGCAGCACAGCCTCGGCATGGGAGGTCAGTGTCTCAAGATCCTCAAGCGCTCGCTCGGGCAAAGTCAGATGAACGAGTTCCACCTTGTCAAACTGGTGCTGCCGGATCATGCCACGCACATCCCTTCCGGCACTGCCCGCTTCCCGCCTGAAACACGGCGTATAAGCACAATGCCGGATGGGCAACTGGGAGACATCCAGGATGCTGTCCTGATAAAGATTGGTCACCGGCACCTCGGCTGTGGGAATCAGGTAGGCATCCTCCCCCTCAAGCTTGTAGAGATCATCGGCAAACTTCGGCAGCTGCCCCGTTCCCGTCATCGTCCGCCGGTTCACGATCGCAGGCACCCAAACCTCATCATAGCCATGCCGATCAACGTGCATATCGAGCATGAACTGAATCAGGGCCCGTTCCAGTCTGGCTGCAGCACCCCGCAGCACTGTAAAGCGACTGCCTGCAATCCTGGCGCCACTTTCGAAGTCAAGAATACCCAAGCGCTCGCCGATTTCGAAATGGGGAGGCACCTGATCACTACGTGGATGCCCCCAACGCCGGATTTCAACGTTGTCTTCTTCATCCGCGCCGTCCGGCACAGAATCAAGTGGCGGATTGGGGAGCTCCAACAGAACCCGCTCGAATTCCTCTTCAGCCTTTCTCGCCTCGCCCTGCAGCAAGCGCAACCGATCCGCCAGCTGGCTCATGTCAGCGATCTCCCTGGAGGCATCCTCACCCTGGCGTTTCTTTTGTCCGATCAGCTTCGAAACGCGGTTGCGCTCGGCCTGTAGAGTCTCCAACTCGGTTTTCAGCCTGCGCTGTATCCGGTCAAGCTCGGCCACGCGCGCCCAGGCACTGTGCGGTCCGACAACATCGGCGCCACGTCTGGACAGGGCAGCCTCAAGCTCCGCCGCATGCTGGCGGATGTCCTTGCGATCAATCACGCTCGGTTTCCTCCGGGAGCACCTCTCCTTCCTCGCTTTGGCGCTCGACCACGCGGACCGCACCCACCACGCGTTCTCCGGGCCCACACTCGATCAGCTTGACGCCCTGTGTATTGCGTCCAATGACCGAAACGCCATCCATGCGGATACGCACCAAGCGGCCCGTATTCGTGACCAACATGGCTTGATCCTCGTCGACAACCTGCAGTGCGGCTACCATGGCGCCATTGCGCCCTCCAGTCTTCAGCGTGAATACGCCCTGACCGCCGCGCTTTTGCACATTGTACTCTTCAACCAAGGTACGCTTGCCGTAACCGTTCTCGGACACGGCCAGCAATGTGGCACGATCGGCCACCAGGGTCATCGAGATGACCTGATCTCCCTCTGGCAGTTTCATCCCACAGACCCCCCGGGTCGCGCGTCCCATCGGGCGCACATCCTGCTCGGAAAAGCGGATACACTTGCCGCCGCTGGATGCAAGCATGATGTCCTGATCACCATTGGAGATTCTCGCCGAAATAAGCTCATCACCCTCATCCAACTTGATGGCAATGATGCCAGTGGAGCGAATGTTGGCGTATTCAGACAGCCTCGTCTTCTTGACGACGCCGTGCCGAGTGGCCATGACGATATAGTGCTGGTCATCGAAATCCCGCACGGCCAGAGTGGTGCTGATCTTCTCACCTTTTTCCACGGGCAAGAGATTGACCAGGGCCTTGCCGCGCGCTGCCCTACCCGCCTGCGGGATCTCATAGACCTTCTTGCGGAACACACGACCCCGATCCGTGAAAAACAGAAGATAATCATGCGTTGAGGCTACGATCAACTGAACGACAAAATCGTTCTCCTTTGTGGTCATCGCGGTCTTGCCCTTGCCGCCCCGGCGTTGGGCCCTGTAGAGAGAGGCGGCATTGCGCTTGATGTATCCCTCATTGGAAATCGTGACCACCATATCCTCCTCGGTGATCAGATCCTCAACGGACAACTCGGCCGTCTCATCGACGATCTCGGTGCGACGCTCATCGGCATATTGGTCGCGAATCGTAGCCAGCTCCTCGACAATCACCTCCATGAGCAGACGATCATCAGCCAGGATGGCCTTCAGCCGGGCGATCGTAGCCTGCACTTCCTCATACTCGGCCTTGATCTTGTCCCGCTCCAGGCCGGTCAGCCTCTGCAGTCGCATATCCAGAATGGCCTGGGCCTGTTTCTCGGACAGGCCGAATCGATCCATCAGCCCTTCCTTGGCCTCAGGCGGCGTTTGGCTACCGCGAATAAGACGCACGATTTCATCGATATGATCCAGCGCGATGAGCAAACCCTCGAGGATGTGTGCACGAGCCTCGGCTTTCTTCAGCTCAAACAAGCAGCGGCGCGTGACCACCTGACGACGATGGTCAATGAAATGCAACAACAGCTCACGCACACCGCAGAGCTTCGGTTGACCATCGACAAGTGAGAGATAGTTGCAGCCAAAATTACACTGCAGATGGGTATGCTTGTACAGATTGTTCAGGATAACTTCGGGGATCTCGTTCTTCTTCAGTTCGATGACGATGCGCATGCCCTCACGGTCAGACTCATCGCGTAAATCGGCAATACCCTCGATCTTCTTGTCGCGGACAAGTTGGGCGATATTCTCGATCAGCGATGCCTTGTTCACCTGATAAGGCAACTCAGTGATGACCAGGCTTTCGCGTTTTGTACGAGGATGAATCTCCACGATGGCCCTGGCGCGCATGGTGATCGATCCACGACCGGTCAGAAAGGCATCCTGCATACCCTTGCGTCCATAGATGAAGCCGCCCGTGGGAAAGTCCGGTCCAGGCATGATCTGCATCAATGTGTCGTCATCGACATCAGGTTCCTCGATCAATTTGATCGCTGCATTGATCGTTTCTCCAAGGTTGTGCGGAGGAATGTTGGTGGCCATGCCCACGGCGATGCCCTGCGAGCCGTTGACGAGCAAGTTCGGGAATTTGGCCGGAAGCACCTTCGGTTCCTGCAATGACTCATCGTAGTTGGGCACAAAGTCCACCGTGTCCTTGTCGATATCGGCCAGCAACTCGGACGCAAGGCGACTCATGCGAGCCTCGGTATAGCGCATAGCCGCCGGGGAATCGCCATCCACCGAGCCAAAGTTACCCTGCCCATCCACAAGAACATGGCGCATGCTCCAGGGCTGTGCCATACGGACAAGCGCATCATACACGGCAGTATCGCCATGAGGATGGTACTTACCAATGACATCACCCACCACACGTGCAGACTTCTTGAATGGCTTGTCGTGCGTGCAGCCAAGTTCATGCATGGCATAAAGGATGCGGCGATGCACAGGCTTGAGACCATCACGAGCGTCAGGAAGCGCTCGACCGACAATGACGCTCATTGCGTAGTCGAGGTAGGAGGTTTTCATCTCCTCCTCAATCAGCACGGGAACAGCAGGATTGATCACTTCATCCATCTAACATGCATCCTTGGCAAAAATATGGTGCCCTCGACAGGATTTGAACCTGTGACCTACCGCTTAGGAGGCGGTCGCTCTATCCAGCTGAGCTACGAGGGCGCT
>RFGS01000096.1 GCA_003695905.1 Zetaproteobacteria bacterium | reverse complement strand
TGGGCACAAGAGCCACGCCTATGGGCATTGCTGCCCGTCCTGCTGTTGCTTGCCTGGCCTGTTATGCGTTGGCCACCGGTGAGCGATCTGCTACCCGGTTTAAAAGATGTGAAGGATCTCTCCGTTTATGAGGACGCCGTTGCTCTGACGCACGTCGTGGAGCGGGCCGATGGCCAGCGTCTGTTGCTTTCCGACCTTCAGCGCATGGATGCTTCCAGCGATCCACTGGCCGTCGTCGTTCAAAGAAATCAGGCACGCCTACCGCTGTTGTTGCACCCCGGTGCTGAAAGCATTTTGTTCCTCGGGCTTGGCACGGGCATCACGGCTTCGGGTTCTCTTCCGTTTCCCAGCGTGAAAAAGCGCGTGAGTGTGGAGCTTTCACAAGGCGCTATTCGGGCTGCTGAAACATATTTCAGGCCCATCAATCTGGGCGTCCTGAATCGGCTGCAGGTTATTGCTGATGACGGACGACGCTATTTGCGGTCGGAGACGGAGCGCTATGATGTGATTGTCGGCGATCTGTTTCATCCGGATATGGTCGGCCGGGCCAATCTGCTTTCGCTGCAGCAGTTCAGAAGGGTGCGTGCGCGCTTGGCAGAGCGCGGTGTGTTTGTGCAATGGTTGGCGCTCAATCAGTTTGATGTGCGTTCATTGAAGGTGATTCTGGCTACTTTCCTGAAAGCTTTCGGAACCGGCCATGCCGTCGTGTTTGTCGATGGCTACCGGCTGGCCATGGTTGGCTTCATGGACGAGCCATTTACCCTTGAACGGCTGCTTCAACAGGCTTCTACGCTGCAAGACGAGGCCAGCGGTCATGAGGGTCTGTGGACTTGGCTTGGTCGTTGCTGGGGCGAGGTTCCCAAGGGATGGTTGCAGGAGGTGCCCATGCAGGATGAATGGTCACCTGTCATTGAGTATGCATTGCCACGCGTGCGCTATGAAGGCGGCGTGGACATGGTCAGCATGTGGCGCTGGTTGCTGCAGTGGCGATCGAGTGACGAGGAAGTGCTGCGTTTCTGGCATGCCGGAACTTCCCACCATGATGACTTGGTTCGGGCGCGTGCCGGCAGCGCTTTGGATGTGCGCATGTGGCTTGCCGAGCTGGATGGCGATGAGCGCAGGGCCATTGGCTATGCCAAGCTGGCAAGGCGGGCAAACACCCGTGACCGATGGCCCAGCCTTCTGCTTGCTGATCGCATGTTCGATTCCCTGCAGCATGGCCTGCCTGCTGGTATGACACGCAGACAGGCCTTGGTGAAGATCCTGGATGTGTATCCCTGGCATGAAGGGGCATTGCGCGATTTGTGGCGATTGGATCTGGCTGCCGGGAAGACCTTGGAAGCCCAGCGATGGCATGACCGACTTGCAGTCATTGCACCTCTTGCTATTGATGTTCGTTCTGATTTACATTAGCTTTTTCTGATATGTCTGCTGGCGATGTACTAAAACAGATTCCCATTCGCGAGGACCGGCGGATTCCCGGCGCAAGGCTTTTGCATCCCGCACGGCGCTTGAGTCAGCTTCTGACCCTGGCCCTGCTGATAGTCATTCCCGCCTCCGGCCTCTTTCGTATCGATCCAGTCTCGGGTTCCTTTGTTATGCTCGACCGGCAGATATGGTTCTCCGACATCTTCATTGTCATGGGATTCTGGATTTTCGTGGCCAGCTTGCTGGTCATGATGTATTCCCTTGTGGGGGCTGTGTTTTGTGGTTGGATGTGTCCGCAGAACACCGTATCCGAATGGGCCAACCATCTGACCGAACGCTTGCTTGGCCGCAGGGCGCGGATGATGAGCCTGGATGGCAGCAGGATGGAGGTCGCCAGACGACGGAAATCTCTTCTCAATTATCTTGTGCTGGGTGTACTGCTGCTGGCTGCGGCCATGTTCTATGCTCTGATTCCGTTGTTTTATTTCTATCCCCCTGAGGCCATTTGGTCCTTTGTCACGTTCCGTGATGATCCGGCCCTGGCTGATTCGCTGCACTGGATCTATTTTGTGATCGTGGCCGTGATGTTCATTGACATTGCGGTCATTCGGCACTTGATGTGCAAATACATGTGCATCTACCGGGTCTGGCAACATTCGTTCAAAACACGGGATACGTTGCATGTCTCTTATGATGCGTCACGCGCAGATGATTGCGCTCATTGCCACTATTGCATGGATGCTTGTTTTCTTGATCTTGACCCTCGCAAACCCGAGCTGTTCGACAGTTGCGTGAATTGCGGCGAATGTATCGCGGCATGCGATGAGCTCCATGCACGCAGCAAGAAACTGCAAGGTCCGGGACTGTTGCGCCTGAAGCTGGGTGATGAATGGAAGAGCAGGGCGCGGGGTGTGTTGGGCTCCTTCTTTGGTCGTGCCAAGGCTGCCACGGCCTTTACACTGTTGGGCTTGCTGATGTTTGCCTATGGCACCCTGCATTATGCACCGGCCTCGTTTACGGTTTATCGCAGCGATCGTTGGCAGGGCAGTGATGTGCGCGATTACACGATCAACATCGCCTGGAAGCTGAACCGGCCTGAGGATCTGACGGTCCGTGTTGAAGGTTTGGATCCATCATGGTATCGCCTTGAGCGAAGTACGGTGCATTTTGATCAGGCTGGGAGAATGAATGTCGGCTTGCATCTGAGAAGGAACATGCCGCAAGGATTGCATCGCTTCAATGTTGTCGTTGCTTCATCGGAAGGTTGGTCGGATGATTATGAGCTCCGACATTATGCCGGAGGTGACGGTAACAAACAGTGAGGTAACGGTCCCATGGATAAAAACAAGAATGTATCGGAAGAGCCCCGGGATATCGGTCCGGTCAAAAGCGAATGGGGTGAAATTCCCGAGGATCATTTTGGCTATGCCTCGGATGAAGAGCGCCGAAGAAAGCGAGGCTTGGAAGATTGGGAACTGGTCGAAAAGATTCCCGAGTCACAGCGCCGCGTTCCCGCATGGTTCTTTGCCATTATCCTTGCCGTGTTGCTGGTCGCTTTTGGTCTGACACTGCCGTTCTGGGGTGACAGGCCGGACCATCCGAGGCCCTGGTTTACATGGGGGCATGTCGCAGCTGTGGTCTATCTGTTGATCGCAGGCGGTTTTATCTATTTCATGACCACGCTCTATGGTTCCAAGCGTGCCGGTCGCCTGGACAATGATCCGGAAAAGGAAGATGATGATGTGTCGATGCCCAAGTAACCTAGTGCTTGGCCTTGGCGGAATGCTGCTGGTTTTGCTGAGCGGCTGCAATCAACAAAGCCCTGCTGTTCCGGCATATCCGGAAATGACAGGCGAGGGATTCAAGACCTTTGCTGAACATTGTTCTGCCTGCCATGCTCCACCGAAACCTACAACGCATACGGCAAGGGAATGGCCCTCCGTGATTGCGCGCATGCAGCAACATCGCATACAACGGGGGCTCGGTGCGATGCCGGCGGCGGACATGGTGAAAATCAAGGACTATCTGCTCGAATATGCCAGGTCGGAGGATGAGCGATGAAGAAGGTATCCTTCTGGCTGTTGATTTTGCTCATGGGGGGATTTTTGGCTTGCTGCTCATCGAACGAACTAACCTGGAAGCCGCCAGCCCAGCAATGGCAGGACCTGACGATTGAGGTTGAATCGCGTCCCGAATTACCTCGACAGGGCATGAACGAATTCATCGTCATCGTGAACCGTGCACGTCGTGGTTATATCTCCGATCTGATTGTGAATGTCCGTACCGAGCATAGCGGTGCCTGGCGCCAAGCGATGCCGGATGGCGCGCTAGGTGTTTACCGGCGTGCTTTGCCGGTTGAGGATCCTGAGCAAGAACATCTTTATGTACAGCTGATCCGTGGAAAGAAGGGGCAGGCCGAACTTGTCTTTCCACTGGCTGCTGGCTCACGTTCTCTTCAGGGGCGCGTTGTTGAACATCACTAGTTGTGTCTTAGTCATATTGCTGGGGCTGCTGCTGGTGCCCTCGTGCGGGTATACCGCTGATGCGGCACGCGGTGAAGTGGTCGCCAAGGTCCGCTGCTCGCCTTGTCATCATCTTGATTCGCCATCAACGCATATTGGCCCGAGCCTGCTGGGTGTTTATGGACGGAAGCCCTCCATTGAGGGGGTGCCGTTTCAGCTGTGGTCGGCCAGATCACTTGAGCTTTGGTTGAGGAATCCCAGAGCTGTCAAACCGAATACGAAAATGCAGATTCCTCCGCTATCGAGGCGTGATCGTCAGGACATCATCGCCTACCTTGCACAGCGGGCCAGTTCACTTCGCTGAGCGCTGACGGACTCTGGCCTCCAGCTTGGGGCTTCTCAGCCAATGACGAATGATCATGATTTGGGTGCCGCCGCGCTCCCCACGGCAGCGCGGACAGGTCAGGTAACTTAAATACAGCTCGGTTGGCCGTTTTCCCTCGTCAAACAACTCGGACTGCATGCTGCGTATGGCCTGCTTGATCTGATGGATTTCCCCCTTGAACAGGAGGCACCGAATCATGAACGGATTCTTCAGACGTTTGACACGTCTGGCTGGCGATTGATCGTTAGCCAGCAGTGCATAAATCTTGCCGCGGAACATGCCTGTTCTGGCCAGCACAAAGCCCGGCCATTGTTCTTCCAGTCCCAAGCGCTTGATATCCTGATGCTGTCGATCCAGGCATGCCTCGAAACCGATCGGCATGTGCAGGAACATCGGCACAGTTTGTTCATGCACCAGCCATCCGCCAAGATCAATGTCTTTTCCGTCCCAGTCTGGCCATTCCGATGGGCAGCCGCAATCCAACCTCATGAGGGAGAGTCTGCATTCCTGTAGATATCTTTCAAGGTCAGCAACACATTGGCCAGATAGATCCAGAAACCTATGGCCAGAATGCTTGCCGAGACAGAGATCACCGGACCGTAGAAGCGGTGAACAGATGGAACGAGGGCCGGATCGCTCAACCAGAGGTTTCCTTCGATGATGCCGAAGATCAGCAGGGCTGTATAGAAGGACAGCACACCAACGGTGGTCCACCAGAAAGAATGCTCGGCCAGACGATGGGAATGAATCGGTTTGCCCGTAACCTTGGGAAGCATGTAATAGGTCACGGCCATGCCGAGGATGGTCACCCCGCCGACGAGATTGATATGGGCATGGGCCAGTGGATCGATCATGTGCCCCGGCCCGCCATAGGGGCTGCCGATGGAGTCCAGCCAGGAACGGACAGCGGGGATGACCTGGAGCAGACCGTGGACCGTGCCGATAAAGAATGACAGCACGGACATGATCAGAAACTTGACCAGGTAGCGATGTTCATGATGGGAAGTTTGGACAGGTTGATTCATAGCGCTGGCAGCATAGCGGGCGCGGGCTTTGGTGCAAGCGGAGATGCATCTGGTATGTCCTAACATGGCTGATTAGACTGCTGCGCATGCCTGTTTCCGTCATCTTGGTGATGCTCAGTTTTCTCGCCATGGGACTGGCCTGGCTATGGCGTAGGCGGCATCGGCTGCATGTGATGCTCATGGGGCTGGTCATCGGATTTGATGTGTGCTTTCCCCTCTGGCTGTACCTCACCCATGACTGGAAACGGCGGCTCATTGACGAGGGAGAGCTTTTTTCCTTTCTGGTTTGGGCACATCTGTTTCTGGTGCTGACCCTATATGCGCTCTATGTCTTGCAGGTCCAGGCAGGCAAACAATTGCTTGCACAACAGGAGCATAGCCGACAGAATCACCGCGTGCAGAGTAGGGGCATTGTACTGGTGAGGCTGTTTGTCTTTTTAACCGGAGCCTTGCTGATTGAACCCAAATAGGGAGGGCCATTAAGGAAAATTAATTTCCAGCTTGCCTTTTTGAATCCAGTATGCAGGATGCCATTTTTAGAAATGAATAGGGAGGTGCGGTAATGATTGCTCATTTTCTTGAGGCTTCGACAGGGTTCCAGACTGGAACGGTGCTTAGCATGTATCTGGGAATCTTTGTGATTTTGGGGGCTATTGCGGCGATCGGCTATATCGCTGCTGTTCGGCGCCAGGAAGATCGGAATAAGTAAGGGACGTTAATACTTTCAGGAGGGAAATGCATGAAACGGTTGACAATGACGATGGGAATGGCAGCCATGGCGGCTTTCTTGGCCATGCCAGCGCTTGCCAGCGCCGGCGAAGTGTCCGGTGATGTGGACAATGGCCGCAAGATCTATCAGAACGGCAAGGGCGATGATGTCCCCGCCTGTCAGGGTTGCCACGGTGTCGATGGCCTTGGCAGCGATGACATGGGTACGCCGCGGCTGGCCTATCAGGTCGATACCTACATCCTCAAGCAGTTGACTGACTTTGCTAAGGGTCTGCGCAAGGACAATACCATGTTCCAGATGAATGACATTGCGGGGGCTCTGACAGAGCAAGAGATGAAGGATGTCGCAGCCTACGTGCATACGCTGAAGACGCCTTTCATCGGTTCGGATCTCGACAAACTGTCCAAGGATGACCCGTCGGTTGGCAATCCGGCCAAGGGCAAGATGATCGCCGAGTTTGGCGCTCCCGACCATGGCGTTCCTGCCTGCCAGAGCTGCCACGGGTTCCATGGACGCAGTGCAGGCCGCTTGTACCCGGCCATCGGCGGTCAGCGCTACACCTACCTGAAGCATGAGCTGGAGGCCTTGCGCGAAGGCTGGCGCACGTTTGGTAGCAAGACATTGACGGCTGCGGATGCGGAGTCCATGGACGATGCTGTTCGCGCCAATGACTACATGGGTCAGATGCGTGCCGTTGCGGGTCGGATGACGGATGAGGACATTGCCAATGTTGCCGCATTCCTGACAGTTGCCCGTCCGGTTTCTCCGGGCAACCCACGTTCGCCCGTTCGTCAGTAACGGCTTTCATAATCGAAGCACAAGGAACGGGGGGCATTATGCCCCCCGTTTTCATGTGACCGTATCGCTCTTTCCTTGGGAGGTGATGGTTATGCATACATGTAGAGATTGCGGCAAGGTTTACTCCTCTAAGTCAAAGGATATTGGCCTGTGCCCAGAATGCCTGCGTGTGCGTCTTTCGCGGACCTGGAAGCGGCAGATGAAATTCTATGGCATGAGCTGTCTGGCTGGTGCGCTTCTTCTCGTCTATGTTATCTGGCAGGTCCGCACCCAACAGCAGGCTCCGGCTGAACATTCCATGTTATGGACTGGGCTTGCGGGGCTTGGTGGACTGGCCTTGTTGGGTGGCCTGTTTGGTCTGGCCTTGGCCGTATTTTTTCACTACTGGCATCGTAAGAAGAACGTTTGACTTCATCCATTCGCTCAGCGTCGGCGGCTGAGTGTGCTGGATCAGTGGTCCGGCTTGTTCGGAATAGGGTTGAACACCGAGTAAGGCAGGTGGGCGATTTTGCCATCCTGACCGGATTCGATGACCTTGGCCTTGCCTCTCTTGTCGACCTCGTCGATGCGAATAACCGAGTGCATGGGAATGAATGAGCGTTTCACATTTGAGAATTCGTTTTTCAGGCTTTCTTCGGTTGGATCCAGCACGAGCGATGATTTCTCGCCGAATGTGAAGCCGCTGATTTCGATGAAGCCGAGCATGGATGATGAGCCGACGCTTTCCGCATACAGCTCATAAATCTTCCCTTGGTTCATGAACTGGACTCTGTACAACCGACGCTCTGGTGTGCTCATGGGGCCATGCTAGCAGGGTTATGGATGGAAGTAATCAGGGCCAGTAGGTGACTGAGGCCGTGCAGGTTTCAGCAATTTCAATGCGTGAGATGGTCAAGCGCTCATTTTCAAGCCGTGGGCGAAGCTGTTTGTATAATTCTGCTGCCACGTTTTCGCTTGTTGGATTGATGCGGTCAAAGGGGGGGATTTCGTTCAGATGATAGTGGTCCCAGCACGCCAGCGCTTGTTTGAGCTCCCTTTTCATGACGGCGTAGTCGATGCCCATGCCGAGCTTATCGAGTTGTTCGCATTTGACATACAGGCGTACATGCCAGTTGTGACCATGAAGCCGTGCACAATCTCCGTTATAGCCGCGTAGGAAGTGCGCCGCTGAAAAATGCGCTTTGCAGCAAAGCTCGAAGCAGCTCATGGAAGGAAATGCTCTATTCGGCTCCGGGAAGAAGCATGGCAGCTGAGACCGGACGCCCTTCCCCGATGAGGATATTGTAGGTTCTTGCCGCTGAGCGCGAATCCATGCATTCGAAACCGATGTTATTGTCCCGAAGCAGATTCAGCACTTCCAATGGAGGGAAGCAGGTCAGCCTTCCGGTACCGATCAGCAGAACAGATGGTTGGTTTTCAAAAATGATCTCTAAATGGGATGTTCTCAGTTCCTCGATCCGCTGCGGCCCCCAAGGGGCAATGACTTCTCCCTCATGCAGGATCAGCCCTGATTCATAGCGCATTTGGTTGATGCGTAACCATGACGTGCCATAGCCCGTGAACAGACGGGTCTCGGCGTCAATCTGTGGGCTGATGTCACCGGGGATGTAGGTGCTCATGCGCTCAGGGCCTTGCCTCCAGTTTCTTGATGTCTTCGTCGCTGGTGCTCTTGAAACGACCAGCCAAGCTTAGCATCAATGGGCTGGCGATATAAATGGAGGAATAGGTACCGACCAGGATGCCGGCCAGCAGCGCGAATGCGAAGTTATGGATGACTTCTCCACCAAGGAAGAACAGGGCCAGCACGACCAGCAGGGTGGTCAGCGAGGTCATCAGGGTTCGCGCCAGGGTCTGATTGATCGCTTGATTGGCCACGCTTCCTTCATCCTCAGGTTTTTTCCTCTTGCGATTGGCCGCAAAGTTTTCTCGGATCCGGTCAAAGACGACGATGGTATCGTTCAATGAATAGCCGATAACCGTGAGCAGGGCCGCAATGACTGGGAGGGTGAATTCCTTGCCGGTGATTGAGAACAGACCCAGAACGATGATGACATCGTGCAGCAGGGCCGCATCTGCTCCTAAAGCAAAACGGAATTCGAATCGGAATGTGACATAGAGCAGAATGGCCACCATTGCAATCAGCACGGCAAGGATGCCTGCTCGGGTCAGTTCCTCGCCTACCTGTGGCCCGACATATTCGACACGGCGCATTTCAACAGCATCTGCGGCAAATGATGCACGCAGGGCATCAAGTACGGCTGTGCTGATCTTGGATGTATCCTCGTCCTCCCTGTTTTGCACGCGAATCAGGATTTCCTCCGGGGTGCCGAATTCCTGGATGACCGCGTTTCCATATCCGGCCGGGATCAGGGCTTTACGCACCTGGCCAATTTCGGGGGGTTGACTGAACTTTACTTCGACAAGCGTGCCTCCGGTGAAATCAATGCCAAAGTTGAGTCCTTTTACGGCTAGAGATGCAAGCGAGATGAAAATCATCAGTCCGGACAATAAAAGTGCCAGTTTGCGCTTGCCGATGAAATCGATATTGATATCCGGTCGGATCAGTTGCATGACGTAACCCTCAAATGCTCAGTTTTTCAATGCGTCGGCGTTTTGATGTTGCAAAGGCGATGATGCCGCGGGTCACCATGATGGCCGTAAACATTGAGGCCAGAATGCCGACAGACAAGGTCACGGCAAATCCCTTGACCGGCCCGGAGCCAAATTGAAACAGTACGATGGCTGCGATCAACGTCGTGATGTTGGCGTCGACGATGGTGGAAAGTGCCTTGTCGAAGCCCCCATCAATGGCGGCCAGCGGTGTTTTGCCAAGATGCAGCTCTTCGCGGATGCGTTCGAAAATCAGTACATTGGCATCCACGGCCATGCCGATGGTCAGCACGATGCCCGCGATGCCAGGCAGGGTCAGTGTGGCACCGAGCATGCTCATGGCTGCCACGATGATGAGCATGTTGAACAAAAGGGCAATATTGGCCACCAGTCCGAAAGCCCGGTAATAGACGACCATGAACAGCAAGACCAGAATGGCACCGATGATGATGGAGTTCATTCCCTGTTCCACGGAGTCCTGGCCCAGGCTTGGTCCAATAGAACGTTCCTCCACCACCTTCACCGGAGCGGGCAGGGCGCCTGCACGCAGAACGATGGCCAGATCATGGGCTTCCTTGGGCGTGAAACTGCCTGTGATCTGGGCGGTTCCGCCAGCGATTCGCTCCCGTATCACGGGCGCGGACATGACCACCCCCTCGAGAATGATCGCAAAGCGCTCGCCAACATGTGCCGCGGTCAGCTTGTCGAACTTGCGTGCTCCCTTGCTGTTGAACTTCAGGGTTACCGCATATTCGTTGAAGCGAGAATCAATGGAAACGCGCGCATCGGCGACTTCGGTTCCAGAAAGCTCCGTACGTTTCTTCAGCAGATAAGGCTGGCGATAGGTTCGACCGTTCCGGGTTTCCTTGGGACCATACATGATGATGTCACCAGGTGGAATCTGGCCATTCAGGGCCTTTTGCAGATCACCCTTCTCATCAACCAGCTTGAATTCTAGCTGGGCTGTGCGGCCAATCAGCTCCTTGGCATGGGCCGTATCCTCATAACCAGGAATCTGGACAAGGATACGCCTTTCACCCTGCTTGACGATGGTTGGCTCAGTGGTGCCCAAGGCATCGATGCGGCTGCGGATGACCTCGATGGCCTGGTCGATTGCGAACTTCTGAATCTCGGAAACGACATCAGGCTTCAGATCCAGGCGTAGTCCGGATCCTTCCAGGAGGCTGATGCCATAGCTGGGTAAGGCTTTGGCCAATAGCTCCCGGGCGGTTGATACGTCTTCCTCCTTCTTGAGTCTTACCTCAATGGACGATTGTTTTGCAGAAAGTTTCTGATAACGCAGCTTGGCCTTGCGCAATTCCTGACGAACGAGGCTGACGTCTTCCTCAACGCTATGTTCGACGGCCTTGTCAACATCGACATCGAGAACAAGGTGAACACCTCCCTTGAGGTCGAGGCCCAGATTCATGGGTTTGCTCATGGCATCAGGCCACCAAGCGGGAACTTGCATGACATTGGGCAGGCTTCCCATGACCGAGATGACGAGCACGAAGGCAATCAACCAATATTTCCAGCTTGGATATTTATGCATTGACCTTGTTCTTCCTTATGCGATTTTCTGTTCAGTGGGCCTGATCAGTCGGCCAGACTGGAAATGGTATCCTGCTTGACCTTGATGCGTACCCCATCCGCAATTTCGACCTTGACCTGTCCATCCTTGACATCAAGAACGGTGCCATAGATGCCGCCACCGGTGATGATCTTGTCGCCTTTCTTGAGGCTTTCAATCATTGCGCGGTGCGCCTTCAGTCTCTTCTGCTGAGGACGGATTAGCAGGAAGTAGAAAATCACGAACATCAACAGCAATGGGACGAGTGAAGCGATACCACTGCCTGCTGCTGCAGCACCTTCGGCGCGGGCTGTTTCTGTCATGGCCATGGCCATGAGCACGGAGGCAACAATGTGATTCGGAATGGATTTACGCATGGTGATTCTCCTGAAATTTGTCAGGGCTGGCTTTTCGCCCTGTATCGTTGCAAAAACTGATCACGGAACCTAGGCCAGTTCCCCTCCTCGAGTGCATGCCTGACCCTTCGCATGAGGCCGCAATAGTAGTGAAGGTTGTGCAGGGTGTTCAACCTTGAAGATAGGATCTCCCTAGCCATGTACAAATGGCGCAGATATGCGCGTGAGAAATGGCGGCAGGTATAGCAACCGCAATCAGCCATGATTGGCCGGGGATCATCCCGGTAAATCCGATTCTTAATGTTCAGCTTGCCATCATCGGTGAACAGTGTTCCATTGCGCGCATTACGGGTGGGCATGACGCAATCGAACATGTCGATGCCTCGGTCAATACCTTCAATCAGGTCATCGGGTGCTCCAACGCCCATGACATAATGCGGCAGATCATCAGGCAGCTTGGCAGCCAGCACATCCAGGATGTGCAGCATTTCCTCTTTGGGCTCGCCCACGGATAGGCCGCCAATGGCGATGCCATCAAAGCCGATCTGCAAGAGTTGTTCCAGGCTTTCCAGGCGCAGATCGGCATACATGCCCCCCTGGACGATTCCGAACAGGGCCTGCCTGTGATCTGGTGGCAGGTGTCTGCGGCAATCCCGGGCCCAGCGCATGGATAGTTCCTTCGAGGTTGCAGCCTCATCCCGTGTGGCCGGGTAGGGTGTGCACTCATCAAAAGCCATGACGATATCGCTGCCTAGACGCCGCTGAATCTCCATGCTTTCCCGCGGTCCAAGAAAGACTTCGGATCCGTCAATGTGCGAACGAAAGCGGACACCATCAGCCTCGATTCTTCTCAGATCACCCAGCGACCAGACCTGAAATCCTCCCGAGTCAGTCAGGATGGGGCGGTCCCAGGCCATGAACCGATGCAGGCCGCCGAGCTGCTCGATCAGCTCGGCGCCGGGCCTCAGCATCAGGTGATAGGTATTGCCGAGGATGATCTGAGCGCCGATTTCCTCAACCAGATCCTGCGGCGTCATGCTCTTGACCGTGGCCTGAGTGCCAACCGGCATGAACACAGGGGTTTCAACAATGCCGTGCTGCAGATGCAGGCGACCGCGACGGGCATGGCCGTGCTCGTCGCGCGCGAGGACCTCAAAGGGAAAGGCGTTCATGGCGGCGGAAGCCTGACGCCAGGCCGCAACTGCTGCAAGTGTTGCCTGGACACTTGAAACTAGACGGGATGGATGCCTATATAATCAATGCCTTCAGGATATTTCAGTCGGAAAGGAGGTGATGGAGCATGACACTGACAAGGTGGTCTCCGTGGCAGGAGCTTGAGAGCATCAATCGTCAGCTTGCCCGCCTGCTTGACGACAGGGCCTTGGGATTCGGCGGTGAAGCTGGTGAATGGGCACCGTCAGTGGATATCCGGGAAACGGATGATGCTCTGATCGTCGAAGCAGAGTTGCCGGGTATTGAAAAAAAGGATGTGAAGATTGAGGTGCGTGATGGCGTACTCAGCATTTCTGGTGAGCGCCGTTACGAAAAGGATGTGAAAGAGGAAAACGTCCATCGGATTGAGCGCGCCTATGGTCGGTTTGCTCGCAGTTTCGTCTTGCCGACGAATGTTGATGCAGACAAGATCAAGGCAAGGATGAAGAATGGTGTGCTGGAGGTTAGGCTGCCCAAGGTTGAGAGCGCTAAGCCGAAGGCCATTACCATCGAGTAAACCGGGGACTGTGAGCTCATCAGATGTGCCGGCGTATGCCGGAAAGGGGCCGCAACCGCGGCCCCACATTTTTTTGCGAGGCGGTTCGACATGATTGCGATACGGACCTATCAGCATCAGAAGTGGAGAAATATTGTTCACTCCATCGTGCTGCTGGTGGCTATGATGATGCTGTTCTTTGGACTGGGAAGGTTTTTGTTTGGTCCGACAGGCAGCGTGTTCATGCTTCTAGCGGGAACGCTCATGCTGTTGTTTGCCCCTCAGGCATCCATGTGGATGACCTTGCGCATGTTTCGTGCCCGCAGGCTATCTCCGTGGGATGCGCCTGATTTGCATGCGATGATTGAAACCCTTGCCACAAGGGGGGGGCTTGAACACGTACCGGAGATTTACTGGGTGCCCAGTGCTGTGCCTAATGCCTTTGCCATGTCCGGAGGAGGGCGTACGCTGGTTGCGGTCAGCGATGGGCTGTTGCGTCTTCTCAATGGAAGAGAGCTCGCCGGGGTTCTGGCCCATGAGATTAGCCACATTCGACATGGCGATCTTTTTGTCATGAGCATGGCCGACATGCTCAGCCGAATGACGGCCCTGATGTCGGACGTTGGATGGATTTCCCTGTTGTTGTTCCTGCCGGTCAGCCTTTTATACGGAATCGATATCCCTTGGATGTTTATTCTGCTGTTGATGGTTGCGCCCATGCTTTCCATGTTGCTCCAGTTGGCCCTCTCTCGAACGAGGGAATTCGATGCGGATCTGGGGGCGGTGGAGTTGACGAATGATCCCATCGGGCTTGCGCATGCCCTGCTCAAGATCGAGCAAGGCATGCGCCACTGGTGGCGCTGGATTCTTCCCGGTTCCGAAGGCATGGCTCCTTCTCTGTTGAGGACCCACCCTTTGACGAGCGAACGAGTGGAGCGGCTCAGGTCGCTGGTTGGAGATGCTCGGGGGCATCCCCTGTTCGATGATTCTCCGATTGAGATGCCCGGGCACCCCGTTCAGGAACGGCGGCGCTGGCGAGGCATTGGTTTCTGGTACTGACATGGCATCATCTGCTCGTCCTTTGAAGTCTGTTTTAGTTCGGGCAGCATGCGCCTATCCTTGAGAAGAGGGGTGCCATGAAGGACAAGTTCAGGTTGTTGTTGTACGCGCTTGCCGTTTTTCTGATGATCGAAACGGCGGTTTTTGTGACGGACGGAGGCGTGGATGGGTTGTTTGGCACCATCAACGGCTATCTGGCCAGTGTGCTTTTTTTCGATGTCTGGCCGGGCGAGGGCAACATGCCCTTCATTGTTGCCTGGCTGATTACCGGAGCCGTCTATCTGACTCTCCGTTTTGGTTTTATCAATGTACGCATGATGGGCCATGCGATAGACATTCTCAGGGGGAAATATCGTTCAGCCGAGGATAAGGGGGATGTGACTCCGTTTCAGGCCCTGACAACGGCGCTTTCGGCCACCGTTGGTTTGGGTAATATCGCGGGCGTGGCCATTGCCGTCAGCGTTGGTGGCCCCGGCGCCACATTCTGGATGATCGTTGCTGGCTTTTTTGGCATGACCTCCAAGTTTACCGAAGTGACCCTAGCTCAGATCTACAGGGAATTTCGACCGGATGGGCGGGTCATGGGCGGGGCCATGGAGTACCTTTCCAAGGGATTTGCAGAGAAGGGCATGCCGAGGGTGGGGCGTGTTCTTGCCATGCTGTTCGCCGTGTTCTGTATCGGTGCATCATTGGGCGGAGGAAATGCTTTCCAGGTTTCACAGGCGATGGGCGCAGTGCAGGGAGAAATTCCGTTCTTTAAGGATTTTCCATGGTGTTTTGGTCTCATCATGGCATTTGCCGTCGGTATCGTGATCATTGGCGGCATCCGGCGCATTGCCCATGCTGCTGAGGCCATCGTACCCACTATGGTGTTTATTTATTTGAGCGCATGCCTGTGGATCATCTTTTCCCATCTTGATCAGTTGCCGCATGCCTTTGCCATGATCGTCCAACAGGCGTTTCATCCCACTGCCGTGGCAGGTGGCATGATCGGAGTCGTTGTTCAGGGATTCAAGCGCGCAGCCTTCTCCAGCGAGGCGGGCATCGGTTCGGCCGCCATCGCCCATTCGGCAGCAGCCGTAAAGTATCCCGTGCGGCAGGGTTTTGTTGCTCTTTATGAGCCATTTATCGATACCATTGTCATTTGTACGATGACGGCCCTCGTTATCATCATCACGGGTGTATGGCAGGCACCAGAGCATGCGAATCTGGTGGCCCAGAGCAAGGGGGCTGCACTGACGGCCGTGGCTTTTGGGTCGGTGATCTCATGGTTTCCTGCAATTCTTTCGCTTTCTGTCGTTCTGTTCGCCTACAGCACAATGATTTCCTGGTCCTACTATGGGGAGCGCTGCTGGACCTTTGTGTTCGGCGAGAAGAATTCGATCATCTATCGCATCATGTTTGTGATGTTCGTTGTGTTGGCTTCCCTTGGCAGTCCCAGCAGCATTCTCGAATTCAGCGATTTGCTGCTGCTTGGCATGGCTTTTCCGAATTTTCTTGCCTTGTATCTGTTGCAGGGCAAGGTGGCGGCAGCCCTTGCCGATTACCGCAGGCGTTTGCAACGGGGGGAGTTTGGCGGGAAGCAAACGGCCTGATTTCCTCCAAAGCAGGGATTCACGGTGCTTGCAATTGAGCGCCGTACCCATATGATTCGCATACTCTCAAGGTGAGCTGCGGCTCGCTTTTTTGTTTTTAGGGATGGTTTCATGCCCCAGGATACATCGGTGGAATTGCGGATCCGGCAACTGGCCGAGCCCATTGGGGATGAATTGGGCCTGGATGTTCTGAAGGTTTCCGTTGGCTGCGGCCATAGTCAGTTGGTGCGCGTGATTGTCGACCGGGCCGGGGGGGTGGATGCCGACACCTTGGAGCGTATGAGCCGGGGCCTGTCGCTGCAGATGGATGCAGAGGACCCGATTCAGGGGCGGTATAGGCTGGAGATTACATCTCCGGGCTTGGACTGGCCGCTGACCACAAGGGCCGATTTCGAAAGGCATCGGGGTGAATGGCTGGCTGTCCACATGTGTGATGGGCGGACAATCGAGGGCTGGAATCGTGGTGCAACAGACGGCGGTTTTGAGCTTGAAGATGCGCAGGGGCGGCGGCTTGACATCCGGAGCGATGATGTGCTGAAGGTTCATCGGGCGATCAACTGGAACGCGGTCGCCAAAAGGAAGAAATAGGAGCTGGGTAATCGATGAATGCTCAATTGTTGCAAGTTGCTGATGCTGTCGCGCGTGAGAAGTCCGTAGATCGCGAACTGGTCATTGAGGCCATGGAGCAGGCTATTCGGACGGCCGCACGCCGCACCTATGCTGGCAAGCATGTCGAGGCCGAGGTGGATCGGCAAACCGGTGAGATCCGCCTGTATCATGTGCGTACGGTTGTCGAACAGGTTGAAGATCCTGAAAATGAATTGACGCTTGAAGAGGCGAAAAAGCTGGATCCGAAGGCCGAGATCGGCTCTGAGTTGCGGGAGCAGTTGCCCCCGATTGAACTTGGCCGTATTGCAGCTCAGACGGCAAAGCAGGTCATCAATCAAAAGATTCGCGAAGCCGAGCGGGAGCGCGTTGTCGCGGAGTACGGGCCGCGAGTCGGCGAGCTGATTACGGGTATCGTGAAGCGTGTTGAGAGGGGTAATGTCTATCTGGATCTTGGTCGCGGAGAGGCAGTGATGTATCGTGAAGACATGCTGCCCCGGGAAACCTTCCGGCAGGGCGATCGCGTTAAGGTCTACATTCGTGAGGTGCGCAATCAGCCAAAAGGGCCGCTTGTCTATGTTTCGAGGGCCGATGCTGGCATGGTGCTCAGGCTTTTCGAGCAAGAGGTCCCTGAGATTCAGGATGGTATCGTATCCATTCAGGCCATAGCGAGGGATCCGGGCTCCAGAAGCAAGATTGCCGTTGTGTCCACGGATCCTGCGGTGGATCCCGTTGGTGCTTGTGTGGGCATGCGGGGTGCGCGTGTGCAGGCTGTGGTCAATGAGTTGCATGGCGAGAAGATTGACATCATTGAATGGACGGATGATCCGGCTGTATTCGTGGTCAATGCGCTTGCCCCTGCTGAAATCGAGCGGGTCCTTGTGGATGAGGCACGCAATACCATTGAGGTTGCAGTGAGCGAGGATAACCTCGCTATGGCCATTGGTCGGCGGGGACAGAATGTGCGTTTGGCCTCGGAGCTTACGGGCTGGAACATCGAGATCATGAGTACGGGCGAGGAGCGCGAACGCCGCCAGGAAGAAATGTCTCGCGCTCAGGTTCTTTTCCAGGAAGCGCTCGATATCGACGAAGATTTTGCACAGGTGCTTGTTACAGAAGGGTTCCTTTCCCTGGAGGACTTGGCCTACTGCGCTGTAGAGGAGATTGCTGCCATCGAAGGGTTGGACATGGAGATTGCTCAGGAATTGCAGAATCGCGCACGCAATGCGCTTCTGGACCGAGCGTTGGCCAAGGCTGATGAGACCTCGGGCATCTCCTTGCTTGATCTTCCGGGTATGACCCGTGAACTCGCCGAGCAACTGGCCGAGAGAAACATCGTGAGCGTTGAAGCGCTTGCAGACGCAGCCGTGGATGAAATCGAGGACGTCGAAGGTCTTTCTCGGGAGCAGGCCGAGGCACTGATCCTTGCGGCCAGGGAGGCAAGTGGCTGGTTCGACGAATAAGACGGACAATAATCCTGGGCCGCAGAGGCGATGCGTTGCCTGTCGCCAAGAGGTTGCAAAACGCGCGGCAATGCGTCTGGTTGTGGACCAGGATGGCTTGATCTGGCCTGACTTGCTACAGCAGGCGCCGGGGCGTGGGTTTTATCTATGCATGGGGAAGGATTGTCTGCGCCGCATGCATAACGGGACGTTCCATCGACTCAAGGGAAAGTTTCCCAAGTTGAGGGGTGACTGGAAAGCCTTGCGCTTGCGCATGCTGAAGGCGTTGGATCTCCGCATAGTGATGCTGTTGCGTTCGATGCGTACCGGTGCCAGCCTCGGAAGGGATGCGGTCCTGCAGCGGATGTGGAATAATGCGCCTCTCGTGGTGGTGCTGGCCCGGGATGCCGGCGAGGCACTTGTGCGGCAGATTGCTATGGCAGTGGAGAAGCGCAGGGCAGCAGGTGCCCGTACTGTCGTGGTGCACGCATTGGATACCCGCCGATTGGGCGAGCCTTTCGCTAGGGAAAGGCTCGCTGTGGTTGGATTTGATGAAGGTCGGCTTACTACCGAGCTGGTAAAAAATTGCGCTTGGTTAGAGCGCTTGGAAGGAATCGAGGTATAAATACATGGCGAAGCGAATCCTCGACTTGGCGAAGGAATTGGGCATGACGGCTGCGGAAATCGAGCAGATTGCAGAGCAGTGCAATATTGCTGTCAGTGGACCATCGACCAAGCTGGATGTGGATGATCAGGAAAAAATCCGTCAGGCGGCTGCCGCCAGGAAGGGTAAGGGAGGTTCTCCTGTCAAGGGAAAGACCCTGACCTTGAAACGTCCGATGGTTGCCGGTCAGATGCGAGGCGGCAGCAATGTTGATGGAAAGGGTAGAAAGGTCGAGGTGCGCCGTCGCCGCGTGGTGGTACCTGCTGCGGCCACAGCAAGCGCAAAGGTTATGCCGACTGCCAAACCAGCTGCAGGAGCGACTGCGCGAGCATCTTCTCCAGCAGCCCAGGCCGCCAAGGCCGTTGAGGCGAAAAAAGCAGAGAAACTTGCCGCAGCGCAGAAGCCTTCGGTCGCAACAGAGCCGAAGAAGCCCGTGCCAGAGGCTCGACCCGAACCACGGAAGACTGCCCCCCCCTCAAGGACAGCGGGCGCGGCCACAGGCATGCCCCCTCGTGGAACCAAGCCAGCAGCAAAATCAGGTCCGCGGACCACGATACGGCAAGGCCTGACACCTGCCCAGATTGCGGCCAGGAGGGCGCCGAGTTCTTCGCTGAAGGATATCGAGAAGCAAATCAGTGAGGAAAAACGTCAGCGGCGTGAGGCTCAGGGCGCTAGACGTCCCCAAGGGGCGAGGAGGCCATCCACCGGCATGGCCAAGCGCATCCCCTCCGTGGCAGTAGCACCCCAGTCGCCGTCAGAGGGTATTTCCGGTACACGCAAGCGAGGACCAGGTGGCGCAAGGCCGCAGCGGCGTTTGAGCCCTGCAGAAAAGGCAGCCCGTCGAGCTTATGCGGAAAAGCGCCATATCGTTCTGACCCAGGAAGAGGAAGAGCGCATGGCGAGGCTGGCACGCGGCGATCGCAAGCGTGCCAAGAAGAAGATCACGAAGGACGATGCCGACTTTGTTGTGCGGGAGGTGGAGATCACGGATCCTATCCTCGTTTCAGAGTTGGCCAGTCGCATGGCCATTAAGGGAGGCGAGGTGGTCCAAAAGTTGTTTGAAATGGGCATGCCGACCACGGTCAATGAGACCATTGATGCCGAGACGGCCGTTCTTGTGGTCGAAGAGTTTGGCCACAAGCCCAAAGTGATCAATGCGGCCGCAGTCGAGGATGTATTGATCGACGAGGAGGAGGATGACGTCGATGCGCTTCAACCGCGTCCCCCTGTTGTCGTCGTCATGGGCCATGTCGACCATGGCAAGACCTCCATTCTGGATGCCTTGCGCAAGGCCAATGTTGCGGCAGGGGAGGCTGGCGGCATTACGCAACATATTGGCGCCTACATGGTCAAGCTGGATTCGGGAGATCGGGTTGTGTTCATCGATACACCGGGTCATGAAGCCTTCACCAGCCTGCGCTCCCGGGGTGCACACCTGACGGATGTAGCTGTTCTGGTTGTGGCTGCGGATGATGGAGTAAAACCGCAGACCATCGAGGCACTGAACCATGCGCGCGCTGCCGGAGTTCCGATCATTGTGGCCATCAACAAGATGGACAAAGAAGGTGCAAACCCCGAGATGGTCAAGCGCCAACTGGCTGAACATGAACTGATTCCCGAGGAGTGGGGCGGCGACACGATTTTTGTCGAGGTTTCCGCAAAGACGGGCCAGGGGCTGGATGAATTGCTGGAGATGCTAGCTCTACAGACGGAGCTGTTGGAGCTAAAGGCCAATCCCAATCGGCGTGGTCGCGGTATCGTTATCGAGTCAAAGCTTGATCGGGGCCGCGGTCCGGTGGCAACGGTTCTTGTCAAGAATGGCACTTTCCACAAGGGCGACATTGTCGTAGTGGGTTCGGTCATGGGACGAATCAGGGCCATTGTGGATGAAAATGGAGTGCAGCATCGGACGGCAGGTCCATCAATTCCATTTGAATTGCTTGGTCTGGAAAGCGTGCCAGAGGCAGGCAGCGAGATCATTGTTGTCGAGAATGAGAAGCAGGCACGTGACATCGTCCGCTATCGTCGTGATCTGGAACGCGAAAAAGGCGTAGCCAACCAGAAGAGGGCGAGCCTGGATGAGCTTTTTGCCTCAATGCAGAGTGGACTCAAGGAAGTGCCGGTGCTGATCAAGGGTGATGTCACGGGTTCTGTCGAGGCCATGGCTGATTCCCTGGCCAAGCTCGGCACGGATGAGGTCAAGGTTAAGGTGGTCCACAAGGGCATTGGTGGTATCACGGAGTCGGATGTCATGCTTGCATCGGCCTCCAATGCCATCATCATCGGTTTCAATGTTCGGCCGGATGCAAAGGCAAAGAAGCTTGCCGAGCAAGAGGGTGTGGATATCCGTTTCTACAAAGTCATCTATGACGCGATTGATGAAGTCAAGGCAGCAATGGCCGGTATGCTCGCTCCTGAAAGGGTTGAAAAGGTTATCGGATCGGCAGAGGTGCGCGAGGTCTTTTCCGTTCCGAAGGTTGGTGCGGTTGCAGGCTGCTATGTCACGGATGGCTATGTGACGCGAAATGCTGCTGTGCGCGTTCTGCGTGAGGGAGTCCTGATCTATGACGGCAAGCTCGCTTCGCTGAAGCGTTTCAAGGATGATGTCAGAGAAGTGAAGGCTGGATACGAGTGCGGTATTGGTATTGAGAAGTTCAATGACGTCAAGGTCGGTGACACGTTCGAGTTTTATGTCATTGAGGAAGTGGCTGCAAAACTGTGAATCATCCCGCGCAAAGCAGGTTGAAGGCAGATATTCAGCGATTGCTGTCCACCATGATCATCCGGGATGTGTCGGATCCGCGGCTTCATGGCATTAGCATTACCAGGGTAGAGCTTACGGGTGCACATGCTTTGAATGTTTGGGTCCATGCTATTCAAGAGGTTGATCCTGATGTTTGCGTGCGACAGCTGATGCGCATGAAACCTCACTTCGAGCATGCCCTGCGCAGGGCCATGCCACGGCGTCGTATCCCAGCCCTTCGGTTCCAATGGGACTATGCCGCTGATCGAGCACATTCGGTGCAGGATCGGTTGCGGCTGATCCGCGAAAAATGAATTCCCTGTACCCGGAAACCGACTGGTCTTCGCTTTGCAGGGCTGTTCGTGAATCATCCCGGATTGTTCTGACGACGCATCGCAATCCTGATGGCGATGGTATCGGATCGCAGATTGCGTTGTTTCATGGGCTGCGCCTGTTGGGCAAGCCTGTGCAAATGCACAACCGGGATGGTGTGCCCCGCATTTACCGTTTTCTGGCCGGGAGCGAACAGATTGGGCAAGGGCAATGGCCTGAGGCATCTGCTGCTGGGGATCTGGTGATCTGCCTGGATAGCGGCAGCCAACAGAGGCTTGGTCTGTCGGCATCGTTTTTTGATGGCGCGCGCGTTGCCAATATCGATCACCACTTGAGCAATACGCGTTTCGGCGATTACGTCGTCGTCGATCCGCGCTATTGTGCAACAGGAGCCATGGTTTTCGATTTTCTGCTTGCGATGAAAATCCCGGTTAATGCTGAAATCGCCCAGGCACTCTATACGTCATTGTTAACTGACACTTGTGGATTTCGTTTGGCCAGCGTGGATGCCTCGGTTCATCGCTTGGCTGCAGATCTTGTCGAGTGCGGGGCCAGTCCATGGGATATTTCGATGCATGTCTACGAAAGCCGCAGGCTTGCCTCGATGCGTTTGCTGGGTTTGTGTTTGGAATCACTCGAGTTGCATGATGGAGGACGTTCGGCATGGCTCGCCGTGACCGCAGATATGTATCGGGAAACAGGTGCGGATGTTGAGGATACCGAAGGCTTGATCGATTATGCTCGAAGCATCGATGGCGTTGAGGTGGCCGTGCTTATCCGGGCCGATGAATCTGAGCATGGTAGCTGGAAGATAAGTTTCCGGGGAAAGTCCCATGCTGATGTGGGGAAGCTGGCTTCCAGTTTGGGAGGTGGTGGGCATCCGCATGCCGCAGGATGCAGAATGCAGGGGGATCTCGAAAAGGTTCGAGATCATCTGCGGCAGGCGGTTCGTCGCTTGCTTGCCAATGAAGGATCATGATGACTGCCGGTGTGCTTTTTCTGGACAAGCCGGTCGGCTGGACATCCAGAAAGGCTGTCAATGTGGTTGTTGAGACGCTGTCGGAGGAGGGGGAAACACTCAAGGCAGGGCATGCCGGGACCCTGGACCCACTCGCATCGGGCATGTTGCCAATTCTGCTAGGGGAAGCCACCCGATTTGCTGACTATGGGCTGTCGGCGGCCAAGATTTACCGTGTCTGCGTGGATCTTAGCATGCAAACGGATACCCTGGACAAGGAAGGGCGGTTGGCTGCCTCCTTTGCTCCACGTGAGGACTTGAGTTCAGCTGAAATTGAACAGGTTTTGCAGAGGTTTGTGGGACGGATCGAGCAAGTGCCTCCGGCTTACTCCGCTGTCCGCATCGGCGGGAG
>RFGS01000095.1 GCA_003695905.1 Zetaproteobacteria bacterium | reverse complement strand
GGTGGAAGCATCTCGATGGCAGTGGCATATTGCTTCTCGGCGCGATCGACATAATGCCGAACCAACTGTTTGAGGGCGTCGTTGGCTTGCGTGGCCTTGAAATCTTGGTCGCGCACATCGAATCTGAGGCGATCTTCCTGGGGCAAATAGATTCGTCCAAGACGGGCATCTTCCCCTAGGTCGCGCAGGATGTTGGTCAGTTGCAGGGCCTCCCCCAACTGGGTCGCGTAAGCGCGTGCACGCCGATTGCTATAACCGAAGATCTCGATGGACAGTAGACCTACAGTTCCGGCAACGCGATAACAGTATAGGGAAAGATCGGCTTGCTTGAGTACGGGCTGCCGATTGATGTCCATCAGCATGCCATCCAGGATCTCGTGAAACAGCTCTTCATCGAGGGCATACCGACTTGCGGCCCAAGACAGCTCCTTGCCAACGGGATGCTGGGGATGGCCCGCGAAGCTGCGCTGGACCTCGTCCTGCCAGAACCCGAGCTTGGCCATGGCCACCTGTCGGTCCTGGATCGAATCGGCGATGTCGTCAACCTCCCGACAAAAGGCATACAAGGCCATGATGGCGCGTCGCTTGTCTTCGGGCAGAAAGATAAAGGCATAATAGAAAGAGGAGCCTGATCCGCGCGTTTTCTGAAGGCAATACTCCTGGGGCGTCATGCCGGGCTTCCTGAGACGGAACCAGGCCAGCAGGCATCGCGCAGGACCGGAGGAATCATGCATATCCAGTCCCCGCGTGATAACCGTGGGCGCTGGCGGAACGGATTACCCCTTGCTGTCCGGTCCAGGATGCGCAGTCCCCCATGGAGTGTGGCCGCTACCTGCAGGCGCAGACGCCATGGCACTCTGGGGAGTAGATCACGAGCCTTATCGAAATATTCACGGGTCCAACAACAGGCGCGTTCAAGGGCAGGATGAAGGACATCTTCGGTCAGCTCTTGGGGTTTCATATGCCGATGTTCTTCTTTCAGCCAGATCGTCGGCAGGTAGCAACGCCCCCGGGCAAGATCGATGGCGAGGTCTTGCCAGAAATTGGCCAGCTGGAGGCCCGTGCAGAGCGCGTCCGCGCATGAGATGGCGCGTGGATCATGAATGCCATGCAGTGCAAGCATCAGGCGGCCGATCGGATTGGCCGAATGACGACAGTAGAAGGCAAGCTCCTTAACCGTTTCATAGCGATGAATGGTCACGTCCATGCGAAAGGCAACCAGCAGATCATATAGTGGATCGATTGGCAGGCCATGGCGCCGTATGGCATCGCCCAGAGCCAAAAACACCGGATGCTCGATCTCTTCCTTGATGCATCGACTCAGCAGGGTCTCCCAGGCATCCAGTTTCTTGAGTCGAATTTCCGCGGGTGCATCGCCCTCGTCGGCCAGATCATCCGCTTGACGGGCAAATGCGTAGATGGCCGCAACGGCAGGCCGCAGGTCAGGGCGCAACAGATACGAAGCGACGGGAAAGTTTTCGTAATGGTTGCGTGCCAGTTGCAAACAGTGTTGATATGCTTGCGCGATAGTGAGGTCGCTTTTCATGCCGGCATGGTGGCTTGAAGCAGGGGTTCCGGCAAGAGGGGGATGGTTCATTGCCTGACAGGGGAATGCGTGTTGTTGTCATTGGCGGAGGCATCATTGGGGCGCTTTGCGCATGGCGTCTCCACCAGCGTGGCGCTCGCGTCAGCGTGCTTGAGCGTGGGACCATGGGGCATGAGGCTTCATGGGCTGGAGCCGGTATTCTGTGTCCGATCCATCCGTGGCTTTATCCTGATGCATTTACCCATCTGGTGAATGCAAGCCTGCGGGTCTATCCCGATTTTGTGGCCGAATTGCAGCGCGAAACGGGTGTGGATGTTCAATGGAGAAAGTGCGGTCTGCTAATTCCGGAGTTTCCCTGGGATGAACAGCATCATCATGCCGCCGCGATGGCTTGGTCCGAACGCTTTGGTTGGGATGTCGAGGAACTTGATGAGAAGCAGGTGCGAAGCCATGAACCGGCGTTGGCCTGCGATGTCCAGGGAGGCCTGCTCTGGCCTCAGGTGGCCCAGGTGCGGAATCCGCGCTTGCTGCGAGCTGTGCGCAAGGCCCTGGTCAAATGCGGAGTGTCCCTGATCGAGCATGCCGATGTCATGGCCGTCGAAGCCGATGGGGATGGCACCCGCAGGGTGCGAACTGCGGATGGCCGGCGTTTTGAGGCCGATGTCGTGCTGCTTGCGGCCGGGAGCTGGAGTGGAGAACTGGCCGAGCAACTAGGTTTTTCACTTCCTGTGGAGCCGGTCAAGGGGCAGATCGTTCTGCTGCATGGTCGGCCCGGGAACATGCAGCATATCGTCAAGCATGACCGAGCCTATTTTGTACCACGAGCCGATGGGCGGATTCTTGTCGGCGCGAGCATGGAACGCGTGGGCTTCGAACGAGGAACGACCCGCGATGTCATTGGCGAGCTTGTGGATGCTATTCGGCAGATTGCCCCAGGTCTTGAAGGTATCCCGATCGAGAAGGCATGGATGGGGTTCAGGCCGGGAAGCCCGGATGGTCTGCCCTTTCTTGGCCCTGTCGGGACAATGCCCGGCGTATGGGTGGCTTCTGGGCACTACCGCAACGGTGTAGTGCTGGCGCCGATCACGGCGGATGTCATCAGCCGCTGGATAGTGGAGGGCAATCCGGGATTGCCCATGGATGCCTTCCGAGTTGATCGTGAAGCCGTGGAGCATGCTGTGCTCGGCTATCCGCAGTTGGCCTCATAGTCGCTTTCGCGACACCGTTCGTGGCGTTATGCTTCGCGCTCACGGGCAGGCTGGTGACGCCGGGCCCGTTTTCTGTGCCTCAAGCTCCGGATGCACCAGGTCGAAGAGGGTTGGTATGCATCCGTGTGATCGATGAATGCCGGGAGTAACACGCCATGCCGCGACGTACGGATATCGAGTCCATCCTGATCCTGGGCGCCGGTCCGATTGTGATCGGTCAGGCCTGCGAATTCGATTATTCGGGTGTCCAGGCCTGCAAGGCTTTGAAGGAGGAGGGCTACCGGGTCATCCTGGTCAACTCGAATCCGGCGACGATCATGACCGACCCCGAGTTTGCCGATGCAACCTATATCGAGCCCATCACCTGGCAGGCGGTGGGCAAGATCATCGAGAAAGAGCGTCCTGATGCTTTGTTGCCGACCATGGGTGGACAGACGGCGTTGAACACGGCGCTGAGCCTGAATAAGCATGGTATTCTCGATCGATATGGTGTGAAGCTCATCGGTGCGCAGCCGGAGGCCATCGACAAGGCCGAGGATCGGGAGCTGTTCAAGGAAGCCATGAACCGTATCGGTCTAGACATGGCAAGAGGAGGGTTTGCGCATTCCATGCAGGAGGCCAGGCATCTGGCTGCCGAGATCGGCTATCCGCTCATCATTCGCCCCAGCTTCACGCTTGGAGGAACCGGGGGTGGGATTGCCTATAATCCGGAGGAATTCGAACAGATCGCCAAGGCCGGTCTTGAAGCCAGCCCGACCAGTGAAATCCTGATTGAAGAATCGATTATCGGTTGGAAAGAATATGAGATGGAGGTCATGCGTGACCGCAATGACAACTGCGTGATCATCTGCTCCATCGAGAATCTTGATCCTATGGGTGTGCACACTGGCGATTCGATCACTGTCGCACCGGCCCAGACGCTGACAGACAAGGAATACCAGCGCATGCGTGACGCCTCCATTGCCTGTTTGCGCGAGATCGGTGTCGAGACCGGCGGTTCGAACGTCCAGTTTGCAGTCAATCCGAAGGATGGTCGCCTGATCATCATCGAGATGAATCCACGCGTGTCGCGTTCATCCGCGCTGGCTTCGAAGGCCACGGGCTTCCCGATTGCAAAGATCGCGGCCAAATTGGCCGTTGGTTATACGCTCGACGAAATCCGCAATGATATCACTGGCGAAACGTATGCCGCCTTTGAGCCGACCATCGACTATGTGGTGACCAAGCTACCCCGGTTTGCATTCGAGAAGTTTCCGGGCGCGGATGATCGCCTGACCACACAGATGAAGTCCGTCGGAGAGGTGATGGCCATTGGCCGCACCTTCACCGAGAGCCTGGGCAAGGCCATGCGTGGCCTGGAAACGGGCACCACGGGATTCGACAAGGTGTTGCCCGGTGACGTGCATGCCGATGACTTTCTTCAGACAAAGCTGGCCGTGCCGGGTGCCGAACGCTTGTGGTGGATCGGTGAGGCCTTGCGTTATGGCTGGAGCGAGCAGCGTGTATGCCAGGTCACGGGCATTGATCCATGGTTCGTGCGTGAAATAGGATCGGTTATTGAGCTGGAGGAGTCGCTTCGTGGCAGGCATCCGAATACCCTGGATACGGAGCAGTGGCTTAGGGCCAAGCGCGAGGGGCTTTCCGATGCGCGACTTGCGCAGTTGATGCAGACATCCGAGGATGTGGTCCGCGAGTGCCGTACCAGGCTTGATGTGCGGCCGGTATTCAAGCGGGTCGATACGTGCGCTGCCGAGTTCGAGGCCCACACGCCCTATCTCTATTCAAGCTATGAGCATGAATGCGAGGCCAGGCCCAGCAACAGGAAGAAGATCGTCGTGCTTGGAGGCGGTCCGAACAGGATAGGGCAGGGGATCGAGTTCGATTACTGTTGCGTGCATGCCGCATTTGCCCTGTCCGAGGATGGATATGAGACCATCATGGTCAACTGCAATCCGGAAACCGTATCGACGGATTATGATACCTCTGACCGACTGTATTTCGAGCCGCTGACCTTTGAGGATGTCATGGCCATCGTGGAGACGGAGCAGCCGGACGGCGTTATTGTTCAGTTCGGCGGGCAGACGCCGTTGAAACTGGCCGCCAAGCTGGAAGCCATGGGCGTGCCGATCATCGGAACGAGTCCGGACATGATTGATCTCGCCGAGGACCGTGAGCGTTTCCAGCAGTTGCTGCAGACCCTTGGGCTTCGCCAGCCCGAGAACGGAACGGCACGCTCCGTTGATGAGGCGCTCAAGGTGGCTGAGGAGATCGGTTATCCGGTCGTTGTTCGTCCATCTTATGTGCTTGGCGGGCGCGCGATGCAGATTGTCCATGACCGATCCGGCTTGCTGACCTACATGCGGGAGGCTGTCTCTGTCTCTCCAGATCATCCGGTGTTGCTCGATCGCTTCCTGAACAGTGCTATCGAGCTAGATGTCGATGCACTAGCTGATGGCGAACGTGTCGTGATTGGCGGCATCATGGAACATATTGAGGAGGCAGGTGTGCATTCGGGTGATTCCTCTTGCTGTTTACCACCGCATTCGATTTCTGGCGATATCGCCGATGAGGTGATCCGGCAGACCAAGGCCCTTGGGCTGGCCTTGAACGTGCGCGGCCTGCTCAATATCCAGTTTGCGGTTCAGGGTGACACGGTGTACGTCCTTGAGGTCAACCCTCGGGCAAGCCGAACGGTGCCCTTCGTATCCAAGGCCACGGGGGTTCCTCTGGCCAAGGTGGCCGCCCGCATCATGGCTGGCCGCTCACTCGCTGAGCAAGGTGTTCTCGAAGTTCCGCAACCGTCCGGCTACCGTGCCGTGAAGGAGGCCGTGTTCCCGTTCGTCAAGTTCCGCGGTGTTGATCCCCTGCTCAGCCCTGAAATGAAGTCCACGGGCGAGGTCATGGGCATTGCGGAGGATTTTCCCTCGGCCTTTTTCAAGGCTCAGCTTGCGGCGGGAGTTCACCTGCCGCGCAAGGGTACGGTATTCATCTCCGTGCGCGATGCGGACAAGCCAGCTGCGGTCAGGTTGGCCAGAAAGCTGATCGAGGCCGGTTTCCGCATCCTTGCCACGGATGGGACACATCAGGCGCTAGACGAGGCTGGCATTGCTTCCGAGCGGGTTCCCAAGGTGAATGAGGGGGTGCGCCCGCATGTTGTCGACCGGCTGCTGTCCGGCGATGTGGATCTCATCATCAACACGACCGAGGGCGCAAGGGCCATTGCCGACTCGAAATCGATCCGGCAGGCTGCGTTGGAAAAGGAAATTGCCTATTTCACGACCATCGCCGGAGGGCTGGCTGCCGCCGAGGCCATTGTGCAGGCCGAGACGGGCTTGAAGGTCGCCAGCATCCAATCCTATCACGGAGTGCATTGAAGCTATGGAAAGAGTACCGATGACCAAGAACGGCGCTGAGCAGTTGCGCAAGGAACTGGAATATCGCAAGGGCGAGAAACGCCGGCAGATCATCGCCGCCATTGAAGAGGCCAGGGCGCACGGCGATCTTTCGGAGAATGCTGAATATCATGCCGCCAAGGAAGAACAGAGCCATAACGAAGGGCGCATCAAGGAGCTGGAGGACAAGTTGGCCCGGGCACACATCATCGATCCCTCGCAAATCGACAGTGACCGGGTCGTGTTTGGTGCTACGGTCACCCTGATCGATCTGGACAGCGGGACCGAGGTCGTTTACCAGATCGTCGGCGTTGACGAGGCCGATATCGAGGCTGGAAAGGTGTCGATAACCTCACCAATTGCCAGGGCCCTAATCGGCAAGGAAATCGGGGACATCGCCACGGTACGCGCACCCAATGGAGAGCGCGAATACGAGGTGCAGGCCATTGAGTACCGTTGAGGGGATTGTGTGCCGGTGAGCATCCAGCCCGCATGTATCCAGGTGGGCGCCGCTCGGCTGGCGCTGGCACTGGTGTTCGGACTGCTTGTCGTGTCGGGCTATGTGGTTGCTCCTCAGCTTTTTGCACATGCGGGAAACCGGCACCTGGCGGGAGATCTGGCAGGACATGTCTTTCATCTGGCCAACATAGGCGCCCTGATGCTGCTTGCCTCGGTAGCCGGTTTCTGGTGGCGCATGGGCCTGAAGAGCCGGCGTAGCGCGTGGCTGGTGCTCCTGCTTCTGTTTATGTGTCTTGCAATCAATGAATTCGCCGTGGCTCCGGTGATAGCCGGCTTGAAGGCGCAACGTGCGCTTGTGGCTCCGGCCACTGGCGAGGCCGCGCTTCCGCATTCCTTTGCCATGTGGCATGGTCTCAGTTCGGTCATTCATCTGCTTGCTACGTTGCTAGCGGCCTGGCTGGTGGCCAGTGCGCCTCAGGAGAGGAACGCTTGCAGTATATCATAAACTGGCTCAGGGAGCGCATCGAGAAGGATGCGCAGCTGGCCATGCTGCTGTTTTCCCTCCTGGCAATTTTTTTCGTGTTGCTCATGTTTGGCCAGATGCTTGCTCCCCTGCTGGTTGCCATTGCGCTGGCCTATGTGCTCGATGGCGTCGTAGTTCTGTTCGAACGTTGCCGTATGCCACATTTGTTGGCTATTTCGCTGACCATTGCCGGGGCGCTGCTGATCGCCATTTTCGCCATGTTGGCGGTCATCCCATTGCTCGTGCAGCAGATCGGTTCGCTCGTTTCCAATACTCCGGCCTACATCAAGGCCATCAGCGAACAGATTCATCATCTCCAGGCCAATCATGCCGAGTGGATCAATTCCCAGTACCTCCAGGATACCATTGCGGCCATGGTGACCAAGCTCCAGGAATGGGGAGGAGCGCTGCTTTCCTTTTCCATCTCTTCCATCCCAGGCATGATCACGCTGCTCGTCTATGCGGTTCTCGTGCCGGTACTCGTGTTCTTCCTGCTCAAGGACAAGCATCAACTCATGGCATGGGGCCAACAGTTTCTTCCTCGCGAGCGTTCCCTGCTGCATCGCGTCTGGCATGAGCTGGATGCTCAGATCGGTAATTACATTCGCGGCAAGTTCTGGGAGGCTTTGCTTGTTGGCGTGGCCATGTGGGCCGTGTACGCTTTCATGGGGCATGAATATGCGCTTCTGCTCGGTGTTCTAACGGGCCTTTCGGTCTGGATTCCCTTCGTCGGTGCGGCCGTGGTTACGATCCCGGTCGTGCTGTTGTCCTTCTTTCAATGGGGATGGGGTGATACCCTGCTGTATAGCATACTGGCCTATGCCGTTGTTCAGACGATCGATGCAAACCTGGTGGTTCCCTGGCTGTTTTCAGAAATGGTGAACCTGCACCCGATTGCGATTATTGTGGCCGTGCTGGTATTCGGTAACTGGATGGGCATTCTGGGTGTCATCGTGGCCATTCCGCTGGCCGCGCTGGTCAAGAGCGTGCTGTCGATCATTCTGGAACGACGCCAGCAGCCCGAGCCTGCCCAGGATTGACAGCGGTGGGGCGCATTCTAGTCTGCGTGCACCCTGATGGGAAAGGTGGATCATGACGGATAAGGAAAACAGGAACAAAGCACAGGCAACAGTGGACATCACTGCAACAGAGCTTGACGAGCTCAAGCGGGATATGCGCTCAGCGCAATTGGTCAGTTGGATTGAGGCCAACCGAAAGCCCCTGGCCATCGCAGGCTTGGTGCTGGTGGTGGCACTGATCCTGTTCGGGCTCTGGCGCCAGAATGTGAAATCGCAGCATGAGGCGGCTGCAATGGCTTACAGTCAGGCCCTGGCCGAGGAATCGGTGGATAAGAAACGGGCCTTGCTGGACAGTATCGTTGAAGATTTCTCCTCGACTGCCTATGCACCCATGGCCCAGTTGCAACTGGCTGCGCTGGATGAGGCTCATGCATCCGAGCATCTGCAGGCGGTCATCGATCATGGCAAGAGCATGGATGCTTGGCGATGGCAAGCTAGACTCGATTTGGCGGAGTGGCATTTGCAACACAAGGATGCCGCTGCGGCCCGCGAGCTGCTTGAGCAGCGTATGGGCAAGGCCTACGAGCAGGTTCGTCATTATCTGCTCGCCCTGGCAGCTGAAGATGCCAAGGACAGAGCACGCCATCTTCGCAAGGCACTGGATGCCGAATCCCACGACGAGGAATTGAAGCATCGTATCCAGCGTCTGCTTTCCGGTGTGGAGCGGGCATCTTGATGCGCTGGTGGCCGCCTGTTCTGCTGGCCTTTTCCCTGCTATTGGGCGGCTGTACGAGCATGAAGGGATGGTGGCCGCTCGCTCAGCAAGCAGAAGACGCAAAGTCCGGGGAAGAGGCTGTTGTTTCCAACCCCGTAGCCTCCGGGATTTCTGTCCGCTGGCGCGTGGATGTCGACCAGCGCCGCCCCAAGGCTCCGGCTGGATTCAGTCTGCCTTGTGTGGCTGATGACCAGGGTCGGCAAATCATCATCATCGGTGGTATGGACGGCCGGCTACGGTTTCTGGATGCCGATGGCAGTGAGCTTGGTTGGCTGGCGCTTGAAGGCGGCGTCGAAACGGGTGCTTTGCAGCTTGATCAAGGTCCGGTTGTTGTG
This sequence comes from Zetaproteobacteria bacterium, assembly GCA_003695905.1. Lineage (GTDB taxonomy): Bacteria > Pseudomonadota > Zetaproteobacteria > Mariprofundales > Mariprofundaceae > J005. The sequence goes on along the minus strand of RFGS01000095.1, from coordinate 37,138 downwards.
GGGGACATGGAGGGATGGCTCTATGGCATCGATGTTCACCAACAGCGAGTCATATGGCGCCAACAGTTGTCCTCACTTGTTCAGGGCAAACCGGTTCCAACCTCGCAGGGTTTTCTCGTGCAGACTGTGGACAACCGCATCTATCATTTTGACAGCCAGGGCAAGAAGCTGTGGAGTTTTTCAGGGGTGCCGGGTGGATTGGCAATGCGTGCCGGCAGTTCCCCTGTCGTTGCCGGGGATCGTGTCTTTGCGGTAATGAACAGCGGGGATGCCGTTGCCCTGCGATTGCAGACCGGGGATTTGTTGTGGAAGCGACAACTGGTGCTGGACACCAACGCGGCCGTACTCAGCGAGATCCGGGTGCCCTTGGCCGACCCCTTGTTGATTTCCGCCCCGGGAAGTTTTCAGGACGAATTTCTGCTGGTCGTGCCCATTTATCAGGGGCGCCTGCTTTTTCTCTCACCCGCTGATGGCAGCGAGATCCGCGCGCGCAATCTTTCTCTGAAGTACCGTCCTTTGGTCAAGGACCGTACCCTGTATGTCTGCGATACTCGCGGCGCGGTCTATGCGCTTGATCCTGCAACGGCTCAGAGTATCTGGAAACGCACGATCACGGACGGGGAACTGGTCGGTCCTGTGCCTTCCGGAGATTTTCTATGGGTTGCGGACGAGCATGGGCATGTCTTCCGTCTCGATGCGTTTGGAGAGCTCAAGGGTAAGGTCGATCTGCCGGGCAGGATCGACAGGGCTCCTGTACCGTTCGCCGATGGCGTGTTGGTGCGCACCTCGCGAGGCGTACTCTATTTCCTGCGTTGAGCAAGACAGTATGAGAAATGGGGCGTTAGCTGCCGGTCGCTTGCCAGTCGTGGCCATTGTGGGTCGCCCGAATGTTGGCAAGTCCACGCTGTTCAATCGGCTTACGGGCAGCCGGAAGGCCATCGTTGGAGACCGTCCCGGCGTAACCGTGGACAGGCTCGAGTCCGCCTGCAGTCTCGGTCAGAAACGTTGCATGCTTGTCGACACGGGCGGCATCGGTGAGCCGGCCCATGATGCCATGCAGCCGGCTATCGATGCCCAGGTAGAGGCCGCGCTCGAGGTCGCTGATTTGGTGCTTTTTGTCGTGGATGCTCAGGCGGGCCTGACGCCAATCGATCGGGATCTGGCCGACAGGCTCAGGCGCCAGAATCTTCCTGTCGTGCTGGTCGCGAACAAGGCGGAGCGTGAGGAGCTGGCCTACGATTTCTATCCCCTGGGGCTGGGGGAGCCAATGCCCGTTTCGGCCATCCATGGTCAGGGGGTTCGCGGGCTCAGAGAGCATGTGGCCAAGCTGCTGCCTGAGTCTCGAGATGACCAGGAGTCTATGGAGGAGCCGCTGGCAAGCATCGCTGTTGTCGGCCGCCCGAATGTCGGCAAGTCAACGTTGATCAATGCCTGGCTGGGACAGGAGCGCATGGTCGTCAGCCCGATTGCAGGGACGACCCGGGACGCCATTGACACGCTGTTGCCCTATGGTGAGGGCATGGTGCGTCTCGTGGACACGGCCGGGCAGCGCAGGCATGCCCGCATCAAGGATGTCATCGAGTTTGTCGCCAGGGTCAAGGCCGTGCAGGCCTTTCGGCGGGCGGATGCGGCGGTCATGGTTCTGGATGGCTCCGAAGGCATCGCCGAGCAGGATTTGCGATTGATGCATCTGGCTCTGGAAGAGGGCTGTGCCTTGATAGTGGCGGTGAACAAGCTTGATCTGCTTGATGAGGATCAGTGGCGCCATTTTGCGGATCGCCTGGATTTCCGCATGCGGGGCATGTCCGATATCGCCGTTTTCCGGATCTCGGCTGCTAGGCACAAGGGCATCAAACGCCTGCTCCGCGAGGCCGTGCGTGCAGCTCGGCGCAACCATTTCGAGGTTGGAACGGGCGAACTTAACCGTTGGTTGCAGTCGGCTCAGCAGGCCCAGCACCCCCCAACTGTTGATGGGTTGCCGGTGAAGATCAAGTATGCCTCTCAAGTCGCCACGGCTCCGCCGACCCTGAAGATGTTCTGCAACCGGCCCAAGGCCATTCGCGAAAGCTACAGGCGCTATCTTGAACACTCTTTCCGCCGGGCGTTTGACCTGCCGGGCGTGCCCGTGCGTTTGATTTTTTCGGCAAGCAGGAACCCATATGTGGACAAGGAGCGCAGGAGATAGCTCATGCGCTGTTTTGAGGAAACCCGGGAATTGGCCGTCAGTGCGAAGACCATGTTTGATGTGGTCATGGATATCGATCGTTATCCTGAATTCTTGCCCTGGGTGGCGCAGGCGAAAATTCTGAGCCGGACTGGGGACGAGCTCACGGCGGAATTGACGGCCGAGCTGGGGGGAAGGCACTACCCTTTCCAGACCGTCGATCGTTTCATTCCGGGCAAGATCATCGAGATTCGGCTGCTAAAGGGGCCTTTCCGCTTCCTTGAAAGTGTCTGGACCTTCGAGGATCTGACCGCTGAGCGTTGTCGTGTGCATTTCTCGATCGAATTCGAGTTCAAGAGCATGATGCTGGATCTTGTGGCCAGCCCGCTGTTTGCGACGGCGTGCAGGAGTATGGTGCATGCCTTCGAGAACAGGGCCGTGTTGCTGTCCGGGGAGTCGAAGCGGTGATGGTGTCCATTGTCTATGCGCTGCCCCACAAGCAGTATGTCGAGGAGTTCGATGTGCCAGAGGGGACGACCGTGGAAGAACTCATTCGCATGAGTGGTCTTCTGGAACGGTTCCCGGAGATTGACCTGAGCAGGAACAAGGTGGGTATCTATGCCAAGCTGGTCAAGCTCTCCCAGCCCTTGCAGGAAGGGGATCGTGTCGAGATCTACAGGCCCCTGCCGAGAAAGCCGCGCGATCCGCATGCCGTCGACGCCAAGAAAGCGCGCATTCGCGCCAGAAAGGCCGAACGCCAGCGTGCCGATGATTGAGAGGGGATTGCCTTCAGTCGTCCTGACTGTAAAACATCGTCGGGTGAATTGACCATAGCAGTTGCCAGTGCCCTTGCTCCTGCTCCAGGCATGTGACGCCGCCATTGCGCATGCGCACGGGACGGGCATCCGCACGACCGCACAGCAGCATTCCGATCAGGCGCTCAAGATGTGGTAGGTGGCCCACAAGCATCAGGTCGCGCCCTTCCCGCAGCAGCCTCTCGTGCCAGATGGCGGGATTGTCATTGGGGCCAAGTCCGTCGCTTTCCCTGACCCGGTCGACCTGCCAGGCCTCGGCGAACATGTCTGCTGACTGAGCAGCGCGTAGCTTGCCGCTGTGCAGGATCTCAGCCGGTTTTGGCCGAACGAAGAGACTGAGAAAACCGGCGCAGCGCGCAATGTCCTCGCGTCCCTGGTCGGAAAGCGGTCGTTCCGGATGCGTTTCCTTGGGCTGGGCAAGACCGTGTTGGGCGAGATAGACGAGCATGGGTACCTCCTTCACTCAATGGCATGGGCAGACGTGCAGTTTTCGCACGATTGGTCCAGAATGCGCACGCTGCACGACAGCTTTCCCGAAAAAACGCCAAGCGGCAAGGTGGATGCCATGATTCATATCAAAACACCCGAGGAAATCGAGGCCATGAAACCAGCCTGCCGGCATGCAGCTCAAGCGCTGGTCATGATCGAGCCCCATATTCAGCCGGGCATAACGACCGATGAGATCAACGACCTCATTCATGCCTTTACCATTGAGCACGGTGCCATACCGGCACCGTTGAACTACCATGGTTTTCCCAAGTCGGTGTGTACATCGGTGAATCATGTCGTCTGTCATGGCATCCCGGGTCCGAAACGATTGAAGGACGGGGACATCGTCAATGTCGACGTGACCAGCATTATTGATGGCTGGCATGGCGATACCAGCAAGACCTTTTATGTCGGCACTCCACGTGTGAAGGCCCGCAAGGTGGTCGAGGTGGCGCGCCGGGCCCTGGACGTCGGAATCGCGGCCGTCAGGCCGGGCGCACGCCTTGGCGATATCGGGCATGCGATCCAGCAGTATGTCGAATCCGAGAAGTGCTCCATCGTGCGGGAGTATTGCGGTCATGGCATCGGACGTCAGTTTCATGAGGAGCCCCAGGTGCTCCATTATGGTCGGCCGGGCACGGGCATCGAATTGAAGCCGGGCATGGTGTTCACGATCGAACCCATGGTGAATCTGGGAAAGCCCGGCGTGAAATTGCTCAAGGATGGCTGGACCGTGGTTACACGCGACAAATCGCTGTCGGCCCAGTTTGAGCACACGCTGGCTGTCACTGAAGACGGATATGAAATCCTGACCCTTCCCTGATGGGGATGCTGGGGCTTTTTTCAGGGTTCAGGCACGTTCCCTTCGCTCGAGCAGTTCGTTGCATGCACGCAGCAAGGCACGACGTCTGAAGATCAGGAACAGCGAGTGCCCGCCGGCATGACGCCACAGATGCGCAGCACGGATCCCGGCCAGAAGAGCGACTCTGATTTTGTTCGTGTTTGATTTTTGATGCAGATGCTCGGCCTTGCCGTGAACAATAATGCGCGGCCGAAGCGTGCTCAGGGTTTCCCCGTACAGAGCGGCTAGGCTGGCCAGCACGTTTTCATGCGTGGTTTGCCCGAAATAGTCGGCCTGTCTGCGGATGCGTTGCATCTGCTCGGCCAGATGCTCCAGCATGGGCCGGTCCTTGGCCAGCTTCTTCTCCAGCGTGATCATGCCCGCGGTGTAACGCATCAGACGCTTGGCCAGCTGGGCCTCTTGACCGGAGAGCAGTTTCTGCACCAGATGCAGTCCTACGGCCAGCCGGTCCAAGGCGCCGTAGATCTGCAGTATGTTGTCGCTTTCTCGGGCGAAAATGCTGTCAACCAGGGGGGTGAGATCTTCGAGATCGCACCTGCCGTGACGGGCGATGTTGTCCACGATCCTGCTGGCCTGGAGCATGGCGGCCAGGGCGATGGTTCTCCGGTGCAGCGCATCCATGGGCACGTTCATGCTCGGGATTGTGGGCGTTTGCCGGCAACGCTCAAGTGGGTGAAGTGTCCGAGTGGCCGCGGTTAAGCAGATTCAGCACCTGGTCAAGTCCTCCTTCCATGATGGCCACAGGAGCCGCCTCGGCCACTCTTGGTTTTGCGCGATAGGCGATGCCAAGCCCCGCGCTGAGGATCATAGGTAGATCATTGGCACCGTCACCAATAGCCACGGTTTGCCTGATCGGGATGCCGAACAGATCGGCTTGCTCAAGCAGACACCTGCGCTTTGTTTCCGCATCGACAATGTCGCCGAGCACGTTGCCGGTCAGCCTGCCGTCGCGAATCTCCAGCACATTGGCTCGTGCATAGTCCAGGCCCAGCCGGTCGGCAAGCCGGTCTGTGAACCACGTGAATCCCCCGGAGACAAGGCCGACCTTCCATCCGCATTGCTTGAGTGTGCGGATCAGGGTTTCAGCTCCGTCTGTCAGCCGGATGCGTTCCTCGTAAACACGGTCCAGTACCTTGGCATCCAGGCCGGCCAGAAGCTGGACACGTTCGGTCAGTGAGGCAGCGAAGTCCAGGTCGCCACGCATGGCGCGCTCGGTGATGGCAGCAATTTGTGGTTTGATGCCGAGAAAGTCGGCGATTTCGTCGATGCACTCGCACTGGATCAGCGTGGAGTCCATGTCCATGAACAGCAGGCCGGGTTCATTCAGGCTGGGTTGGTGTGGAACATTCATGACCGGTCATCCTTGAGCAGTTCATCCAGAAACGCAATGCAGGCCTTAAGCCTATCTCGCGCATGATCCGCAGGCGACAGCAACGAGAGCTGCCCCGCAGGGGTGAGGCGGAAGCGATGCGGCTCCCTTTGAACGCGTTGCAGAAGGGCGGCCGGCTCGATCGGTGAATCCTCGGTGAAATGGATGCGCAATTCTGTGCCGTGGGCATGAATTGCTCGGATGCACAAGCGTTGCGCCCGCCACCGCAGGCGGGCAAGATCGATGCAGCCGCGGGCTTCCTCGGGCGGACGGCCAAAGCGATCATGCATTTCGTCGAGCAGGGCATCAGCCTGTTCATCGTCGGCCACCCTGGCAAGCCGGCGATAAAGAGCCAGGCGCTCGCCCGCTTGGGGGATGTAGTCCGGAGGCAGGATGGCATTGAGGCCCGGCCTGAGATCGACGTCCCATCGTCTGGGCAGGGGTTCGCCCCGCGCCTCTGCAATCGCTTCGGTCAACATCTCCATGTACAGATCGAGACCAATGTCCTCGATCTTGCCACTTTGCTCCTTGCCCAGAAGGTTGCCTGCGCCACGAATTTCCATGTCTTGGCGGGCCAACAGAAAACCGGCGCCCAGCTCGGTATGTTCGGCGATGGCCTGCAAGCGTTCGCGTGCATCGGGTGTCATCACGCGTGGATCCGGCGTGAACAGGTAGGCGAAGGCCTGCCGGTGGCTGCGCCCGACACGTCCTCGGATCTGGTGCAATTGGGCCAATCCCAACAGATCCGCGCGTTCAACGATCAGGGTGTTGGCATTGGGCACGTCCAGACCGGATTCAATGATGGTTGTACATACCAGGATATGTAGGCGCCCTTCATAGAAGGCCATCATCTGCCTGTCGAGTTCGGTCGGACTCATCTGGCCGTGAGCGATGCCGATTTCAGCCTCGGGGATGTCCTCGCGTAGCCTGGCCGCAATGCGGCCGATGCTCTTGACATGGTTGTGCACATAGTACACCTGGCCTCCCCTGTAGAGTTCACGTCTGATGGCTTCGTTGGCCAGCTTCGGATCGAAAGTGGAGACCATGGTTCTGATGGCCTCGCGCTCAGCTGGCGGTGTGCTGATGATGGAGACCGAACGCAGGCCGGAAAGCGTCTGATGCAGCGTGCGGGGAATGGGTGTGGCAGTCAGCGTGAGCATGTCCACATGGGCATGCAGGCTCTTCAGCTTTTGCTTGTGTTTGACGCCGAAGCGCTGTTCCTCATCCACGATGACCAGCCCGAGATCCGCGAAGGCGAACGTATCGGACAGCAGACGGTGGGTTCCAATCAGGATGTGGATCCTTTCGTCAGCCAGATCCTTGGCTATGTTCTCGGCCTGTCTTTTTCCCTGCAGACGCGAAATGATTTCAATGCGCATGCCGGTTGAGGCGAACCTGTCGCAAAAGCTGGTGTAATGCTGATTGGCCAACACCGTTGTGGGTGCAAGTACGGCCACCTGTCGCCCACTGGCTGCAACGATGAATGCGGCCCGCATGGCTACTTCCGTCTTGCCGAAGCCGACGTCGCCGCAAATCACACGGTCCATCGGAGCAGGGCGCGAGAGGTCGTCCATGATAGCATCGATGGCCGCGACCTGATCGTCGGTTTCCTCAAAGGGGAAGCGCGCGGCGAATTCCTCGTATTGTGCCAGCAGTTTTGTATCCGGAAGGTAGGGAGGGCGGTGGGATTGCTTGCGCCTGGCCTCGGTCTCGATGAGTTCGTGCGCCATGGCCAGCACGTCCCTTTTGGCCCGTTCCCGCGTGCGCTTCCATTTGTCCGAGCCCAACCTGTTCAGGCTTGGCTCGTCTTCCCCGGCATAGCGATGGATGCGGTGAATGTCCTCGACAGGAACATAAATGCAGGCGCCGCCTTCGTATTCGATCTTCAGGAAATCCGCCAGTTCCTCGCCGTCGGCCATGGTTTCCAGGCCACGGTAACGACCGACGCCATGGTCCTCGTGGACCACGAAGTCGCCGCTGGAAAGCTCCGTTAGGCTAGAGAAAGCGTCGGTTCTGAGCAGTCGCGATCCCCGACGTCTGCGAGGTAGCTTCTGCCCCAGCAGTTCCCTGCCTGTTAGCAGCATCAGTCGCTGATCGGGTAGCGACAGGCCCTGATCCATTTCACCCAGCACGCTTGCCAGCGCTGTATCCATGTCCTGGTTGAGGCTGTCGAGCCTTGCCACTTCTACGCCCAGCGGGGCGAGCATCTCCAACATGCGCTCCTGCTGCCCCGGTCCATGCGCGATCAGCCGAATGCGCCATCCTTGGTCGATGTGTTCCTTGATCGTGCGCAGCAACTCGGCGACGGGTCTGGATGCCTCAGGATCAAGCGCAGGCGGGGCATCAATCCGGCATGCAGGCAGAGCCTCAGCATGGATGGGGGTATCAATGGCATACAGTTCCTGGGGGCTGAGAGTGGGCTCGGCTGCGGAACGCACCATCTCGAACTGCGCTCGGATCTGTTCAGCGAACTGTAGCTGTGCATCAGCAATGTTCGGGGAGGCAAGAACTCGGCAAGTCGTCGGCAGATAGTCCACGAGGCGTTCGGTGCCGGCATAGGCCAGAGGGAGCAGGGATTCGATGCCGGGGTGGGGCCTGCCGGCCTGAACGGAGGTAAGCATCGGATGCTTACGCAAGTGTGGGAAGCGCTTGCGGAAAGCAGCCACGAACCTCTTGCGCCCTTCGTCATCGAGGATGACTTCCCGTGCAGGCATGGTATGGAAGTCATCGAGATATTCGCTGGAGCGCTGCGTTTCGGGATCGAAGCGCCGAATGGATTCGATTTCATCGCCGAAAAAATCGATGCGCAACGGGGAGGGTTCCGAGGCCGGCCAGATATCCAGCAGGCCACCACGCAGCGCGAACTCTCCGGGTGTCAGCACCCGGTCGGTGGGAAGCATACCAGCCTGCACGAGCTTGCTTTTCATCTTCTCCGGCTCCAGATGCTCTCCGCATTGCAATTGCCAGACATGGGCCTGCACAGTGGCTCTGGGCGCGATGCGCTGCAACCATGCGGGCAGCGCGGTCAGCAGCACGCCGCAAGGCTGGGGATCGTTCAGCAGACGATGAAGGGTATGAAAGCGTTCGCCAACGATGCCATGATGCGGGGATACCCGGTCATAGGGAAGGATTTCCCAGGGAGGGAACATCCATAGGCGTTCGGGTTTGTCACGCAGAAGAAAGGATAGCTCGGCACTGCATTGGCGGTAGCTTCGAACATCTGGGGCAATCCAGACATGCAGTCTGTCCTGTTCGGCCAGCGCATGAAGACGCCAGGCAAGCCCCCTTTCGAAAGCGGAAACATCGGGTTTCATCGCGCGGCATACTGCACAAATTTCATGGGCTTCGCCATGCGTACACGCTTGATGCAACATTTCCTCTGTTTCTGGTGTCATTCAAGACCAAATTATCTAAGGGCGTTCTTTTCTGCCTGTGAGTCTTGTGTAGGATGGCGCGTCCTGTAAGGGCGCGCCGGCTTTGAGCCTTTTGGGTGCCGTCGGCTATGCCATGGGTGTGTGCAGCTTGAATTCGCAGACAGGGAGGTGCGTGGTGACGCAGTTATCAGATGAAGCCACAAAAGCCTTGACTGTTGCCGAAGCATTGAAGCTGGCTGCAGAACAGCCCGAGACCTTGCGCCAGCGGTTTGCGGTCATGCACGAGTCCGAACTGGCCGATCTGTTGCTCGACTGTCGCGATGATGAGCAGCGTTCTCAGCTTGTTCCCTACATCGATGAAAAGCGGCTGGGCGATGTTCTGCTCGAGCTGCCCGAAGGCCGTCAGGAGGAATTGCTAGCCCGTCTGAATCCGAAGGCGATCGAGGAGATCGTCGAACACATGGATTCGGATGATGCGGCCGATCTGTTGCAGGCGGTTGAAAAGCCAGTGGCCGATGTGATCATCGACCGGTTGGAGCCAGAAGAGCGGCGGGATCTGTCCCAGCTGCTTGCGCATGACGAGGAATCGGCCGGTGGCCTCATGCAGGCCGAGCTGTTCAAGGTTCGTGACGACTGGACGGTCGATACCGTGCTGAAGGTGCTCCGTCGATGGGGAAGGGAAATCGAAAACCTCAACTACATCTATGTCGTGGATGACGATGATCGGTTGACCGGCGTGTTGCCCCTGCACAAGCTGCTGCTCAGCGAACCGGATCAGCGCATGAGCGAGATTCAGGAGGCTGACTTTCCCCGCGTACTCGCCGGTCAGGATCAGGAGGAAGTGGCCAAGATCTTCGACCGCTATGACGTGCTTGCCCTGCCTGTCGTGGATGAGCAGGGCGTGCTGGTTGGCCGAATCACGGCCGACGACGTCATTGATGTCATCCATGAGGAAGCAACCGAGGACATGTATCGGCTGGCGGCGCTCTCCGACGAGGACGACCTCTCGGAGCCGGTGCTCACCACAGCCAGGCGCCGTGGTGTCTGGTTGCTCGTGAACCTGGGTACGGCCATTCTGGCCTCAATCGTGATCGCCCAGTTCGAGCAGACGATAGCGCGCATCGTGGCGCTTGCTGTGCTGATGCCGATCGTGGCGAGCATGGGAGGCATTGCGGGGACCCAGACGCTGACGGTCATCGTGCGCGGCATCGCGCTGGGACGCGTGACCTTGGCCAATGCCCGCAGGGCACTGGTCAAGGAGGTCATGGTCGGTTTGGTCTCCGGCTTGCTGTTTGCATGCATTATGGGTTTTGTGGCCACGATATGGTTCCCCGAGGTCGGGATCAGGCTCGGTTTTGTGATCGGGGCGGCCATGATGATCAATCTTTTTGCTGCAGGGCTGGCTGGCGCCGTGATACCACTGACCCTGCAGCGGCTGAATATCGATCCGGCGCTGGCTTCGGGAACTGTGCTGACCACGGTGACGGACGTGGTCGGTTTTTTGAGCTTTCTGGGGCTGGCCAGCGTGTTTCTACTCTGAGCGTCTTTAGCTGTCGGTCAGGCCTTTGGTGGCCAGCACGGCCGCGCCGAGGATGCCGGCCCGTTCACCGAGTCTTGAGAGCATGATGGACACGTGATTGCGTTGGGGCGGAATTAGCTCGCTTTCCAGCGCCTCGCGCATGGCGGGCTCCAGCATGTACCAGGCGCCGGTCAGCCCCCCGCTGAGCGTGGCGCAGTGAATGTCCAGCAGGATGATGCACTGGGCGATGGCCATGCCAAGGCTGAAGCCAGCCTCACGCCAGACATTAAGCGCGTCTTCATCGCCGGTAAGGGCCCGGGCATGCACGGCCTGGGCATCCAGGTTTCTTCCTGTCCGCTCCTGATAGATGGCCTGGATGGCTGTGGCCGATGCATAAGCCTCCACACAGCCGCGCTTGCCGCAGCCGCAGGGTCTTGCCTCGTGCCCATGTCGGATGCGCAGGTGTCCGAATTCGGCAGCCATGCCAAATTCGCCGCTCCAAGGGCGCCCATGGAGGATGAGCCCGCCGCCGATGCCCGTTCCCAGCGTGAGGTGAAGCAGGTTGGTTACGTCCTGCCCGGCACCAAAGCGGTGTTCTCCAAGGGCGGCACACAATGCATCGTTCTGCATGAAGACGGGCAGGCCCAGCCTTTCCGCAAGCATGTCGGCCAGCGGCAGGTCATGCACATAAGGCAGGTTGGGAGAGGCCACGAGACGTCGCGTGCGATCGTCAAAGAATCCGGGGAAGCCCATACCCACGGCTTGGGGATGATGGCGGGTGATGGCAGGCGTGAGGCTTTGCTCGATGGCATCGAGCATCAGATCGACGGCACTGCTGCCATGAGCCTGGGTTTTGTGCGCCAGATCCAGTGTGCAGCGCGCCTCATCAATGATTGCGCCGGAAGGTTCTACGATGGCCTGTCTCAGATTCGTGCCACCGATGTCGACGGCCAGCACCACGTTCATGCTCCGGTCAGCCTCCTGTAAACGGCCAGATAAGCTTCGGCAGATGCTCGCCAAGACGAATCCCGGCGCAGCGCATTGTTGCGCAGCCTTGCCCAGATGCGCGGCTTGCGGTACAGCGAAACGGCCTGCTCGACGGCTTCATCGAACGCCGCAGCCTCGGCCGCGCAAAAGTGGAAGCCCGTGGCATGACGCTTGTCATGGTCGTAGTCAATGACTGTGTCCTTCAGCCCGCCGGTGGCCCTGACAACGGGAACGGTGCCGTAGCGCATGGCCATCAACTGGCCCAGTCCGCAGGGTTCGAATCTCGAAGGCATCAGGAAAATGTCGCCGCCGGCGTAAATCCTTCTGGCCAGGGGTTCGTTGAAACCGCGCCAGAAATACGCGCTCGATGGGTGGCTATGGGCCAGCGCGCTGAGTGCATGTTCGACATGTGGATCGCCCGAACCGAGCACGACAAGCTGGTAGCCACGCTCAATCCACCGTGGGGCATTGGCCAGCAGGAGATCGATGCCCTTTTGCTCGGCCAGCCGGGAGATCAGCGTCAGCAGAGGCCGGTCGGGATCGACATCCAGTCCACATTCGCGTTGCAGGGCTTGCTTGCAGGCCCGCTTGCCCCGGGGGCTTCCGGCATTGAAGTGGGCTGCGATGCATGGATCGGTGGCTGGATTCCAGGCTTCCACATCGATGCCGTTGACAATGCCAGTCAGCCGGTCTGCATGGTTGGCGATGAAGCCTTCAAGCTGGCATCCATATTCGGGGGTCATGATCTCCCGGGCATAGCTCGGACTGACGGTTGTAATCGCATCGGCTTCCATGATGCCAGCCTTCATACAGTTGATCTGGCCATGAAACTCGAAGCCTTCCGGATGGAAGTGATGGGTTGGCAGGCCAAGCCGGTGCAGCCAGTCGGCAGCGAAGATACCCTGATAGGCAAGGTTGTGGATCGTGAACACCGTTTTTGCACTGGCGATTGAACGCAGATGCAGATACTGCGTGCGCAACAGGGTGGGGACCATGCCTGTCTGCCAGTCATGGCAATGGATGATGTCGATGCGATCGCCGAGCCTTGCCGTCACCTCCAGCGCCACGCGGTCGAAGAGGATGAAACGGAGCAGGTTGTCTGCGTAGGCGCCTCCGGGCGGACCGTAAAGCCCCTCGCGGTCGTAGAGGTCGTCCTGCTCGACGAGCAGGTAGGAAAGCCCCTGATGCTTCACCTCATGGATCGGGAAACTGCGCTGCAGGCCATCTGCCCACATGTCGATGGACATGCCCGTGAACCTGGGCGCAAAGCCTGCACGCTCGATGTCCTTTTTGTAATACGGGAGGATGACATGGATATTCACGCCGAGCTTCCTGAGCGCCTGGGGCAGGGCCCCCACCACATCGGCGAGTCCGCCGGTTTTGGCCAGCGGTGCGGCTTCGGATGCAATAAACACGATGTTGAGCATGACGCCCCCTCCTTGAGCGAAGCCTAACAGGTCTTTTCCTGGCCTTGAACAGGCCGTCGACAAGGGCAGCGTTTTGTTGATAATGGATGCATTGTCATCACGGGCCAGCAGGCGAGCAAAGGGGAGGACATGAGCGGCAAACTGAGGCAGACCCGGGCATGGCAAGCCCTTGAACAACATGCGCAAGCGATGAAGTCCGTGCACATGCGCGAGCTTTTTCAGCAGGACCCGCACCGCTTCGAGCGATTCTCACTGCAGTTGGAACACATGCTCGTGGACTATTCGAAGAATATCATCACCGATGAAACGATGGCCTTGCTCATGCAGCTTGCACGTGAACGCGAGCTTGGCCAGTGGATCGTGCGCATGTTTGAGGGCGAGAAGATCAACCTGACGGAAAACCGGGCCGTTTTGCATGTCGCCCTGCGCAACCGGTCCAACCGCCCGATTCTCGTTGATGGGCAGGATGTGATGCCGAAGGTCAACCGCGTTCTTGAACGCATGCGGGTCTTCACGGAGGCCGTCCGCAACGGGCACTGGCTGGGCTCCACGGGCAAGCGTATCACCGACATCGTCAATATCGGTATCGGCGGATCCGATCTAGGGCCGCTCATGGTCACCGAGGCGCTCAGGCCCTATGCCCAGCCAGGCTTGAATGTTCACTTCGTTTCCAATGTCGATGGCACGCACATTGTGGAAACCCTGAAAGGTCTGCACAGGGAAACCACGCTGTTTGTCGTGGTTTCCAAGACGTTCACGACGCAGGAAACCCTGGCCAATGCACACACGGCCCGGGATTGGTTCCTGACCCGAGGCGGCACCAAGGAGGCCGTGGCGCGGCATTTCGTGGCCGTGTCCACGAATGCGGAGGCAGTCTCGGCCTTCGGTATCGATCCGGCCAACATGTTCGAGTTTTGGGACTGGGTTGGCGGTCGCTATTCGTTGTGGAGCGCCGTGGGGCTGAGCATTGCACTGTCTATCGGCATGGATCGCTTCGAGGAATTGCTGGCCGGTGCGCATGCCATGGACGAGCATTTCAGAACCACTGAGTTCGAATGGAACATCCCCGTGGTGCTCGGCATGCTGGGCATCTGGTACAACAATTTCATGGGCGCGGCCAGCCATGCCATCCTTCCCTATGATCAGTACCTTCATCGTTTCCCAGCCTATTTCCAGCAGGGCGATATGGAGAGCAATGGCAAGCGCGTGACGCGGCAAGGCAAACCTGTGGATTACGACACCGGGCCGATCATCTGGGGCGAGCCGGGCACGAACGGCCAGCATGCCTTCTATCAGCTCATCCATCAGGGCACGAGGCTGGTGCCATGCGACTTTCTCGCACCCGTGGAGAGTCAGAATCCCGTCGGGGATCATCATCGGCTGCTGCTATCCAATTTCTTTGCTCAAACCGAGGCCTTGATGCTGGGCAGGACGGAAGCTGAGGCACGTGCCGAGATGCAGCGGGCAGGCTTGCAAAACGATGAGATCGAACGTCTGCTGCCGCACCGCGTGTTTCCGGGCAACAGGCCCAGCAATTCGATTCTGTTCCCGAAGCTGACACCCTTCATGCTCGGCATGTTGATCGCTATGTATGAGCACAAGATCTTTGTACAGAGCGTGATCTGGGACATCAATGCCTTTGACCAGTGGGGTGTGGAGCTGGGTAAGCAACTTGCCCGCCGTATCCTGCATGAGCTGGAGGGCGATGATGATGTGCATGCACATGATGCCTCCACCAATGGCCTGATCAATTATTACAAGCGCCTGCGGCCGGAATGAGGGCGCAGATGACACTGCAGCCCACCGGCCGCTAGCCTGCCGCCGATGGAGACACATGCGCTGTTTCGTCTGATCAACGATGCTCATTCGCCATGGGCGGATGCATGCTTCGGGCTGATCAGCGGACTTGGAGACGGCTTGGTCGTTGCGCTTCTCTGCGCCCTGCTGATGATGGTCCGCCTTCGTTTAGGCATGGCGGCCATGGCTGCGTTTATCGCGTCGGGATTGATCACGCAGGCGCTCAAGCACTTGATCGCGGCGCCCAGACCGCCGGCCGTGCTTCAGGATGTGCATGTGCTCGGGGATGTGTTGTATGGTCATTCGTTTCCATCCGGGCATGCGACATCCGATGGGGTCATGGCGGCGAGTATGTTTCTGCTTTGGGGCCTGAAAAGCTGGCGGGCCTGGTTGGGCGGCCTGCTGTTCATGCTTGCCGCGCTGGGTAGGGTTTACGGGGGCGTGCATTTCCCGCTGGATGTCGGGGTTGGTTTTGTCCTAGGTTGTATCGTCATGATCGTATGCTGGCGGGCGGTCTTCTGTTGGGTTCCTGTGCGCTGGGAGCATCACGAATGGGCCTGGAAGGCTTCGACCATGCTTGTTGCGCTGCTGGCTGCTGTGCTCGGTTTGGGTTATCGCATCCAGCCGGCGACGGCCGGGGCATTGGGCCTTGTACTGCCCGTTCTTGCATTGGCCTTTGTGGCCCGGACTTGGAAGGTCAAACATGAGCGGAAAGGCTGAGACCAGGGTGCATTTCGAGCTGCTCGAGCGGCCTGACCGCGTGGAGGGCATTGCCCGCTTGCTACTGCGCCGCGGACGGCTGGAGCCGCATGTGCTGGTTTTGTGTCCCGATGAGGGATTCATGGCCGCGCTCGATGAAAGGCTGTGGACCATCCATCCTGAATCGTTTCTGGCCCATGGTCCGGCCGGTCCCGATGCGGAAGATAATGCCATGCAGCCGATCCTGCTGGCCCTGAATATCGTGCGCGACAACCGGCCGAGCGTGTTGGTCAATGGTTGCCTGGAGGTGCCGCCGGATGTGAGCGGCTTTGCGCACATCGTCGATTTTGTCGATGGCTGGGATGAGCGGCTCAAGCAGGCGGCCAGGGAGCGTTTTCGTACCTATCGTCAGATGGGGTTCGAACCCGAGTACCTGGGACGTCGAGAGCGGACCTCCGCCTGAGCGGTGGTTGCCCCGTGAAGGGGGAGACGTAGCATGGCCGGCCCGCCAAGCCCAAAGGATCTGGAGAAAAGGAAACTGCGATGAGTGAGCAAACGCTTGCCAAGGTATATGAGCCAAAGGCCGTCGAGCCGGCCATCAGTGAGTTGTGGCTGAATTCCGATGCCTTCCAGCCCGATGACAAGGCCGAGGAGACCTATTGCATTGTCATCCCGCCGCCCAATGTCACCGGCAGCCTTCACATGGGACATGCCTTCACGTTCACGCTCCAGGACATTCTGATCCGCTGGCAGCGCATGAAGGGCAAGGCCGTACTCTGGCAGCCCGGGACCGATCATGCGGGAATTGCGACACAGATGGTCGTCGAACGACTGCTCGACAAGGAGGGTGTTTCTCGTCGCGAGTTGGGCAGGGAGCGCTTTCTCGACCGCGTATGGCAATGGAAGGAGGAATCCGGTGGTACGATCGTGCGCCAGCTCAAGCGTCTGGGGGCGTCGTGCGACTGGAGCAGAGAGCGCTTCACGCTCGACGAGGGCCTGTCCCGCGCCGTGCGTGAGGTGTTCGTGCGGCTGTATGAAGAGGGACTGATCTATCGGGGTAAGCGGCTGGTGAACTGGGATCCGGTGCTGGAGACGGCCGTATCGGATCTTGAGGTGCAGTACGAGGAAGAAAGCGGACATTTCTGGCATATTCGTTATCCGCTGGCCGATGATCCCTCGCATTCCGTCATTGTGGCCACGACGCGCCCGGAAACCCTTCTCGGCGATGTGGCTGTAGCCGTTCATCCCGAGGATGAGCGCTATAGCGAGTTAGTTGGCCGCGAGTTGTTGCTGCCGCTGACCGGCCGGCGCATTCCGGTCATTGCCGATGAATACGTCGATCCGGCCTTCGGGACGGGTTGCGTCAAGATCACGCCGGCCCACGATTTCAACGATTATGAAGTCGGTCAGCGTCATGGTTTGCCCATGATCAACATCTTCACGACGCGGGCCCACATCACCGATGATGAGATCATTCCGGCCAAGTATCGTGGTCTGGACCGCTATGAGGCTCGTGAAGTCATGGTGGCCGATCTGGATGCCGAGGGCCTGCTGGAGAAGGTCGAGGAGTATGTGCACAAGGTTGGACGCGGCGACCGCTCGCATGCAGTCATCGAGCCCTATCTGACCGATCAATGGTTTGTCAGGATAGAGCCGCTTGCCAAGCCGGCCATCGAGGCCGTTGAATCGGGCGCGATCCGCTTCATTCCGCAGTTCTGGGAGAAGACCTACTTCGAATGGATGCGCAACATCCAGGATTGGTGCATTTCCAGGCAACTGTGGTGGGGGCATCGCATCCCGGCATGGTATTGTGGCGATTGCGACCATGTCACGGTCGCCCGCCAGACGCCGGAACGTTGCCAGGGATGCGGGTCCACCTCGATTCACCAGGACGAGGATGTGCTCGACACATGGTTTTCTTCCGGCCTCTGGCCCTTCTCCACGCTTGGCTGGCCGGATGACACCGAGGAACTCAAACGCTTTTATCCCACCGACGTACTGGTTACCGGCTTCGACATCATCTTTTTCTGGGTTGCCCGCATGATCATGATGGGACTCAAGTTTGCTGGCGATGTACCGTTCCGCGATGTGTACATCCATGCATTGATCCGGGATGCTCAGGGCCAGAAGATGAGTAAGTCCAAGGGCAATGTCATCGATCCGCTAGAGATGATCGAGGTCTATGGCGCTGATGCACTCAGGTTCACGCTGACGCACATGGCCACGCCGGGCAGAGACGTGAAGCTGGACGTCAAGCGCATCGAGTCTAACCGTAACTTCATGAACAAGATCTGGAATGCAGCGCGTTTTGTCTTCATGAATCGCGGTGATGCTGCGCCCGATCACAGTATTGAGCCGGAGGGGCTGGCCAATCGCTGGATCCTTGCCGAGCTCGATCGCGTGGCGGGCGAGGTGGAACAGGCGCTGACCGAATACCGCTTCAATGAGGCAGCGGCGACCCTGTATGCGTTCATCTGGGGCGCATATTGCGATTGGTATGTCGAGGCGGCCAAGGTGGCGCTCTATGGCGATGACGAGGCATCCAGGGAGGAGACGCGGGTGACCATGCTGACGGCCATGGATGGTTGGTTGCGTCTGCTGCATCCAATCTGCCCGTTCATCAGTGAGACGCTTTGGCAGGAGCTGTACGGTCCGCATGCCCGCTTGGTGACAAGCGCCTGGTATGAGCCCAGCGGTCGGCAGCAGGATACAGAGGCTCGCTTAGAGATGGAGCGCATCATCGAGTTGGTCTCGGCCATTCGTTCGATTCGGGGGGAGATGAACATCGCCCCGGGCAGACGCATCGAGGTCAAGGTGGCCTGTGATGAGGATGTGCATGCCATGTTGAGTGATCAGCAGCCGCTGCTGCATGCGCTGGCCAGGCTTTCTTCGATCGATTGGATCGATAGCGGCCAAGATATGCCGGGTGCGGCTGTGGCGCCTTTGTCCGATTGCACGGTTTATGTGCCGCTGGCCGGACTGGTGGATATCGAGGAAGAGCTTGCGCGCCTGGAAAAAAATGCATCCAGGCTCGACCGCGAGATTAGCAAGCTGGAGGGTAAGCTGGCCAATCCGAAGTTCTGCTCCAGGGCGCCTGAGGAGGTTGTCAGCGGTGTGCGCAGTGAGCTTGCCGAACTGAGAAAGCGACGTGGGGAACTGGCGGCGGCTATGGAGCGCCTGCGGGCCATGTAAGGGGCTGCCAGCTCGCCTGGTTCATGTTCCATCTGAACAAGGCACCGAAATCCCATTTGGGTAGCAGGACCTCCTCCATTTCATGATTTTCCGTGTCGTGGGAGAGCGGGATCTTTTCTTTCGGTTATTGGAAGCGAAGCGCTTCTTATGCTGGAGTGAAGCCGTGCGGAGATTACGCGTCAGCTAGGGTGCCGGAGGGTGCGGTGTCATTTGCGTCGCAGGCACGTGGTGCAGATGACAATCGGCAGGACGCGCAGGTCCAGGCTTTTGAATCCGGTGTAGAGTTCAGCCACGGGTGAAGATCCAGTCGCTATCCGAGGATAAGTCCTCGCGAAAGACGTAGCCGTTGCGGTTGAAATCCAGCAATACCTCGGGTTCGGTGATGGCATGCTCGAGTGCAAAACGTGCCATCGCCCCACGGGCGCGCTTGGCGAACAAGCCGACGGTCCTGTAGCCTTTTGGGCCGGCTTCTTTGAAATGGACCGTGATGATGCGGCCGTCAAAGTATTTCGGTCGGATGGCCTTGAAGTATTCGTTCGAGGCAAGGTTGATCAGCGTCCTTGGCTCCTCGCTTGACCGGTTCAGCTCATCGGTGATGCGCGTTCCCCAGAAATCGTAGAGCGTGCGCCCGAGCTCCGTGGATAGACGCGTGCCCATTTCCAGCCGATAGGGCTGGATCAGGTCCAGTGGACGCAGTAGACCATAGAGTCCTGACAGGATGCGCAGGTGCTGCTGCGCGAAATGCAGCGCTTCAGGTGTCAGCGTGTCTGCATCCAGTTCCTGATAAACATCCCCGCGGAACATGAACAGTGCAGGGGCTGCATTTTCTGGGGTGAACGGACGAGACCATGCCTGATACCGGGATACATTCAGGTCGGCCAGCTTTATGCTGATGTTCATCAGATTGGCGATTTCGAAGCTGTCCAGGTTGCGCAGGCGCTCGACGAGTTTTTCCGCCTGATCAAGAAACACGGGCTGCGTGCCGCCAAGCGGTGGTCGGGCTGGATGGTCGGCCAGTTTTTTTGCAGGAGAGAGGACGATCAGCATATGCGGCTTCATGGGCCATAGGCTAGGGCAGGCTGTGCGCGCGGCAAGTGGTTTTCAGAGGTACTGCCTGCATCTGCCACTCATTGCCCACCTGCCGTGAACTTGCATGCTTGGATGCATGCGCGGATCTGCGTAGGATTGCGCCCCTCTTGCAAGGGGGTTGCATCGATGAGCACGTTTCCTGAGGGCCTGACCTTTGACGATGTCCTGCTGGTGCCGCAGGCCAGTTCCGTTGTCCCGCGCATGGTGGATACCTCGTCGCAATTGACGCGGCGGATCCGGCTGAACATCCCCGTCGTTTCCGCAGCCATGGATACTGTGACTGAATCGCGCACGGCCATTGCCCTGGCGCAGGAAGGCGGCATCGGCGTGATCCACAAGAACCTTGGCATTGCCGAGCAGGCAGCAGAGGTGCGGCGTGTGAAGCGCTATGAGGCCGGCGTCGTTCAGGAGCCGCTGACGGTTTCGCCCGAGGATACGTTGGCCCGGGTGCGCGCCCTGGCAGAGGAGCACGGTTTTTCCGGTTTTCCCGTGCTGGACGCTGAGGGCCGCGTGTGCGGCATCGTGACCAATCGGGACATGCGTTTCGAGCGGGATCCGTCCAAGAAGGTGTGCGACATGATGACTCCTCGGGAGCGTCTCGTGACTGTCCGGCAGGGAACTGATCTGGAAACCTGCAAGGATCTATTTCGTGAACACCGCATCGAGAAGCTGCCTGTTGTGGATGAAGATGGGTGTCTGCATGGCATGGTGACCGTTCGCGATATCGAAAAGGCGACGGCCTTTCCAAAGGCGGTCCGCGATGATCTTGGGCGCCTGCTCGTCGCGGCGGCCATTGGCGTGGGAGAGAAGGAACTGGAACGCTTCGAGGTCCTGCTGGAAGCGGGTGTCGATGCTGTCGTCGTTGACACGGCTCATGGTCATTCCAAGGGAGTGATCGATCAGGTGCGTGAGATCAAGCGTAATTTCGGCGACCGCATTCAGGTCATCGGCGGCAACATTGCCACACCGGAAGCGGTGCGGGACCTTGTCGATGCTGGCGCGGATGCAGTCAAGGTCGGAATCGGTCCCGGTTCCATCTGTACAACGCGTATGGTCGCCGGCGTAGGGGTGCCCCAGCTTTCCGCCATCATGGATTGCGCCAAGGCTGCCAAGGCGCTGGATGTGCCCGTGATCGCCGATGGCGGCATCAAGTTTTCAGGAGACTTTGCCAAGGCTATGGCCGCTGGTGCCTCGACATGCATGTTCGGATCGATGTTTGCAGGCACGGAGGAGGCGCCGGGGGAAAAGATTCTCTATCAGGGGCGGACCTACAAGGCCTATCGTGGCATGGGCTCGATTGGCGCGATGAAGGAAGGCAGCAAGGACCGCTATTTCCAGGGAGATGTGGAGGAGGCCATGAAGCTGGTTCCCGAAGGTATCGAGGGACGGGTGGCCTACAAGGGTCCGCTGGCCGACATCCTCTATCAACTGGTCGGAGGATTGCGGGCCGCCATGGGTTATATCGGAGCGGAAACCATTGAAAGCATGCATGAGAGGGCACGGTTCGTGCGCATTACCGGGGCCGGACTCAGGGAATCCCATGTGCATGATGTGACCATCACCAAAGAGGCGCCGAACTATCGGCCGGATGCCTGAGGACCAAGCATGAACGAGCGTATTCTGATTCTGGATTTCGGTTCGCAGTACACGCAGTTGATTGCGCGGCGCATTCGTGAGGCGCATGTCTACTGCGAGATTCATCCAGGCACGATTTCGGCGTGCGAAATTCGCGAGTTCGGCGCGGCGGGCATCATTCTTTCAGGCGGGCCGGACTCGGTGCTCGATGAGGGATCGCTGCGCGTCGATCCCGTGGTGTTTGAGCTTGGCGTGCCTGTGTTGGGCATCTGCTACGGCATGCAGCTCATGACGCACATGCTTGGTGGACGGGTCGGTCGTGCGGAGCATCGCGAATATGGTCGTGCGCATGTGGTCATCGACAGCCATGAGAATCTGTTCGCGCCGCTCGCCGGCCAGTCCGAGACCGAGGTGTGGATGTCCCATGGGGATCGCATCGAGCAGCCGCCTGAGGGTTTCGTGACCATTGGACATACGCGGAATGCGCCGCACGCGGCCATGGCTGATCCGAAGAGACACTTTTACGGTATCCAGTTCCATCCCGAGGTTGCGCATTCGCTTCAGGGGCAGGAGATCCTGACCCATTTCGCACGTGGGCTGTGCGGATGTTCCGGGAAGTGGACCATGGGTTCGTACATCGAGCATGCCAAGAAGTTCATTCGCGAGCAGGTCGGTGACGGTAAGGTCATCTGTGCGTTGTCCGGAGGTGTCGATTCATCCGTGGCCGCCGTACTGATTCATGAGGCCATCGGCGATCAGTTGCGCTGCGTATTCGTGAACAATGGCGTGCTCCGTCTCGGTGAGGCCCAGCGGGTTCAGCAGGTGTTTCGTGACGAGTTCAGGATTCATCTCGACTATATTGATGCGGAAGATCGCTTTCTGGCCCTACTGGCCGGCGTGACGGATCCCGAGGAAAAACGCAAGCGTATCGGGCGTGAATTTATTGCCATTTTTGAAGAGCAGGCCAAGAAGATGGGCCAGGTTGACTTTCTGGCTCAGGGGACGCTGTATCCCGATGTCATCGAATCGGTTTCGGTCAAGGGCAAGTCTGCTGTGATCAAGTCGCACCACAATGTTGGAGGGCTTCCCGAACGCATGAAGCTGAAGCTGGTCGAACCTCTGCGCGAGCTGTTCAAGGACGAGGTGCGAGAACTTGGTCGAGAATTGGGCATGCCCGAGGAAATCATCCAGCGGCAGCCGTTCCCGGGGCCTGGTCTGGCCATTCGCTGCCTGGGCGAGGTCACGCGTGAGCGGCTGGAGATTCTGCGGCGGGCGGATGCCATTGTTCTTGAGGAGATCAAGAAGGCTGGCTTATATCATCAGATCTGGCAAAGTTTTGCCGTATTGCTTCCCGTCAGGTCGGTTGGCGTGATGGGTGATGAACGGACCTATGAGTCCTGCATTGCGATTCGGGCGGTTGAGTCCGTGGACGGCATGACCTGCGATTTTGCGCATCTTCCCCACGATCTTCTGGCTCGTCTGGCCAATCGGATCATCAATGAGGTCAAGGGCGTCAACCGTGTGGTCTATGATGTGACCTCCAAGCCTCCGGGAACGATCGAATGGGAATGAACAAAAGGAGCAATCAATGAAGAAGATGTTGGGAATCACGGTTGCGGCAGCCTTGCTGATGGCTGGCTGCAACCAGGGCGAAAAGCAGGAGGCAGGCAGCGGGCAAACGAGCGCTTCAGTTGCATCGGATTCGTTGCAGGACGAGAAGGCCAGGCTCAGCTATGCCATCGGCATGGATATCGGCCAGTCCCTGCAGAACCTGGGAGTGGAGCTGGACGAGGCTGCCCTGACCGAGGGCATTTCCGACCGGCTCAATGGGCGCAAGCTGAAGCTTTCAGACGAAGAAGCTGTCAAGGTCCAGCAGGCGTTTTTCACCAAGCGCGCCGAGAAACAAGCGGCTGAGCGTAAGCAGTTGGCGGAAAAGAACAAGGCCGAGGGCGAGAAGTTCCTGGCCGAGAATGCCAAGCGCGAGGGCGTCCATGTGACGGAGAGCGGGCTGCAGTATGAGGTGCTTAAACAGGGGGATGGGGATCGGCCCAAGGCCACGGACCGAGTCAAGGTTCACTACCGCGGCACACTGATTGACGGTACGGAGTTTGATTCATCCTACAAACGCGGCGAGCCGGCCGTGCTGCCACTAAACGGTGTCATCAAGGGATGGACCGAGGGTGTGCAACTGATGAATGTCGGTTCCAAGTACAGGTTTTATCTTCCCCCGGCGCTGGCCTATGGCGAGCGGGGCGCTGGACAGCGCATTGGACCGAATGCCACCCTGATCTTCGAGGTCGAGCTGCTTGGCATCGAGAAGGGCGATCAGCAGGGGGGCTGATGTTTGAATCGCTGAGCGCAAAACTCGGTTCCATTGCCGAGCGGCTGCGCGGCGCCGCTCGGGTCTCCGAAAAGGATCTCGACGCAACCCTGCGTGAGATGCGGCTTGCTTTGCTGGAGGCGGATGTCGCTTTGCCGGTTGTCCGTCATCTGGTGGATGAGACGCGTCGTCGGGCTCTTGGCGCCGAGGTGGCCAAGAGCCTGCAACCCGGCCAGGTCGTCATCAAGATTCTTCATGATGTCTTGACCGAGACGCTGGGCGGCGAGCGGCGAGAGCTGGACATCGCGGGTATTCCGTCGGTGATTCTTCTCTGTGGCTTGCAGGGTGCGGGCAAGACGACCACGGCGGGCAAGCTTGCCAGGCTGCTGGCTGCCCAGGGACGGAAGGTGGCGCTGACCAGTGTGGATGCCACGCGTCCGGCGGCGCGCGAGCAATTGCAGGTGCTGGCCTCACAGGTGGATGTGCCCTACCTGCCCGGTGAAGGGAAGGATGCAGTGTCCATGGCGCGTTCGGCCTTGGCACAGGCGCGTACTGGCGGCCATCATGTATTGATTCTGGATACGGCGGGGCGCCAAGTGGTCGATGATGCCCTGATGCAGGAAATTCAGGATGTGGCCCTGGCGATGCAGGCATCCGAACGCCTGCTTGTTCTGGACGCCATGACTGGCCAGACGGCTTTGACCGTTGCCGAGCAGTTTCATCAGAGCGTGGAGCTGACGGGTTGCATTCTGACCAAGGCCGATGCCGATGTGCGTGGTGGTGCGGCCCTCTCGGTGGCCAAAAGCACCGGTGTGCCGATCCGCTTTGTCGGTACAGGAGAAAAGATTGAGGCATTCGAGCCCTTTGATCCTGCACGTTTTGCGGGTCGTATCCTCGGTCAGGGCGATGTCGTTGGCCTGGTGGAAAAGATCCAGGCCAGCGTCGATCAGCAAAAGGCCGAAAAAGTCGCCCGCAAGGTACGCAAGGGCGAGTTCGATCTCATGGACTTTGCAGAGCAGCTTGAGCAGATGCAGAAGCTGGGTGGTATGAGCAGCATGCTGAAGATGCTGCCGGGTGTGAAATTGCCTCAGGAGGCGCTGGCGCAGATGGATGATCGTCCGATCAAGCGCATGCAGGCCATGATCTATTCGATGACGCCGCAGGAACGGCGCCATCCGAAGATCATCAATGGCAGCCGCAAGCGGCGCATAGCCGCAGGTTCCGGGACCAGCGTGCAGGAGCTGAACAGGATGCTCAAGCAGTTTGCCCAG
Organism: Zetaproteobacteria bacterium; assembly: GCA_003695905.1. GTDB lineage: Bacteria > Pseudomonadota > Zetaproteobacteria > Mariprofundales > Mariprofundaceae > J005. The sequence continues at coordinate 12,189 of RFGS01000095.1, read as the reverse complement.
ATGCAGAAGATGATGAAAAAGATGAAGGGCGCCAAAGGGCGGCGCATGTTGGCCCAGATGGCTGGACGATTTGGTGCCATGGGCAAATCATGATGAATGTCCATCCGCGACTTGCCCGATGCCCTCATCGTCTTTATAGTGCGCCGCCTGAATTTCCGGAGGTACTGAACATATGGCAACCGTGATTCGCCTTCAGCGAGGCGGCCGCAAGAAGCGTCCTTTCTATTCCATTGTGGTCATGGATTCGCGCAAGCGTCGGGATGGCGCGTTCATTGAAAAGCTTGGCTATTTCGATCCGTGTAGGGATCCCGAGGTCATCAAGATCGATCTTGAGAGGACGAAGCACTGGCTTGATCTGGGTGCTCAGGCAAGTGACCGTGTGGCCAGCCTGATCAAGAAGGCCTCTGAAACAGCCTGACGTCATGCTCGAGGTCGGTCAGGTGACCGGCACACACGGGCTGAATGGAGTCATTCAAGTCTATTCCCATACCCGGCCTGCCATCGGCATCGCCGGGTATTCTTATTGGTGGATTGGCAAGAACACCCATGCGTGTCGGCGCTTCCATGTTGTTCGCTGCTGGCAGCATGGAAAAAGGATTCTGGCCTGCCTATCGGGCATTGATACCGTCGAGGATGCCGAAGCTTTGCGCGGCTGGAAGATCTGGGTTTCCCGTGAGGATGTTCCGGTCGATAATGATGAATATCTGTGGTGCGACCTTATTGGCTGCAGCGTTGCCGATGCCAAGCGAGGCCTTCTGGGTAAGGTCGTACGTCTGGAGGAATATGGCGCTCAGGACATTCTGATTGTGCGCACACCGCCGGATGCTGGCGAGCAGGGTGAATGGATGATCCCGTTTACTCAGCAGATTATCGGGAAAGTGGATCTGTCGGCAAAGCGCATCGAGGTCTGCCTGCCGCCTGGAATGGAAGCATGTTTCACATCCAGGTATTGACGCTGTTTCCGGAGTTCTTTGCCTCTCCCTTGAACTGCTCGATTCCGAAGCGGGCCCTTGACGCGGGGCTTGCGATTTTTGAGGCCATTCAGATCCGGGACTTCGCGCGTGACAGGCATCGCAAGGTGGATGATGCACCGTATGGTGGAGGTCCTGGCATGGTCATGAAGCCGGAGCCTGTTGTGGCCGCCATTCGCCATGCAAGGAAACAGCAGCCGGATACGCGTGTCATCATGCTCACGCCTGCGGGCAGACGCTTCACCCAGAATGAGGCGCGCGAAATGAGCGGTTGGCCGGGCATTACATTGCTGTGTGGCCGCTATGAAGGTTTTGACGAGCGCATCTGCCATTATGTCGATGATCAGATCTCCGTTGGGGATTTCGTGCTCTCCGGTGGTGAGCCTGCTGCATTGTGCATCATCGATGCCGTGATCCGTCTCTTGCCCGGGGCGCTTGGCAGCCATGAATCAGCCGAGCAGGATTCTTTCGGGCATGAGGGATTGCTGGACTGGCCGCATTATACGAGGCCTGCTGAATTTGAGGGACACCGGGTTCCCGACGTGCTGCTCAGCGGTAATCACAAGGCCATTGAGGCATGGCGAAGAGAACAGGCCCACTCGCGAACAAGGCAGCGTCATGAAGACTGATAGCATTGCGGCCGCCCTTGTGCACTGGCCTGTGCTGGATCGTTTCGGCAAGACCACAGCCACGGCCATTACGCCCATCGATGTACATGATTTTGCAAGAAGCTGTGCGTTCTTCGGTATTCGTCCCGTCTACATCGTACATCCGTCCGAGGGCATGCACGCCATGGTGCGCGAGATGCTGGCTTATTGGACGCGCGGCGAGGGCGCCAAGCGGAATCCTTCTCGAGGCAAAGCTCTTGAGCAGGTGCATCTGGTTCGCGATCTGGATGTGTTGCGCCAAGAGTGCGGCTATCGGCTCTGGTACACTTCGGCGCGCCCTCCTGTGGATAGCACGGTTCAGCCATCGGCACTGGCTGGAATGACTGGACGGCATCTGATCGTGTTTGGCACTGGTCATGGCCTGGATGCCGAATCCCTTCCAGAACCAAATGGATGGTTGTCACCCATCGAAGGTGAGGGTATGGTTCGCCACCTTTCCGTCCGGGCGGCCTTGGCGATTTATTTGGACCGCCTGGCAAGCAGGGATGCATCGAGTTTGGAGGCATAAGGCAATGCGTGCATTGGATGATATCACGAGGGATCAGCTGCGCGAGGACATTCCGGCATTTCGCGAAGGCGATACCGTTCGCGTGAACGTTCGCGTCGTGGATTACAAGGAGACGAAGAAGGGGCTCGAAAAGAGAGAGCGTCTGCAGGCTTTCGAAGGTGTGGTCATTGCCCGCCATAACAATGGAATCTCAAGCACGTTCACCGTGCGCAAGATCTCTAATGGTGTGGGCGTGGAGCGCATTTTTCCGCTGCATTCGCCGATGCTGGAAAGCATCAAGCTCGTCCGCCGTGGTCGGGTGCGTAGAGCCAAGCTCTACTATCTCCGGCAGCTGCGCGGCAAGGCAGCCCGTATCCGGGAACGCCGCTTCTGATCGGATTGATCCGTTTGCAGGAAGGCCCCGACAGGGGCCTTTTTTGTTGGCGTGGGAAAAGCGATGGGTCATCAAGTCTTCCTTTGTTGACGACTGAATATCGGTAGTCATAGTCTGATCATCATCTTGCAGAGGGGGCTGACATGACAACGGATTATGGCCCACTGGAGCTGTTGATCGGTCGCTGGGAAGGCGACGCGGGCTTGGATGTGGCTCCCGAACCGGCTGGGGAAGTGCATAACCCCTACAGGGAGACGATCGAGTTTTGCGCCATTGGGGATGTGACCAATGCGGGGCATCAAACATTGGCTGCCGTGCAATACCGTCAGCGGGTCAGCAGGTTGTCCGATGGAAAGGTTTTTCATGATGAATCCGGCTACTGGATGTGGGATGCCGAACGCCAAAGGATCATGCAATCGCTGGTGATTCCGCGCGGCGTATGCCTGCTGGCCGGCGGACATGTCGAGAATACGGAAGATGGGGTTCGCCTGCAGGTGGCGGCAGGCAATGGTGAATGGGGTATCGTCCAGTCTCCATTCATGCATGAACATGCCCGGACATGCCGTTTCGAGCACTGGATCGAGGTGGGTGGTGACCGCCTCTCCTATGCGGAAACCACGATCATCGAGGTTTATGGCCGCAGGTTTGTGCATACGGACCGCAATGAACTGAGCCGCGACAGACACTGATTCCTGCTGAGTGTTTCCCATTTCACGAACGGGGTGTCGGCGAAAGCGGATGACGTTCGTGCCTGGTTTGGCCATAATGCGCGTCGCAAAAAAAGATAAGGCCGACGACGCCGCATGTCCGGCGCCGCGGGTTTCTACAATGTTCAGGAGTTTTTCATGTCGGATCGTGATCGCTTTTTTAATGCGCCTTTGGCCGATGCGGCCGTGGCAGATGCCATAGCTGCGGAGCTTGGGCGCCAGCGTCATACCCTGGAGCTGATTGCCAGTGAAAACATCGTTTCACGGGCTGTCATGGAAGCCCAGGGGTCGGTGATGACCAACAAGTATGCGGAAGGATATCCGGGAAGGCGCTATTACGGCGGTTGCGAACATGTGGACAAGGTCGAGCGCTTGGCCCAGGAGCGCGCGCGGGAACTTTTTGGCGTTACGCACGTCAATGTGCAGCCTCATTCCGGTTCGCAGGCCAATATGGCTGTGTACATGGCGCTGCTCAAGCCAGGAGACACGATTATGGGCATGGATCTTTCCCATGGTGGGCATCTTACACATGGGAGCCCTGTGAATTTTTCGGGGCGGCTGTATAACGTCGTCGCTTACGGCGTACGCGAGGACAACGAGCTCATCGATTACGATGTGATGCAGAAAATGGCCGAGATCCATCGTCCCAAGCTCATCATCGGTGGTGCATCGGCCTATGAGCGGCATATCGACTTTGCACGCATGCGCAAGATCGCCGATTCCATTGGTGCCATTCTGATGGTGGACATGGCGCATTATGCGGGTCTGATTGCGGCCGGGGTTTATCCAAGTCCCGTGGGCCATGCTCATGTGATTACCACGACGACGCACAAGACCCTGCGTGGCCCCCGCGGCGGTATGATCATGACCGATGACGAAGAGCTGGCCAAGAAGATCAACTCGCGGATTTTCCCGGGCATCCAGGGTGGACCGCTGATGCATGTGATTGCGGCGAAGGCCGTGGCTTTTGGCGAGGCGCTCAGGGATGATTTCCGCGAAGATCAGCATCAGGTCGTGCGTAATGCGAGGACGCTGGCTGCAACGCTCGCCGAAAACGGCCTGCGCATCGTTTCCGGCGGTACCGATTGTCATATGTTCCGTGTCGACCTCAGGCCGCAGGGACTGACCGGCAAGCAGGCCGAGGAGGCATTGGAGCAGGCCGGCATCACAGTGAACAAGAACACGATTCCGTTTGATCCGGCCTCACCGTTCATTACCAGCGGCATTCGCATCGGCACTTCCGTGATCACTTCACGGGGCATGAAGGAAGCTGAATCCCGCCTGATCGGTGAGTTGATCCTGCGCGTTCTACATGCGCCCGAGGATGCTACGGTGCTGGAACAGGTCCGACAGGAGGTGCACAAGCTTACCAACCGCTTCCCTGTCTACGAGTATCTTTCTTAATCGGTGGAACGACGGCGATGCATTGTCCATTCTGCGCCCACGAGGACACCCGCGTCATCGACTCCAGGGTTGTTGATGACGGAGCGGTGGTGCGCAGAAGGAGAGCGTGCGCATCCTGCGGCAAGCGCTTCACGACGCTGGAAAGAGCAGCGCTGCGATTGCCGCTCGTGGTCAAGAAGGATGGAACCCGACAGGCGTTCGATGTGTCGAAAATTCATCGGGGCATGCAAAAGGCGCTCGAAAAACGCCCTGTTTCCGCTGAGCAGCTTGAGGCCGGCGTCAATGCAGTGTTGCGGGCTGTTCAGGAACTTGGCGAGAGTGAGGTGCCGGCCTCTATCATCGGTGATTTCGTGATGGAGCAGCTACGCCGTCTGGATGGTGTCGCCTATGTGCGCTTTGCCTCCGTTTATCGCGAATTCAAGGATGTGGATGAATTTTTGGCTGCGGTGAAGACCGCAGTGGGAAAGAAGGAGCAATCATGACGGTAAAGATAGCAGTGTTGCCAGGAGATGGCATAGGCCCTGAAATCGTGCGCGAGGCCGTCAAGGTTATTGATGAGTTGAACGAATCCTTTGGTCTCGGCGCAGAATGTGAGGAAGGATTGATCGGTGGCGCTGGCTTCGATGGGGCGCAGGATCCCTATCCCGAACAAACGCAACGACTTGCCAAGGCGGCTGATGCTGTTCTGCTGGGGGCTGTCGGTGGCCCCAAATGGGAGCCTCTGGATAAGCCGCTGAGACCGGAGGCAGGGCTGCTCCGCATTCGCGAGGATCTTGGACTTTTTGCCAATTATCGTCCTGCAAAGGTGCACCAGCAACTTCTTGATGCATCGACGCTGAAGCCGGAGGTTATCGAGGGCGTTGACATTCTGGTCGTGCGAGAGCTTGTCGGTGGCATCTATTTTGGCCAGCCGCGCGGCTGGGAACACGATGGCCAAGAACGGCGTGCGTTCAATACCATGGTTTATGGGGAAAGCGAGGTGCAACGCATTGCGCGAAAGGCTTTCGAGGCGGCCCGCTTGCGCAAGGGAAGGGTCTGTAGCGTGGAGAAGGCCAATGTGCTTGAGGTCTCCGAGCTATGGCGTGAGGTTGTTACGGAGGTGCATGAGCGGGAGTTTTCCGATGTCGTGCTCGAACACATGTACGTGGACAACGCAGCCATGCAATTGATTCGTCATCCCAGGCAGTTTGATGTCATTGTGACAGGGAACCTGTTTGGGGATATTCTGTCTGATGAGGCCTCCATGCTGACGGGATCGATTGGCATGCTTCCCTCGGCCTCGATCGGTGAGCGTCATGCCATGTACGAGCCCATTCATGGCTCGGCTCCGGATATCGCCGGACAGAATCGCGCGAATCCTTTGGCGACCATTCTCTCAGTGGCGATGATGCTGCGCTATTCGCTTGCTCGGGCCGATCTGGCCGATAAGGTGGAACGGGCAGTCGAGCTGGTTCTGGATGATGGCTTGCGCACGGCCGATCTCGCCTTTCATGGGGAGCAAGCTGTGAGCTGCTCGGCGATGGGAGATGCGGTTGTGCAACGACTCAGGATGTTGGGGGAGTGATACCATGGGCGAACGCTTTCTGCCGGAAAAGGATGCTTACAATGTTGTCGTGGTGGGGGCCACAGGCGCAGTCGGGCGTACAATGCTGGAAATCCTCGAGGAACGGAGTTTCCCCGTTGCTGATCTAGCTCCTGTCGCCTCCAGTCGCAGTGCGGGTTCCAGGATTGAGTTCAACAATAAGGAATATGTCGTCCAGGATCTTGAGCACTTCAATCCCGAGGGGTGGGACATTGCGCTGTTTTCTGCGGGTGGGGGAACCTCGTTGGCGCATGCACCCCGCTTTGCCGATGCGGGCTGCTATGTCATCGACAATTCAAGTGCCTGGCGCATGGACCCTGATGTTGCTCTCATCGTGCCCGAAGTGAACCCCGATGCCCTGGAGATGGCCCGGCATAACAGGATCATTGCCAACCCGAACTGCTCAACGATCCAGATGGTTGTTGCGCTCAAGCCCCTGCATGATGTCGTTCCCATCCGGCGGGTTGTCGTATCTACCTATCAGGCCGTTTCGGGCGCCGGGGGCAAGGGCATGGATGAGTTGGCGCGTCAGACGGCCGATCTGCTCAATGCACGTCAGGCCGAATCGGATGTATTTCCGGCTCGCATTGCGTTCAACGTGATTCCTCACATCGATGTGTTCATGGATGATGGCTACACGAAAGAAGAGCGAAAGATGATGGATGAGACACGCAAGATTCTTGATCCGAACATTGCCGTCACCGCGACGACCGTTCGTGTGCCAGTGTTCTATGGTCATTCCGAGTCTATCAATGTGACCTTCGAGGCGCCGCTGCCGGCAGCGAAGGCCAGAGAGATCTTGGCCGAGGCCGAGGGTATTTGCGTCGTGGATGATCCGCAGGGCGAGGATTACCCCATGCCCAGTGAAGCCGCGGGAACGGATTATGTCTGGGTTGGACGTCTGCGCGATGATCCATCGCATCCCAATTCGTTGCAGATGTGGGTCGTGGCTGATAACGTGCGTAAGGGTGCGGCGTTGAATGCGGTACAGATTGCCGAGATGCTGATTCGATGAGAGGGAGGTAACGATTACGTTTCTGAGGCCCCGGTTTCGGATCCTTATAGCAGGAGCAGTGCTGTTTCTACTCATGCACTCTTCTGCCCATGCGGCTTCGCTGGGAAAGATCGAGGTGGCCAGTCATCTGGGAGAGCCTTTCTTTGCACGCATTCCGGTGTTGCTTTCGGCTGGAGAACGTAGCTCCTCGCTGGAGGCTGGTATAGCCGATGCATCCGATTACCGGATCCTCGAGGTCTACCGGGATCCTGTTGTCAAGCAACTTCAGCTGAGGTTGAAAACCGATCAAGGGCCTTATCTGGAGGTCACATCGAGCACGCCCATCCGGACGGGTTTTTTCAATCTGATCATACGCATCACGCACGATCATTTGACCCAGTTCAAGAAGTTTCCGGTGTTTCTGGAGCTGGCTGATACCCTTCATCCTGCACCGGCTGCCAGCCAGCAGGCAGAGCAGGGCAAGGTCGCTGTGCAGCCTGCTGTATCGTCCTCTCCAGTGGGTAAGTCCGAGGCACCGGTGATGAAGAAGGATGGCACATTCAAGCCTTATGATGGTTGGGCTCGCGCCGCGGTTTACGGCCCCATTGTCAGGGGGGATATGTTGTCCACGATTGCGCAGCGGCTGCGCATCGATGACCGATACACCCTGGCCCAGGTCGTCGTTGCGCTTTTCGAGAAGAACCGGGACAAGTTTGCTGCTGACAATTTTAATCTGCTGAGGGCCGGCAGCATGCTGAAGGTTCCCACGGCTGCAGAGGTTGAGCGCCATTCACCTAGGGAAGCCAGCCGGATCTTTGATGAGCATCTGCGACGCTGGAAGGAGATGGTCAAGCATTCCCGCAAGGCTGCGGAGGAGAAGCGTGCCCAGGAAGAGCGCTATAAGCCACGCATTCGTATGGGAGCGGCTGTGGCCGAGCCGGTCTCTAAGGCCGGGCAGATGCCCACGTCGCGGAAGACCCTGCCGGTAGAAGCGAGTTCTAAGAGCATGCCGGCCGAAGAAAAAGTGTCCGAGTCTTCCGTCATGGGGTCTTCGCTGCCCGAGAGTTCGGAGGCATCGACAAGAGCAGGTGGGCCGACAAGTGAAACGCCACACCAGGACGAGCTGCAGGTGGCACCTGCAGCAGAGCCAGTGGCGCAGGGTGCGGGTCAAGGTTCTCCTGATGAGGAAATAGCACTCCAACAGGCGCCAGTCATCGACAATCAGGCCCTCAAATCGGTGCAATTGCAGTTACAACAGTTGCAGGTGCAATTGACAATCATGCAGCAACAGAGAGAACGGGATGAGATGATGCTGCAATGGATTTTGACGGGTATTGCAGCCGTGATTCTTGTCATGCTGGTGGGCTTGCTTGTGTTGTTACGCCGAGGTCGAGCAGCCGCGCTACAGCAGCCTCAGGTGTTCTCTACCGGGAATGAACCCGTCGATTCGTTGCGTTCTTCTTCTATTCATCAAACCGTTGTGCCACCGCCAACAGCTTCATACCCTGCTGTCGAACCAACGGCGTTTGGAAGCGAATCCGAGAGGAAGACCGTGGCATCGGTGGATGACCGCTCACCTGATTCCGATGATGCAGCCGATGCCACGGCGGACGTCGAACACCCAGCAGCGTCCGAAAAACAAGCCCAGGAACTGGCCAAGCATGAAGAGGCCCAGGAGAGCGAAGTGGATCATCTGGCAGAGGCCGATGTCTATCTTCGCTACGGCATGGAGAACGAGGCCCTGAAAATGGTTGAACAGGCCCTGAAACTTGATCCACAGCGACTGGAGGCTCATGTCAAGAAGGCGCTGGTGCTCAGTTTTCTGGGCGATGAAAAAGCCATGCAGGCAAGCATCAGGGAGGGGCTTGCCGTGTTGCCGCCGGAAGAACATGGCCGTTTTCTTGAAGCCTTGCGCGAGCTTGATCTGAAGGTTCCAGAGGATTCCGCAGCACATGGCAAGGGGGGCAGGTCTGCGCCAGAAGCCAATATGGAAGCCCGGGAGGATGCCGGGGACGCGTTGGTGTCTGCTGGTGATGTCAGGGATAGTGAGACTGAGTTGTCGCCGGATGCTATCCCGACGGACGAATCCAAGGCATCCCCGGAAGAAGTGTTTTCAGCCGATGAAGAAGGAGAATCCAAGGAGGAGGAGCAGGCGCTTGATTTCGACCTTTCCGGTTTCGATCCCGAGGCAGAAGATGTTCGACCTGCTGCTCTCACACCTTCCCGGCTGAGCGAACTGGCAGGAGAGGAATCGCTCGTTTTCGATTTTTCAGCGGCAGATGAGGACGGCAAGCCGGCGGATTCCGGTCCGCAGACATCGTCTGCGGATGCCGATGAGCATGCTGCAGATGGAAACGGGGATGATGCGAAGAGGCTGGATGATCTGCTTCGGCAACTGGATGAGGAAGAAGGGAATGGGAGGGAGGAAAAGTAACCTCATCCGCATGAATCTTCTTTTGCACAAAACGGGACGGCTCATCGTGGCCACTCAGATCCTTGTCCTGATCATGTATCCGTTGAGCATCTGGGGCATGCTGTTGGTCATCATGCTTTCGGGGGTGTTGATTGCACTGATCGAGCGTCATGTGCGCACGTTGATGCGGGCTGTAAAAGTGCTCCGTTGGCTTGTGCTGCCGATCATCGCCGTTCACGGCTTGGCCACCCCTGGAGAGATCCTACTTGGCGGAGCACATGTTCATCTGACCCGCGAAGGTCTGCTGCAAGGTTGTTACCTTGCTCTGCATCTGGTGCAATTTTATTTTGCAGGACTTTGCGTTGGACGTTTCTGGCCGGCATCACAATGGTTGCACGCCATAGCCCGCTTGCCGGGCGTGGGATCCAGGGTCTATCCCTATCTGGTGCTGTTGTTTCCGTTGCGAGCAAGCATCCTTCAGGTTCTGCGCGGTCTGCAGGAAAGCCGTTGTGGCAGAAAGGGCTGGCAAGTCTGGCCGTATCTTCTTGAGTCGGGAATCAGTCGTTCCCTGTGGCTGGGCCGGCGGCATGCGGAAGCGTTATGGCTGCGCTGGGGCAGACAGGCGGAAGTCTGGTCCGGCTCCCGAGAAACGGTGCCGGCCCTGCCCGCTGCATGGTGGTGGCTGTTTGTCATTTCATTTCTCGCTGTGGGATGGTATACATGAATCTCCAAAGGATTGCGCTGGTGATCGAGTTTGATGGTCATGCCTTCAGCGGCTGGCAGCGTCAGCCGAATGCACCTTCGGTACAACAGACGCTTGAGAGCGCTTTGGCTGCCATTGATGGTTGTCGGCGCGAACTGATGACAGCGGGGCGTACAGATGCAGGTGTTCATGCAAGGGCCATGCTGGTCCATGCGGATGTCAGCGCTGAACGATGGCATCGTGCGCCTCGCGCCTATCTTCATGGCCTCAATGCACATCTCCCCCCCACGGTTCGAGTGATTGGTCTGAAGAAGGTGGCAGCGGATTTTCATGCCCGTTTCGATTGTCTGGAACGGGCCTACTGCTATCAGATCTGGAATCGCACAACCCTTTCGGCTCTTGATCGCTGGCGCCATTGGTGGATGCCGCGAGCATTGGACATTGATGCCATGTATGAGGCTTCCCGGTATGCCCTTGGGCGTCATGATTTCAGTGCATTGCGTGCCAGCGGATGCCAGGCCCACAGTCCTGTGCGTGAAATCAGGGATATTCGGATTGACCGGGAAGGTTATTGCATTCGTATCGAGGTTCGGGCCGATGCCTTTCTGTATCGTATGGTGCGCAATCTCGTGGGCAATCTGGTCGAGGTGGGTCTTGGAAAGCGCTCGCCCGGGAATTTTGCCGAGTTGCTGGCAAGTAGGGACCGGACTCGTGGGGCGGCGACGGCCCCGGCGCAGGGATTGTATTTTACCGATGCCGTGTATGCCGATTTCAGGGCTTCTGAGCTGATCGGATAGGAGTGAGCGCCTGCTGGATGGCCTGTTCCAGATTGTGAAAGTTGACCGGCTTGTTCAGCAGCATTGCGTCCAGCTCCCGTGCTTTCTTCAGGCGTTCATCCTCTCCATAGGCCGTGATCATGATGACGGGAAGGTTTGGCATGCTGCGGCGGATTTCCTCCAGCAGGCCAAGGCCGTCCAGTTCAGGCATGCGATAGTCCGTCACCACCAAGTTGAATGGGGCTTTGCTGCTTCTCAACAGATCGAGTGCCTTCTTTCCATCTGTGGCCGGTGTCACCGCATGTCCCATGCGTGAGATCAGTGCCTGATGAATGCGAAGTACCTCCTCCGCATCGTCCACCAGAAGAATCCTGGCTGGCTTCATGGTGTGTGTTTCAGCGTGCAAGGCCGGCGCGCCGAATGTCGGCCAGTTGTCGTCGGCTTGGACTGTCGCCGGGATCTTGATGGTGACTGTCGTCCCCTTCCCCAAGCTTGATGCGATATCCAATTGTCCATGGTGTCGCTTGACGATGCGTTGCACCATAGTGAGGCCCAGTCCTGTTCCCCCCTCTTTCTCCCGAGAAGTCCAGAAAGGCCGAGTGACCTGGTTCAGTTGATCTTCGGGAATGCCCTTGCCGGTGTCCCTGACCCGGATGGTCAGGTATGATTGTCCATCCGCTCCCTGCTCTGTTCGGATGTAGAGATCGATCTCGCCATCTCCTTCAATGGCATGAGCAGCATTAGAAACTAAGTTTAGCAGGATCTGTTCCATTTCAACGACATTCAGCTCAACCGCAGGGAGATGTTCCTCAATGACATGGCGCAGCCTGATCTGGGGTGGCAATTGAAATCGGACAAGCCCGATCAGGCGTTCGAGAACAGCCTGATGCTGGGGTGCTAGTCGCTGGCTTTTTGTCTGTTCGACCTTTTTGGCCAGCGCGAGAAGGTGTGAGACGATGGTTGCCCCGCGTTCCCCGGATTCGATGATGGCCTGTAGCTCCGAGCGTATACGTTCATTCTCGGTTTCCATCTGAAGGATCTCCGCCTGTCCGATGATGGAGGTGAGGATGTTGCGAAAATCATGCACAAT